>JAGQPF010000127.1 GCA_020426845.1 Planctomycetales bacterium
CGGCATGATCGACGCAATGGAGTGATGAGCATGTACGATCCAAACATGATTCGCGAAATTCTTGTCTCCAGTCGAGACGATCGGCCCACCGGGCCTCACAAGGGTCGCCTGCGATGGAGGCCCGGCCAGTCCAGCGGTTTCTCGCTGCCGGTGGTGATTTTCGCGGTGACACTGGCGACGGTGCTGGCTGTCATCACGGTTCCCCGGCTCGTGAAGCCGTCGGACGACGTCCGCTCACAGGCCTGTCAGCTGCAGATCGAGCGCGTGAATCTCGCTGCCAGGCATTGGCGTCGGTTTCACGGCAGCTGGCCTACAGAAGTTGCCAACTTGACCTCCGAGCCAACTTGGCTCGCGCCTGCGGCGCTGCTTTGCCCAGTTACTCGCCAACCTTACACATTTGACGCAGTCACCCACTTTGTCCAAACACACTCGCACTAAAAACGTGAAAGGGGTATTCATGAAATTTCGCAGACGAACTCGCCGACGTGGGTTCTCACTGATGGAGGTGATGGCGGCAATCATCATCATTGCCGCCGTGGCCACGGCGACGGTGTCCAGCCTGGTGGCTCTGCGAGGCAAGTCGCAGGCCAAAATCGATCAGCAGAACATCGCGGAGCTGAACGGCAAGGTGCAGGCGTACTACATGGAGTTCGGACGCTGGCCCGACACCAACCTGGCCAGGCTCTATCGCGAAGGGTATACCGACAAGGCCCTGCAAGCGACTCCGTACGGAGGCCGGTATACGTTTGACGCCACGACGCAGACCGTGGTCAACACGTATGCGCCCTGATCGACGCGGACGGCGACGAGGCTTTTCCCTGATCGAGTTGATCGCGGCGCTCGCGCTCGTGGGCGTGGTCGCGATTGCCGGGAGCAAGCAGTTCAGGCTTGCCGCTCTCGGCGTGGCTCGCGGGGGCACGGTGGCCCATCGACTTGCAATCGACTTGCAGCGGGCGCGGCGGATGGCCATCAACTCGGGCGTGGTTCATCGTTTGGTGTTCCGTCGACAGGCAGGCCGAGTTGCCGAGTATCGCGTGATGCGGGGGTCGGTGACGCTCGAGCGGACGGAGCTTCCGTTGCACGTGCAAGTCTCTGCATCGGGGACGCCGCGCTTCCGACCGACCGGAGCCGCGGGGCGCGGGCTTCAGATCGTGATCGGCGGAGCGGTTGCGGCCGACGCGGCCACGCGTTGGCAGATCGAGGTGGCGGGCGCGACGGGTTGCGTCCGAGTGACGCGATTGAACTGACGTGAATGAACTGACGTGATTGAACTTGCGGACGCGTTGAAATTCGGAAATTGCCATGAGCCTTCGCGGCACAACACGATTGCGACGGGGATCGACGTTGCTCGAGCTGGCGGCAGCAATGGCCATGACTGCGATTGTGCTCGTGCCGACCACGCGGCTCCTCGTGCGGTCCGGCGAGCTTGACGAGCGTCTTTTACGAATGACGGCGATGCGAAACGCTTGTGTCGATCGAGTGCACCGGCAGCTGGCGCGGTTGGCGCATGACTTTCGCGAGCTTTCCGTCACCGAGAGCCTGTCGTCGGAGGGCTATCCAGATGTTCGGTCGCTGACGGTCTGCACGATGAGTCCTGGACGTGGCGGCATTTCCGGGCGACTGATGGTGGTCGATGTCGCGGTGTGGCTCGACAGAAATGGCGATGGTGTGCGGCAAGCGAGCGAATCGACCTACCGAGCGACGACGAAGGTGGCGAGAAATCCTTATGGGTAGCGATGCACGAAATGTTGGTCCAGCTGTGGCGACGCCGCTTTTATGGCCGATGGCGCCACGATGGCGGGTGCGGCCAGTCCAGCGTCGGCGTTGTCGGCGGGGTTTGAGCTTGATGGAGAGCCTTGCAACGGTGGCCCTGTCCGCCGTATTGATGACGCCTGTCATCGGGTTGGTCGGAGCGGCCCGCTGTGTTTGGGAGGGTGTTGATGGCGACGCCTCCCGGCAGCTTGCTGTCGACGCGACGATTCGACATCTGACGCAGCAACTGCACGACTCGTTGGCCCTGGTTTCCTTGGCGTCAACGGCCAACACGACGCAGCTGACGATCCTCACGGAACAAGGAACTTTGCGTTGGATCCATAATGTCCGCGACCAGGTGGTGCTGTTTGGCGTCGTCGGCGAGGAGGCGTTATTGGCGAGCACGATTTCCCGCTGCACCTTCACACTGGTGGGCAGCGACGGTTTGACTCCAGTGGCGGACCTCGCCTTGGCCGAGTCGGTCGTCTGCCGCGTGGAGTGCCAAATGCCGAATCGCGCTGACCCGTATGCACTCACCCGCCGCGTTTGGCTCCGCAGGCTTCCGCAGGCGCCTTCGACCGGCGCCGCGATTGCAACTGGAGGGACGACATGACGGGCGTGGGCAAAATAGCGGGTTTCAGTGTGCTCGGCGCCGGGAATCGGCGTCGCCGCGCCGGGTTGGTGTTGCTCGTCACCATGATGGTCGTGGCGTTCACCGCCGTGTTCAGCTTGGGAATCTTGGAGTCTCAGTTAGTGCGGGCCAAGTTGGGGCAACGCGTGGCGGACGCGGAGCGTGCAGAGTTGCTCGCCAACGCGGGGGTTCAACATGCGGTCGCCCTCTTGTTGGAGGATCCGGCGTGGCGAGGGGAATCGCCGTGGATCGCGCTGCCGACTGGCGGGTCGAACGAATATCAGTTTCAGGTTCAGTCCGTTTCCGGTGGCCGAGTTCAGATTCGAGGCGCCGGGAACTGCTCCGGCGCCATAGCGACCAAGTTGTTGACACACTCCTTTTGACCGGCGCTGGTCTCGCCACGTAGCAAGTAGCGTTTCGTCGTCTTATGAGGCAACCCAAGTCATGCACAACCAACTTTCCAGTCAGCAAGACCGAGGTGTGTCGGGACAGCGTCGGCGTCACGTGGGACGTCGTTCGGAGACATTGGTTTACCTTGAGGTGTGTCGATCGCATCTGCGGCTTGCCACCGTGCGGCAGTCGCCCGAAGGTGCGAGGGAAGTCACGGCCGAGGAGGTTCGCTGGCGCGTGGCCTCCACCTCGCTGCTCACTGAGGCCGGCGCTGAAGAGTTTGCCGCTTGTTTGGAGGAGGCGACGCAGCGCCGCGAGCTGCGCGGGGCCACGGTTCGAGTTGCGTTGGGCGGAGAGCTGTGTGTCAGTCGGACCGTCGTCGGCACGGAGCATGAGGTTCAGGAAGAAGTGCACGGATTTGTGTCACGCTGTCAGCGATACCTGACGCTGGGCCATGGACTCAAGGTGCATGTCGCGCAAGTGAACTGCCTCGGAGCCGGCAGGTGGCACGGCGTGCTGAGTGTCGCCAACCTCCACGTGGTGGAGGCGATTGCGGCCGCAGTGCGGCGCGCGGGTCTGCGGCTCGAGACCATTGAGCCGTCGCTGCACTCAATCGCAAGGTTGGCGAGTGTGCTGCCCAACTCGCGGGAGGCTCCGACATTGCTGACGATTCTGGATGAGTCCGGAATCGAATTCTCCGTCTGTCACCGAGGCGCTCCGCTGGTGCAGTTTCGTCCCGCCGCCAACTATGGCCCCGAACGGTTGTGGGAGGCGAAGGCAACCCACCTGTCGCGGCTGCAGCGTAGCTGTCATCGATACGCCCACACAGCGGGTGACGTTGAACGCTGTCTGCTAGTTGGCTCTCGCGAGCTGCTGGCCAAGGCATCCGCCGTCTCCAGTGATGCTGCTCGAAGCGAACATGTGCCTTGCGTGTTGCTCGATCCTTCGCCGTGGCTGGATGGCTTGAATTTGGTGGACGTGGGCGATGGAGAGGCCGCCGACTGCCAATTCGCCGGTGTGTGGGGCTTGGCGACACTGGACTTGGGCGGCCGCACTCCGGACGACTGGCTGGCCGCGTCCCGCTCGGGGCCAAACCTGATGGACGCGGTCGAAACACTACAGCCCCGCCAATGGTGGTCTCAACTGAGGCCCTATTCGTTGGCCATTGCGGCCTCGTTGCTGGCATTGCTGCTGCAAGGGTTGGCGTGGCACGAGTCCATCCGCACACGTGCGCTGGAGCGAGAGGAAGTCGCGGCCGGTGGCTTGAGCAGCGAGTTGGTGCTCAAGCGACGCGAGCTGGTCCGCCTGGAGGAGGGCGTGGAGGACTTCCAATCGCTCAATCGGCTGCGGCAGCGCGGCAACGTCAGCGAGTTCGCGACACACGTCGCTCGCTGTCTTCCCCCGTCGCTGTGGCTGGAGAGCATGGAAATTCATAGTGATGGGGAGGTGTTGATGCGGGGCGGAACCCGCAACGACGCGGACATCTATCGCAGCGTGGACGCGCTGCGGTCGAGTCCGAGCTTTGCAAGTCTCACGCTGAAATCGACCTCACCAACTGACTCGTTGGGCTTTGTCGACTTTGAACTGCGTGGATCACGCATCGTGGCAGCCGAGGGTGATCATGAAAGTGAATGAGATAGCTGGCACAAATAATCCGCCTGCAACACGTCGTCGCGTTGCCGCAAGGGTAACGCTGATCACTGTCTCAATGGTCTTGCTTGTTCCGTCGGCCGATAAGTTTTTGGCGGCCAGGTCCAGGCGTGCGATTTTTGCCGAGCGTTTGGCGCGTCACGATGAGACCGAATTGCACCGGTTGGACGACCGTCTGGCGGAGCTGCGGAAGGTTGCCGATCAATGGCGCCGCCGCGCCATTCGCCCGGGGGCGGCCGAGACTTGTGAAAACGACATCATCGCGATCGCCAGGAAACTGGATTGCCAAGTGCGGCGGGCTTCGCTGGGCGCCAGCGGGCAGCGCCCGTGGCGGAGAGGGGCGAACCCCTACGAGGAACTTGAGTGGCAGGATGATGTCAGTGATGAGGAGGATGAAGGAATTGTGCTGTCAACGACTTCCCTGTCAATGACCGTGGTCGGCTCCTTCGAGCAGTTGCAGAGGTTTCTAGCCGAAGTGGAGTCCATGGACCGGCTGATTGGGTTCGACACGGTGGAGTTGCTGCCCGGTGACACGAGCCATGTGGAGCTAATGCAAATTGAATTGAAATTGTTGTTGTTTGACCTCGATCGCGGAGTCGACCTCGCCATAGCGCGAGATCGGCCCGACGCTTAGGAAGCCCGGCCAGCGGCAGTCGTGTTGACGCGTCGCAAGGGCCTCGAAATGGCCTAAAGATGGCAACAAATGGCCTGAAATGGCCTGAAATGGTCGCCTGCGATGGAAGCACGGCCGCGGTCCATCGTCGTACTGAGTGAGTTTCCAGGGAGGGGGCATCACGTGAGACAGCCGGTCACAACCATTCAGGGGCTGGACTCGAGACGTCTCGTCCTCGCCGATCGTCGTGAGGCTTCGCGCTTTCTGACGACGCGAACGGCGCGCCGGTTGCTCGGCAAGCAGTTGACGGTGGTGGCTGCCGTCATCGCCGTAGCGTCGCTCTCGCACAGCGCGCATGCGCAACCTCCCGCTCCGAGCAACGTCCCCGTGCTGGCGCCGCCCGAGGCGACGCTTTCGGGAACGAATGTTGCGACGCCGCTTGCTGGCGGGAGCGATGCGGGGGAACAACTCAATGGCCCCATGGTGAATCTGCAGGCCGTGCTGCAGAAACGCGGCGATCTCTCCTTGCGGAATGCCACGCTGTCTGAGGCGCTGTTTGCCGTCAGTGAGGCGTGGAATGTCAGCATTGTCTATGGCAAGGACATCGAAGGCAGCGCGAACGCTGTCTTTCGAGACGCGACCCTGGCGGAAGTATTGGACTCGCTATTGCTGGCCAATGGATATGGCTATCAGCCACGCGGCAACAATTTGGTGGTGATGCGGCTTGCTGACTTGGGCGACTCCAACGGCATGCTGCAGACGCTCAACTTGTCCTTGCCCAACGGGGACGTTCAAGTTGTCGACAGCGTCCGCCTGCTGCTGTCTCCACAGGGGAAGGCGCAGCCATTGGCCAATTCCAATTTGCTCGTGGTTCGAGATTTCCCCGAACATCTCGATAAAGTGCGGCGTTTCCTGCAGTCGGTGTCGTCAAGCCAGATTGGCGCCATGAGTGGCGCAATGAGCGGCGCGATCGGCCCGGCGCCCAGTGCCGGCGCGGGACAAGGCGCCGTGACTGTCTCGCCTGTGTTGATCAATAACTCGGAAGTGGCCTACTTTGCGCCACAATTTGTCAGCGTCACTTCGATCGAATCGGCGCTGAACACGGTGCTGACCGGCGCTCGCATTGCAATTGTCGAGGATGAGAATCGAGTGCTGGTTGTGGCGGACTCCCGAACGGTGGAACTAGCTCGACAAGTCGTGAAGCAATTGGATCGCCCCCGCCCGCAGGTGCGAATTTCGGCGATGATCTACGACGTGAGCTTGGAGGAGCTCGAGCGGCTGGGCGTGAACTGGACTCACGCTGTCAAGTCGAGCCCTAACGGGTTGGGTGTGCCACGCCACTCCTTTGGCACACACTTTGGGCAACTCCCGCTGGATCCGACCAATTTTCAGGTGCTCACCGACGCCGCCGCGGCCGCAGCCGACGCCACAACGACCGCGACGATCCCCACGTTGGGCGCGACTCGGTTGATGACGCTGAACCGCTACTTCGATCTTAGCGCCATCATCAATGCGCTGGATGAAACCAAAGGCGCTCGACTGCTGGCTGACCCGACTGTCACGGTGCTCGACCGTGAGGACGCCGTGATCAAAATTGTCACGGAGATCCCGATTCAGCAGCTGACGCAGACGTCGCAGGGAGGCGCGATCGGCACGACGACGTTTCGCGAGGCCGGAGTGACGTTGTCCGTGAGACCTCAAATTGCCAGTGACGACACGGTCCAGATGGAGGTGACGCCGACGTTCAGCGTGCTCGCCGGGTTCAATCAAGGGCAGCCAATTATCGACAGCCGCGAGGCGAAGACGAAAGTGCGAGTCGGCAACGGACAGACGCTGGTGATTGGCGGCCTGCGTCAGCGGACGGAGACCGAGAACACGAGGGGCGTGCCCGGCATTAAGGACGTGAAACGCATCGGGGCACTATTTCGAGATCATGACACGTCGGTGCGAGAGAGCGAGTTGCTGGTCTTTCTGCGTCCGGAAATCTGCGGTTGTGATGCGATGAAAGTCCGGGAGCAGATTGCCGGTGAACATTGTCGTGAACTGCTCCGCCGGCTGCCTGCGCCCACGGACTGCTCGATGTTTCCGGATTGCCGAGACAAACATTGTCCGCTCCACGTGCCTCGTCCGCGAGGCGGCCAGATCGTTTCCGATGAGGATGAGTTCTCCAATGGTTTCACGGGTGGGTACTCGGTCGACAACCTGCCGCAGTCGCCAGCGGCCACAGTGGAGGAAATCCCCGTTCAGTCGGGAGTGGACCAAACGGACAACAATCGCGGGAACAGCAGGCCCAACGGTGATGGAAAGAGTGGGGAGAATGGAGAGAACGACGGAGCTCGCCATTCGCCCGCGGCAAGTACCGGCCAGGCCGGGCTGCTCCGACGGCTGTTCCAGCGCCGCTAGCTTGGTAACGGCATCCAGCTGCTGGCGTGCTCGTCCCAGGCCGTTAGTCATCGAAGGTGGTCAGCCGACAACCTTCCGGCGCCAGCATCTTGCGATCGTCGAACTCGTACGCAACCACGTGCTTTAGTTTGGGAAAGCGGCGAAAGTCGAGCTGCTCGGCGTCCTTCAACTTGGTCCGAGTGATGTCAAGCACTTCCAAGTGCGGCAGCCGCTCCAACGTCGCCATGGCAGCGGGAGTGATGTCGGTGCCATCCAGACCGAGCGTGTTTAGTTCCGGGAATTTCTGCAAGTGCGCGACTCCCGCGTCGGTGATGCTCGTATTGCCGAGGCTCAAGGCGTTTAGGTGGGGTAGTTCCGCCAACTGAGGCAGTCCGGCGTCGGTCACTCCTGAGTGGCGCAAGCCGAGTGATCTCAAGTTGGTCAAAGGCCGCAAGTGCTGCAATCCCGCGTCGCCTAGCCGCTGCTCGGGCGGAGCGGCTCGCAGCAAGCCCAGGCTGAGGTTCTTGAGGCTCGTAAGCTGACTGAGGTGCGTCAGCCCAGCGTCGGTCAACCGGTGATCGGTCAGATTGAGCTGCTCCAAGCCTTTCATCCCGGCGATCATCTTCAGCTCGTGGTCATGCACCGTTCGAATGGACAAGTCGAGCCGCTTAATGCGGTGCAACTGACCGACGTACGGCAGCAGCGCGCGATGCTCGTAGTCGGGGTCCACCCACCAGACCAGCTCCTCGATGGACGAGTCGCGCAGAGCGAGCACGTCTGCGGGGGTGATCTGTATGTTGACCAACGAAAGGAGCTTTAGCTTGGGCATTCGCGCAATGGCAACAAGCCCTTCCCGACTTACGGGCATCAATCGCAATCGCAGGGTCTCGAGATTGGGGAGCTCGGACAACTCGGCGATGCCGACGTTGCCAATTTTGTTCACGTCGAGACTCAGCTCGCGCAGTTGCTGCAACTCCTTCAAGTGTCGGCACGCCTCGTCGTCCAGCGAGCCGCGGTAACTCAATAGATGAGTGAGATGCTTGAGTTTGGCGACGTGTCGCGCCCAGGCCGCGGAATGGGTATTGTTGATGTCGAGCGTCTCGAGATCGGCGAGCTCCGCCAGGAACGGGAACGAGTGGTCCTCGCCCTTCGGCTCGTAAAAGCCGACGCGGACGAGCTTGCCGCCGCGGAACACCGGCTCGCCTCCGCCGCGGCGAATCCGTCCGACGAGCTCTTGATTCGCCCCGTCGCTGTCAGGCTTGGCAGGTTGCCCATTCGGCGGCGCGATGGGCTGGCCGGACACTTCGTGCGCTAGCAATGTCAGGCCGAGAACGAGTATTCGCGACGAATTCATGGTTTGCTCCGGTTGCTTCGCGAATCGTGAGCCGTGAGGTTGTGTTGCCGGGATTGGCCGTTGGCTGGGCCACTGACGGAACAAGTGGCCCTCAACGGCGTCCTTGCGCAGACATGCTCTCGCGCAGAAAACTTGCCAGACCCACTGGATCATCCGTGCCGATTCGAATCTTCCTTAAACGAGCGCCTTTGCGATACCAGAGATCCACACAATCAAATCCCCACAAGTTCCAGGTCCATCCTCCGCTCGGACTAAGGTGAATCCCCCAACCGTCAAGCATGGTGGACCTGCTCTGCTCCACTCGTTCCATGGCAGCGTAGCAGATTCGGCGTCGAAACAGTGGCAGCGGGCCGAAGAGGATTAGCAGGTCGGTGCCTGCGTCGCGCACCTGCAGATACCGGAACGACGCGGCGAACAGCAACAACAACAACAGGCTGGTGCAGACGAGAATGAGCCGAGGCGCCACTTCGTGCGTTTGCCACGCGGCAACGAGCAACGCGCCCCCGACAGCCACAAGAATCAGGTAAAGCGGGGCGGTTTGTGTGTGCTGGTATTGCACGGTGATGTTCCCAGCGAGTCGCCCGAATTCCCAATCCACCCGGACGGGACTTTTCGCCGACGACATTTCAACCAAATCTCGACTCAATGGTTGATTCTACAGGTGTTTCCTGAATTTCGCGAACTTGCCAGGATCCATTTCTTTGTCGTAGTGCAGGCTGCCGGCCTGCAACGTGCTGTTAAACAATCACAGGCTGGAAGCCTGTGCCACGACATGTTCTAGGGCTGGGGCAAGAACTGAGGCGAGGCGCCGACTCGATCGCGATTCTGCGAGTTGCTCCCGGGGACGGGGACGGGCTCGGACCCCGGCACGTTAACCGTGATGGGGATAGCCGCTTGGTCGACTCGCGCCATCAGGTTTGCGCTGAGCCGCAGCAGTTCGGCTCGCCAAACGCCGAGCAATGCAGTTTGCTCGGCGGTCAATGCGCCTTGGTGGAGGGTCATCGTTGCATCGAGCAAGGCGAGCGTCACGCCCACGCGTCGCAAGTATGCCAGCGCGTGCTGCGCGCTGCCCCGGGTGACGATTGATGGCAGGTCGGCGTCAGACTTCAGCGCGTAATAGTGCCAGCGCAGCGCGTCCCGCACCATGTGCGCGTACTCTTGTTGGTCAAACGGGGCGGCAAATTCCAGGATTGCTTTCGCTTGCTCGCCGAAGCCAACCAGCGCGCAGGCGACCTCGATCCGCGCGAGTGAAGTGAGCCAAGCGAGACCGCGCGACTCCTCGGGAAAGTTGGGCTCGTCCAGCATTGTTGCGCCCTTGCCTCGCGACTGGTTGGTGTCAATCGCCAGGTCGTCCGTTTCCTCGATCAGCTCCTCGATGGCCCGCAATTGGTCGGCGTCGGCAGCTTGCGAAAGCGTGTGAAAACATCCGAGAGCTCGCAGGTACTCGTCGAATCCGACGATTCGATGCACGTAGTTCGGATTTTGGGGCTCGATGTAACGCTGTCGCGGCGACAGGTTCATCTTGGTGGGTTTGGGCTCGTAGGGCTTCGGCGGCGGTGGTTGGTATTGTCTGGGAATCGGCCAGTGGTAGGCCTTGTAGACATCGGTCACGTTCCACGAGTAGGGTCGGTCGATGGGGCCATACTGGTGGCCGTAAGGGATTTGCATTCCGGATGGCGCCGAGAAATTGCCGCCGCCACCGCCACCGCCGCCGCCGGAGCTGGGAGCGGCACGGGCAAATCTCACATTCTTGAGTCTCACGGTGGGCGCCGGGTTTGGCTGGGGCGCTGGCTGTGGGCTCGGAGCAGGGGTGGGGGCGATCGTTTGACGTCTTGGCACGTAGACGATTTGATAGGCTTTCCGCTCCTCCCAGGCCCATGTGTAGTAGTGGCGGCGAGCGGGAGCGTAGTCGGGCTGCTGTTCGTCTGCTGAAGAAGGGACATAAACCGTGTCCTGCGGCACATGGGGCTCGATCATGCCGTCAGCCGTGATCGTTCTTCCATAGCGGCCCCGCCGCCAGTGGTGGAGGCCGGTATAGTAGAGCTTTGCGATTGCCCAATCCTTGCTGGCCGCTTCCTCTCCCAACGCTAGTTGCAGCTTGAGATACCTTTCTACCTCGGCGGGGGCCAGTGTTGCTCCGTCTTCGCTCTGCACCTGCAACATCGGCAGCAACTGCTTCCAGGCTTTGGTTGGGAACAAACTTGACAGTGTGTAGCCGTCTCGGTCCAAGGTGTGAGCTGCCACGAGGCGTAGTTTTTTCTCCGTGTCGCCTTGCAGCAGCCGTACCGCGAGCAAAGCGCGAGCGATCCGCAACTCGACCTCGCGCCGCTTCGAAAGTTCGTGCGCCTCGCGCAACGGGGCAGCTAGGGCACGCGCTTCACTCGCCGCTTTCCCGAGGTCTTCATTGGAGACGACTCTTTGTCGACGCGACAGCCGCTGCAGCTTCGCCACCTCCGTGATCAGGTCTAGCGACAGGCCGCATTGGATCTGCACGGCATTCAACTCTTCGAAGCAGGGCTCAAAGTCCGGCAGTGACTCCGGCCGAGGCAATTCACTCGCCATCATCGGGGATGCTTTCGAAAACGCCATTGCCGCCTCGATGCGATCCTTGAGCGGCTCCACCATCAAGGCGGCCTCGAGTCCGCTTGGGCGAGGCGTCAGAAAGTCTGCGGGCTTGGCGGACGATTGCAGCCGCAGTTCCACCGCCATTTCGCCAATGGTTGGCTGGCGGCTAGCGCGTCGCTGCCGATCGAATTCATGGATCGACTCGGGCTGGCGAAGCGCCGTTTCGGAGATGGCCGCCAATCCTTGAACGAATCCAACCACGTCGCCGGCCTCACTTGCGGCGGCGAGATTCTCCAACGGCGGGGGAGGGGCTGTTTGGGAGATCGTTGCGACGAGTACGGCGGCGAGCAATCCCATGTTTTTGTCCCAGATAGGTGGCGTTGCCCTGATGCGCATCTCGCGGGCCCCTCAAAAGGAAACCCGAAGCGTAAGCGAGGGATCGGAGTCGCGAATCCCGTGCAAGTCCGAGACTCCGAGACTCGCCGAACGAAGGCGGGGCGCCAGCGAGACGTTGCGAGTTGGCGCTGTCTGTTCGTTGCCGGACGACAATCAATGTCACGACAATTTTCCCGGCCACAAGTGGATTGCTCGCCCGGACGCTGCGTCTGGCCGTCTTGCCGCCGGCGCGGCGAAGTGCATTTGGCGACTTGGCTTGGCCCATTGTCGCTATTTGAACAGCAACCTCTTTTCGGCATCCGTCAACGGGCCCGACTTGACCGAGATTTCGAAGACGGTCTTGCCCACGGTTTTCCCGTCCCAACTGTACGACTGAAGTACTCTTGGTTCGACATCGGCGATCTTGACGAAGATGCCAGCCTGTGCCACGGCGACAATCCGCTGGGCTCAATCGGGGGAGTCAGGTCCACATCTGGCGATCCAGCAAGCGATAGTTCACGGCTTCGGCGACGTGAGCACAAGAGATTTGTTCCACCGGCTCGAGGTCCGCGATGGTGCGAGCGACTCGCAGTACTTTGTCATGTGCTCGGGCCGAGAGCCCCAACTCTTGGACGGCCGTCTTCAGGTGGGCTTGGCCAGCATCGTCCAGCGGACAATGTTTTCGCAACTCGCGGCTGGTCATCTGGGAATTGCGGCGCCCGCGTCCGCCGCCGAAGCGGCATTCCTGTATTTTCTGGGCTTCGAGGACCTGTTTGCGCATTTGCTCGCTGCTCGTTCCGGTGTCCCGACTGGCGAGCTCCTGATAGGCCACCGCGGTGACTTCCACGTGCATGTCAATCCGGTCCAGCAATGGTCCGCTGATTTTCCCCATGTATCGTTCGATTTGGGTGGTGGTGCACTGGCAATCACGCCGCGGATCGTTGCGATAACCGCAGGGGCATGGATTCAGAGCGGAGATCAGCATGAAGTCCGCGGGAAACGTCGTGGAGTTCAACGCACGAGAAATCGTCACGTGGCCATCCTCCAGCGGCTGGCGGAGCACCTCGAGCGTGCGGCGATTGAATTCGGGCAACTCGTCGAGGAACAACACGCCGTTGTGCGACAGCGAGATTTCGCCGGGCACGGGAACGCTGCCTCCGCCGACGAGGCCCGCGTCGGAAATGGTGTGGTGGGGCGAGCGAAACGGACGACGGGCCATCAGCGGCTGCCCCGGGAGCAGGCGCCCGGTTGCGGAGTAGATCCGCGTGGTCTCAATCGATTCGGCGGGGGTCAACGTCGGCAGTATGGTCGGCACCCGTTTGGCGAGCATCGTCTTGCCGCAGCCGGGAGGCCCCAGCATCAATAAGTTGTGTTTGCCGGCGGCAGCGACGGTGAGCACGCGTTTGACCATCTCCTGTCCGCGGACGTCGCGGTAGTCGTCCTCGTAGTTGCTGTACTCCTCGTAGAGTTCAACAAGGCGCGAGGGAGCGGGATCGCCGTCGATCTCGCCCGCGTAGAACGCCACAGCTTCCGTCAGCGTGGACACCGGGATGATGTCAATGTCCTCGACGACCGCCGCCTCGGAGGCGCTCTCGCGAGGCACCACGAGCCCCTTGAGATCGCGTTGTCGAGCGGCGGCGATGCTCATCGACAGCGCGCCGCGGACGGGACGCGTGAGGCCTTCCAACGAGAGCTCGCCAACCGCCGCGTACTGCGTGTGTCGCTCCGAACGGATCTGGCCGCTGCCGATGAGCATGCCCAGCGAGATCGGCAGGTCGAACGAGGCGGCTTGTTTCGGCAGCTCCGCCGGCGCGAGGTTGATGACGACGCGGTCAAACGGCCGCGCAAAGCCCGAGTTGACCATCGCCCGCTCGACGCGAAAGCGGCTCTCGCGCACCGCGGCCTCGGGCAGACCGACGAGCGTCAGGCTGGGTTGCGCCCCCGAGGAGACGTCGACTTCGACGTCGACCGGCAGGGCGTCGATGCCCAATAACGAGAATGTCTTGAGTTTCGCCAGCACTGAATGCCTCCTTGCCGGTCCGGGGACCGTTGGGTCTACGTATGACGCGCGTCCGGGGATGGCGCGCTTGTGTTGTGCCGCTTGGCGGCCGTGATTCATCATCTTTGCCCGCGCGGAATCGGCCAAAGCCAAAGTGCATCCGGTATGACAGGCAGTTGACACCGCCGGCCGGAAGAATACGGCGCGTCGGACCAACCCTTGTCAGCGGGAGTCGCTCCGCCATCGAAAGGAAACCCGAAGCGTAAGCGAGGGATCGAATCGCGCATCCCACCGCCACCGGGAAGGAACCCCGAAGCGTTAGCGAGATTCCTCGAAGGTTTGTGCCGCCAGCGATGCGCGCC
>JAGQPF010000128.1 GCA_020426845.1 Planctomycetales bacterium
CGAGTCTCCTGCTCCGAAGCGGCATACTTGGCCGCCTTCGCGGAGATCACAATTTCCTCGTCTTGATCGAAGTCGAATTTGCCCTCCAGCAACTCGTCCACCAGCTTCACGCGCTCCTGAAGCCGCTGCAGAAATCGACGATAAATCGTGTAGGGCAGCTGCACATCCTTCGCCTTGAGCAGATCGTCGATCTCGTGGCGGAACGCGTTGAACTCGTCGATGTCCTGCTGTGTGAAGTACCGCCGCATCTCGTCGAAGCGATCCAGGTATTGCTGCAGCGCCCGCTCCGAGATTTCGTCGTTCAGCGGATGCTTGGACATGTGATCTTCGTTGATCAGCTGCGTCACGATAAACGTGACGCGTGCATCATTGGGCCCGGGGCTTTGTGGCGGCTCGGCCAGATCGTCGGCGACAATGTCGCTGCGAAAACTGAACAGCCCGACCACAACTGCGGCGGCCAGAATCGCCAGCCAGGGGCGAAAAGAGAATTTGCTTGGGCCTTGCATCGTGTGCTCCGAATCCCATTGACGTTTTTGGCGATGGCTTGAACAGCCTGTTTGATTGTCGTCATCGCGACGACAAATTGCAATCAATCAACAACATTGACGGGGCACTAGGTTCCTCCGCGTTGCCGCCGCATATACCGGCTGTATCGCTCCAGGGTCTTCCGCTCCTTGGCCGTCAAACTGGCCTCGCCCTCGCGATGCACTTTTTCCAGCAGCCGATCGCCCTCAGCCTCCAAATCCTCGTCCGGATCGTGAGAGTGAGAGGTAGAGTCCGAATCGCCCGAGACAACGCGGAGCTTGTGCCGGCGCCGCCCGCGCCAGCCCGTCAGGCGGGCGCCGCTGTAGAAGTAGACGGCGGCCAAGGCCGCGCCCGCGAGATGCACATCGTGAGCGACATGCTGTTCCGCTCCAACCACCGCGATCAAGATGACCACCAATGCCACCCCCCATGCGGGCATCGGTACGACAAACATCATCAGCAACCGACGCTTGGGGAAATACAAGGCATAGAGGATGATCACCGCCACCACGGCGCCCGACGCCCCCAGCATGCGAGGCCACTCGGTGGACGGCACAAAGAACCAATATCTCAGCAGCGAAGACAGCCCGCTCAGCACAATCGTGCCCAGGTAGAAGGCCAAAAACTCGCGGCTGCCCATGCGGTCCTCGACATCCTTGCCGAGAAAGAACAAGCCGAGCATGTTGGAGAGTATATGCCTCAGGCCGGTCGGGTCATGCGCAAACCCCGCCGTGAGCACCGTCCACCAGCGCAGCGGGCTGGCTAGGTCCTGTGGCGTAGTCGACAAGCTCCACATCAACCAGTTCGGATTGTGAGCGGTGCTGGTGAAAAAATTCACCAAGAACACCGCCACGTTGATGAAAATGAGCTTGGTGACGACCGATTGGGCCTGCAGGTTGAGATGCAGCCCGACCGGCTCGTCAGTGTAGTAGTCGCGTTCTTGTATGCCCATCGGCCGATTGCGGGACGCGGAGACAAGCCGCCCGCAGGGGCATGTCCGTCGTGACGAAGTTAGGTCAGCAGCGTATCAAAGAACATTGTAGGTTCGGGACGCAGTCTTGGGAAATCGGAGTTCTGGCCCAGCCGGCGGAGAGCTCGCGGCGAACCCCATGCCCCGCAACCCATGCCCCGCTTCAGCGGACGATTCGGCAGGCGCATAAAAAAAGCTCCCAGACGGCGGCTTGTCCCAGGGGGGCGAGAGACAAAGCGCTCGATCTAGGAGCGATTGGACGGTAGCAACCGAGCATCCTGCGGGCTGCACCCCGTTCGTCAGGCCAACCGTTGACTGGCGAGCTCCGAATGGCATCCTTGCCAAATCGAACACTCACTGGTCCGCAGAGACATCTTGTCGGTCGAAACCTGCAAGACGCTCCGGATGCGGACTCCGCCGCCGGACGGCCTGTTACCGGGGAGAAACGTCCGAGCCAAGTTGTGGTTGGCAAGGAACTGTTTCCATCGGTGAGGCGGGAGAATAGGCCATCGAGAATTCTCGGTCAACATCACTTTCAATGGCTCAAGTGACGAAAATTGTCGGCAAACTTGCGAGTTGGCGCGTGCCGCGAGAAATTCACCAAGGTCAAGACCGAAAATATTTTTTTATCGTTTCGATCTTCCGGTGGATGCCGAGCCAACGACGTTTTTAAATGGCAAAAACGGGAAGAATAGGCGGTGCCTCGAGACGCTTCTTGTGCGTCGGATCGCATCGTTGCCAGCGAATCAAGATTCGTTTCCGTCGGGCGAACTCCGTCGGAAGCCGCTGCAGCTTCCAACTCGCCCAATCATTGAACCTCGCTCGCCAGGGCCCTGGATGTTTATCCCTTACGAAACGGACGCTCCGGTCTACCACTTGCCGATCACCACCGGCGCCTTGATCGCCACCAACGTGGTGATGTTCGTGATGACGATCGTGGAGCCGGAGTACATCAAGCAATGGTATCTGCCATTCGGAGAGCTCACGCCGTTGCGTTGGGTCACTTCCAACCTCACGCACGGGGACATCTTTCATCTGTTGGGCAATATGTTCGGGCTCTGGTCGTTCGGGCTCGTCGTGGAAGGAAAAGTCGGCGCGCTGCGAATGCTGGCGATCGTGGCGTTGATCGGCTTGGCCGAGCCGGCGATTGTGCAGGTGGTGATGCTGGGCGCCACTACGGGCGGCGCCATTGGCTTCTCGGGCATCGTGTTCGGGCTGATGGCGATCTGCCTGATCTGGGCGCCGGAGAATGAGATGAGTTGCCTGATGTTCCTCTTCATTTTTTATGCCATCACCTTCGACGTGACGATCTACAACATGGCGACGATCCTGTTGATCCTGAATTTTGTCGGCGCGGTCTGGAGCGACAGGACGATCACTACGGAGATGCTGCACCTCATCGGCGCCGTGCTGGGCGGCGGCATCGGGCTGGCCATGCTGCGACAAGGGTGGGTGGAGTGCGAGAACTGGGACATCTTCTCTTGCATCCGCGGCTTGAACCGGATGACAGAGGAGGAGCGCGAGCGGGAGCTGGCCAAGCGACCGGAGCACCAAGAGGCGGAGCGAGAGAAGCGAGAAGAGCGACGGCGGCAACGCGAGGAAGAGAGCCGTCACGCCACGGAGCAAGTGCGGGCGGTCCTGGCCAACGGCAACGCCGAGGCCGCCACCAAGCTCTATGAAGCCATCAAGCGCCGGTTGCCGCGGTGGGAGCTGCCCGAGCCGGATCTCCGCCGCTGCATCCAGACGCTCCACGAGCAACAGCGATGGGAGCAGTCGCTGCCATTGATGCTCGCCTGCATTCGCGCCTATCCGGCAAACGCGACGGTCGTGCAACTGAAGCTCGCCGAAGTGCTGCTGTTGAAATGCGGCCGCCCCGGACAGGCGCTGCGCACACTCGAGCAGCTGGCCCACACGGCGTTGCCCGAGGCGCTGCAACAGCGCACCGCCAAGCTGGTCGCCGCTGCGCGTCAATTGCGCGAGCAGAATCCCTATGAGGTGATTGAAGAATGGTGATCGGCGAACAATGCGCCGATCAGCCGACCGGCCTAACAGGGCCTCACAAGGGTCGCCTGCGATGAGGCCCGACCGGTCTAACAGGGCCTCACAAGGGTCGCCTGCGATGGAGGCCCGACCGGTCTAACAGGGCCTCACAAGGGTCGCCTGCGATGGAGGCCCGACCGGCCTAACAGGGCCTC
>JAGQPF010000129.1 GCA_020426845.1 Planctomycetales bacterium
CAAGGCGCGGCCCCCGAAGCGTCCGCAGTGGAACAATCCGCCGCAACTTCTTGGTGGGACGCCACTGCCGTCGAGATCGGTTCTTATCGAGACGCGCTCGCGCCGTTCGAGACGCGTTCGCAGCAGCTTTGGGACGACCAACCCCCGTTTGGACAGGAGTAAACCATGACGCTTGGATACTTTCACGGCTTGATTCCACGCCGATGTGCGACAACCCTCCTGCTAGCGGCGTCGCTTAGCGGATTGCCGGTCCGCAACTCGCTGGCTCAGGAAGCTGACGCCCCACCACCCGCCGCGCCCGTCGCGCCCGTTGAAGAGCCGAAGGCAGACGTAGCCGACGCCCCGGCAAGCAAGGCAGTTGATCCCACCAAGACGGAGAACGCCACAGACATCGCGAAGTTCTTGCTGAAGCACGCGTCCGTGGATGAGGTCCAAGAGATTTTGGAATTCTTCTTGAAGCGTCACGCAAGACCGCTGCGCGTCGTGGCGGACAAACGGACGAAATCCGTCTTCGTCACCGGTGATGCCGCACTGATCGGTGAAGCTCGAGAACTGCTCGAGATCCTTGACAAGAAAACCACCGGCGGCGGGCGTGTCCATGATGGTTACAGGGCGCACGCCCCCGGGGTGCCCCAGTCGCCGCTGTTCACACGCTCGAGCGCAGCGCCTGGGGCGAAACTGGCAGTGTTTCAGCTGAAGCATGCGTCCGCCAAAGATCTGTGGGAAACGACCATGGCTCTCTTCGCGGATGACCATTTGGACCTGGTGCTGGATGGCCGAACGAATTCGTTGCTGCTGATGGCGAGTGACTCGGTCACTCAGAAAGTTGCCGAGTTTGTGAAGAGCTTGGACGTTCCGGTTGAGACTCCGCCAATTGCCGATGCGGCAAACGGATTCGGCGGCCTTCCCGGGATTGGTGGCGCAATGTTTTCGGGCGGCGCAGGCGGCGCGTTGGGATTGCCGGCAGAGGCAATTCCCGGCAAGAGATTTGTCGCGGGCGGCTCGGTCATCATCGCGATTGCCGACAACGGCAAGCAGGTCTTTGGCTACTGCGACAGGCATCCGCGCTGGACGCCTCAAGCGTTGCCGCCGTTGCCCAATGTGGAAGTCACTCCGGTGGTCGGTGGCCTGACGGCGGCCGTGAATTATGGAAACAACTGCTATGCGTATAGCACGACGCTGGGGACGTGGGACACGCTGACCTTGCCTGAGGGCGAAGTCGCCGTGCCGACCTTAAGCAACGAAAGCATTACGGTCCACTCAGAGTCCAAGGGCGACTACGTCTTCAAGAACGAGTGGGCGAAATGGTTCTCGGCGGCAGAAATCAAGGAGGGAAAAGTCGCCCAACATCTTGCTCTTCGGAAGTCGATTGAAAAGACGACCCAAACGCGCGTGAAGATCTTCGCTTTGCAGCACGCACCTGCGGCCAACGTGGCTCAGCTCATCGAGCAACTCTTCGGCCAACGAAAGTTGCCGGGAACCCACGCCTCGATTGAACTGATCTTGTCGGTTGACGAGCGCACCAATTCCGTGATTGTCCGCTACGATCCGGACAGGGTCGACATCGAGGGGATCGAGGCGGTTATCAACGATCTCGACAGCCAGGAACCGCGCCCAGCCGGCGCGCTGCCGAACATCAACACGGCGCCTCCGGCTCGGCGTCCGGTGTTCTCCGGCGACATCTACCGACTCAACGGCTTCGATTTTCGAGGCGCAGCGGAGCAGAGCATCGCCGACTTGCAAAAGAACTGCGACCAGCTCGAACGCGAATCGCGAGACCTCGCCGAACGCCTGCGGAAGCCGCTTCCCGATCCCGGGACGGGCAATCGCCTAGCGCGTGAACTGCGTCAAACGGTCCAGCGAGCCTTCGAGGCTCGCCAAAACCTGCAGCGAGCTGAATTGGCGGAATTCGCCCGCCGGCTGAAGAGCATTCAGCAGTCGATCGAGATGCGCGAAACGATCCGTGAAGAGATCACCGACCGCCGCGTCAAGGAACTGCTTGAGCCCAACTTGAAGTGGGAACCGACGGGCTTCAGCTCAGACGCCAACGACCGATCGCAGCGACCTGTTGGAAAGCAGTCCGGCCAACACCAGGACGGACCGCAGCGACCTGTCGCAAGGGAGTCCGGCCAACACCAGGACGGACCGCAGCGACCTGTCGCAAGGGAGTCCGGCCAACACCAGGACGGACCGCAGCGACCTGTCGCAAGGGAGTCCGGCCAGCCCTCGGCGGCCAATCGGGAAAGCGACCAAACCGTTTTCATCCAGGCTGTCGTCTTTGATCTCGACGAGGAGGCCGAGTCCGTCGATCACTCCCAAGTTCAACGTGACGCGCCTGCCGACTTGGCCAAGGAATTGAAGGCGTTCGTCGACGCTGGCAAGGCCGACGTGCTATCCAGGCCGCAGCTTTCCACCACGCTGGGGCGCGAGTGCATGTTGGAGATCGGCCAAGAAATTCCCGTCCTTCGCGGGCGCGGCGTCGACTCCGAAGTGACCTTCAAAAAGGTCGGCGACACGATTGCGATCACACCGCGGGAGGAAAATGGATTGCCCATATTGGACCTTGAATTCGAATTCCGCCGCGTTGCCCAACGGGCTGCCGTGACGAATTCCGAAACGGTGCCGTTCATTCAATCGAACTCCGGTGAGCTCACGGTCGAGATGAAAGCCTATGGAGGAAACGGGCAAGTGCTGGGGCCTTTCCCATCCGCCCCCAAGAAGAACCGCTTCATTCACCTTATTGTCACTCGGGCGGAGAGTGTGGCAGCGGCGCCGTAGTGCCGTCGCCGGCGAAACCAACGTTTCCGCGTGCTCGCACGCCAACGCTATCGTCGGCGCATTCGTCAATCGAACATGTCCATCTTCGGCGGAGTGGGCAGTGGCGGCATGCTGCAGGCCTGCTCGACGTGCTCTGCCAATGCGACGACTCGTCCGGCCAGACGGGCATACGTGGTGATGAAATTATCCAGCACCGTTTGCGCCGCCTCGAAGGTGGCCCCCAATTCGTCGGAGGCAGGCATCGTACGCAACAGATACTCGCCGACCGTCATTGCGCCTTGCGTATGCTCCAGTGGATACTCGGTCGTCAAGCAAGCGTTGCGGACCTGGGTTATCAACCCGTGCGTTTGATCCAGCGTCGTCTTGATGGCGCGGTAGAGCTTCTCGTTGCCGTTGTCTAGGTAGGAGCACAACGCGCCGAGCCGCGCGTAGGCGTTTCGCAGATTCAGCACATTCGTGTGCGCGGCGCTCATGCAGCGGAGCGCTCGCAACATGCGTTGCGCCTCGGCCGCCCTGGCGGACGCCTCGGGAAGCTGCGCCTGCACTTGGGGAGTGTGCAATAGGCAAAGGCTGGCCCAAAGCCGCTCGCCAATCGCCGCCTCAAACGGAGCCAACTGAGCGCCAAGCGTCCGCGCTTTGTCACCAGCAGTCCGCTGCGTCTGCTCGACCTCCGCACGTCGCGACACGCGAAATGAAAACTCGTCGGCATCGACGCGAAATCCGGCGGCCAGCACCGCAGCCACCTGCAACGTCTGGCGATAGATCTTCTCCTGCTCGCGAAAGTCGGAATAGATCGAGCGCATGTTCTCGGCATGCGTCACCAACTGCTGCCGCCGCTCGTTGACACGATTGACGTATGCGTGAGCGTCCGCCGGCGGGCCAAGCTCCCAATTGGGAAGTTGCAGGGCCCGCATCGGCGTGTAGATGCCCTGGGTAAAGCGATGCAGCGCGTCCGTCTGTTGGTTCTCGACCTGCTGATTCGCCACCAACTCGTGCACCGGATAAACATCCTTCGGATCGAACTCATCGCCGAACACGCGTCGATAGATGTCGTTGGTCGTGAACTGGCACCACTTTTGATAGTGGATGAACAGCAGGCGGGCCGGATGCTCCAGGTGAAACACGCCCGGATCGTTCTCCTCCAGCGCCAAGTCGATGCGTTCGGCGTCCGCGGGATGGCTGTCGAAGACGCTCGTCTCGCCATTGTTCATCACATCCTCGATGTGGCGCAACAGCTTCTTCGGCAATTGGTGCACGTTGGCCATGATCAATTCGGGCAGGTCATCCGCCAGCTTGCCGTCTCGCGAGAATTGGCCCAAGTCCGACAGCGCCCACTGGTGCGCCGCCATCAACACGTTCAGCCGCCACGTGGTGTCCTGGAAGGCCTGGGTTCCCGCCAGCCGAATCTCGTGCCGGTCGGCGTCGCGCTCCATCTGCCTCAGCACATAGCCGGTGACGAAATTGCCGAGCATCAACAGCACCCAATAGGGCTTGCGAACGAGCCAGACCAGCGCCCTCGCGGCGAAAAAGAACGATTTGAAATCGCCGCGACTCTGCCGCTCAAGCCAGTCGTCCCAATCATCTCGCTCGTAAACCACGCGAGCCAGCCACATGTTGAGATGGCGAATCATGTAGACCATTCGCATGCCGGCGCCCTGAGTGAAGTGGCCAAACTCATGGGCCAACACGCCGGCGAACTGCTGCATCGTCATGCCCGCGACCAACGGCATGCCGATGGTCAGCGTCAGCTCGTCGCTCATGATGCTGCTCAGCCCGTGATGAAAGCTTGCGCTCGCGTTCACCTCGCAGTTGACCACGACCTGCGTCGGCGTGGGCGAGCCGACCAAGTCGCAAATCTTGTCGACGAATTGAAACAGCAGCGGCTCGTTCTCACGGGTCATTGTGCGGGACTCGTCGGCTGACGACCAGGACGCCACGATCGGCTTGAGCAGAAAGATCAGCAGCACGACGCCGGCAACCAGCGGAATCGCTGAAATCCACAGCCAGACCAGGCCGCCGCCCAGCATGTTGTACATCACGTGGTAAATGATCGCCCAAATCGTCAAGCCGATGACGCCAAAGTAGGCCAAGACCAACAGGCCCATCACAATCAACGCGGCCACCATTCCGGCGCGGTAGGACGAATCGAGCTCGACCGCGGCGATCGGCCCGCGAAAGGATTTGAGCACCTGCTTCTGGAAGGCAACATCGTCCGGCCGGGGCTCGCGAGCGCTCCAAGCGCCTTCCTCGTCGCCGCCACTGCCCCACTGGCGGGACGTGAGTTTCGAGGACAGCGCCGCGAAGCCAGCTGCGCCCACCTCGATAGTCGACACGTCGACCCCCTTGCCCTTCTTGGCGCCTTTCGGTCGAGACTCCTGTGGCTCGGCTGGCTCCGCCGGCGCGGCGGACGCCGGCGACTGCAGCACTTGATCCAACAGTCCGGGACGCTGGGAAGGCTCCGCCGCCTTAGCTTCCGGGCGGGCCGGCGATGCCGAGCTGGGGCGCTGTGCCGTTTGTTGGGTGGGCGCTTGCTGGGCCGTCACTTGCTGCGACGCTTGCGGGGTGGGCGATTGTTGCGCAGCCGGAGTCTGCGAAGCCGTGGGCTGAGCGGCCGGCACCTGGACAATCGCGCCGCACTTGGGGCACTTGCCGCGTTTGCCGGCCAGCGCCGCAGGCGCCTGAAATCGCGATTGGCATCCATTGCAGGTGACAATGAGTTTCATAACGGCGAACGGTGGCCCGAAAGGTCTTTAGGAGGTCGCCTACTACGGCAATGGGTCCAGCGTCTGTGGTGAACGCTGTACCGATTGCCAGTGGGCTTTTTCAACAGGTTGTTGGGAGTCTGTCAGTATGCGCCGATTCGAGCACACTTGCTTTCACTGTAATCGATGGCACCATCGCGGACAGCCGTTAGAGGGGGGCAGAACACGCGGCAATTGGCTTGGCATTTCACAAGCCGGGCCAGCAGCCGCTTAGAGCGCCCATGCTAGGCGGAAACGTGCCTCGGCCGGCGCGATGGGGCTGCGCAGCTCTGCACGGGCGAGGGCGCCCATGCTACGCGCGAAGCGTAATTCGGCCGACGCAATGGGGTTGCCCATGGCTGCACGGGCAGGATG
>JAGQPF010000130.1 GCA_020426845.1 Planctomycetales bacterium
GTTTAGGCTACAAAGATAGGTTAAACACACCTTGCGCGATTGCGCAAGTCCTCGGCGAGATGCTACGACTTCGCCGGCTCGAGCTGGAAGGTAAACACGCAGTGCCCAAGATGATCCGGGGCGGTCCGTGAATAGGAAATTTCAACGGCATTTTGCAGACTAGGCTGAATATAAGGGCTTTGCGGTAGGCGCGTCAACCGGTGCGTGTGTTTCAGCAACATTCTGGGGACTTTGTTGGTGCGAACAGCCCGCCGTGAACGCATAAGACCTGGAACTGTGGCAGAAAAAAGGCGCAGGTGTCCAATGCGCATGAGAGCCGCGGAGCCAGAGCTGTGCGTTTAGGCTCAGTCGGCTTGCGTGAGGGAGAAGTCAGGAGATGGGTTTGTACGGGGGGCTCCTTCCCGTCTGCTTGCCGGGGTTGGTGGCGATACGCAGAGTGTGTCGGTGGTCGGGCAGTAGTTGTGAGAAGTCGAGCATGTCGTCTTGCCGGGACTCGGCAGGTGGTGCCAGCGTTGGTGCGGTGGCGTCGAGGCGGAGATGCTTGAGGATGCGGCGAATCGCTCTAGGGCAGGTGATGAAGGCGACGACGAGCATCGCCGTCGAGCAGGCCGGACAGGAGAGCGCGTCGACGTGGAGGACTCGCCTGATGAGCTGGGCCCAAGCTGGCCGTTTGTGTGGTTTGGCGGTTTCGGACTTGAGCTGATCGTAAGGCGGTACGTCCGGGTCAAGCGCCAGAGGCGTCTGTGGCGAGGGTATTAGCGGACGTGCGTTTGAACGGTTATGTAGCACGCCGTGATAGCGGACTAAGTTGGTGTAAGGCGCGGGAATCAATGCCGCGAGTCTGCGAAGCAGGGCTATGGGTTCGAGATGGAGCGAGGGTCGGCCCGCAGGTCTTGGCCAGGGGCGGCGGAGCTCGTACCAGACCGTCCCGTCGTCGCTCAACGAGAAGCGGTCGAGCGAGAAGGGAGCGCGCAGGCCATACCGGCACAACCGTTCGAGTCCCTCTCGATCGTCGGCTTCGACGCGCCGGGCGGCATGCAGTGAAAAGCCGGCTACCCGAGCACATAGCGGTGTGGCGGCCGCTTCGGCACAGAGCCCCGGCTGGGAACAGGGGGCCGCGGGCAGCCGAAGCGCTTCGCCGCTGCAATCGAGAAGGGATTGTTGCTCGTCGTCGATCCAGTCCAACTGCTCGTCGGCGTTGAGTTCGCGCCGCGCAAGCCGCCGGATGCGACGCGCCAGTCGCAAAAGCAGCGCCCTGACCTCGTCGTCTGTGGGTGCTGGCAATTGCACAAATGAGAGCTGGTCGTTGTCTGTGCCGACAAACAGCCCGTCAGGGAGCAGACTATGGAAGTGCGGGTTGAGGTTGAGCGCTCCTCCAAAGCGTTGAACGAAGGTCACGGCGCCCGTCTGACCCACAAAGCCCAGCTCTTGGCCCCGGCGCCGCTGCCAGCAAAACAGGGTCAACAGAAACGCCCTGAGCATCTTGGACAGAAAGCGCTTGTTCACCGCCAGCTTGAAGCGAAGCTCCCAGGGAAAGGTCAGCACCCACTGGCGATACGGCGCGATCGGCAGCCGGCGGTCCACCAGCTCGGCCGCTGTGGCAGCCGCTCGCCGGGCCCAGCAGGACGGACACATCCGGCCCTTGCAACTGAAGGCCACCAACCGTTCGGTTTGGCACTCAGCACAGCGTAGTCGGGCAAAGCCCTTCGACAGGACGCCGCAGTCCAAGTAGCGCCTGAACTCACCCTCGATAAAGCCGGGATACCCCGAGCCCGCGCTGCTTCTTGCCTCCGCCTCGGCCAAGAAGCTGTTCAGATGCTCGTGAACGACTTTGTAGAGAACAGTCGTCTCGGGTCGCCTCCGCCGGTAGGACCGCGGAAGAGCCGCTGACGCGGCGCCTGGCTCTCGCTCGAAGACGAACCCTGGGAGAGGGCCTTGCACGCAACGGCTGCGTTGCACTTCGGAGGCCAAGGCGAATCAGCCGTCGATGCTCCCTCCGACGCGCCCCGATACGCTCAGTCCCGTCCAAGCGGCCCAAGGAAGTTGGACAAGCAGCGTGGTGCCGCTCCCGCCGCTCACGATTCCCGAGGAGGCGACGTGCTTGACGGTCATGTCATCAGGCCCTTTGCCGTCCCCTTTCTCGTCTCCTGGCCCGGAGGGGTTCGTGTTCAGCTTGTCGCGGCGCATCCCTGCTGGCCAACGGTAGGCGCCTGTCTCGCCGACGACTCGGACTAATCGACGCAGTCGAAGACGGCGGTGTAGAGCTGCGTGGCGTTGTTGGCCGTCGGCGCGCTGATTTTGAACAGCGGCGTCAGCCCGGACTTGTTCTTCATGCGCACAGTGAAGGTGCCGCTCGACGGCGTGCCGATCGTCTCGTACTCGTAGTTGGTGTTGTTCGTCGCACCGGCTGTGTCGGTGATCACCGCTTCGACCGTGGCTACGTTCGGATCGAAGGTGATCGTGACCTGGGGCTTGCATGCGTTCGCGGTCAGCGAGAACCAATCCTCGTCACCGGTACAGATGATCCCGCGAATCGTCTCGCCGGACTGCACGGTCACCGCCGTGATATTGGTGTTGTTACCGTTGCCCTGATCCCAGCTGTCGTTCTGCGGGCACGTCCACGCCGAGCAGTCCTGGCTCATGTGACACCAGCGGCGCGATCGTCTGGTCGGAGTTTCGCCAGACCGGCCCGTCGCCCAGCGAGCGCATCGGCTTCGCGATCATCGGCGGCGCTGATGGGGACCAGCTGCAAACGGGCACACTGATCGA
>JAGQPF010000131.1 GCA_020426845.1 Planctomycetales bacterium
AGCCACCGGCGCCGACAACTGGTGGCGGACTTGGCTGACACGTTTCTGTTCACTCGCACACATGACGTCTGGGAATGTACGTTGCCCAACGGCCACTACCGCGTCACGCTCTGCATTGGCGACGCCGGACACGAGCAACTTGGGCAGAACGTGACGCTCGAAGGCCAGCCGCTATGTCGCCATGTGGACACCGAAGCCGGCGCGTTCCTCGAGCGACAAGCCGACATCAGATTGACGGACAAACGCCTGACGCTCGAGATCGGGCTTCCCGGCGGCGACACCAACACGTGCCTGAATTGGATCTTGATTGAGGAGCTTCCGTGACACGCATCCCTTCCGGGCAACCCCTGGTGCGCCGCCGACTCGATCGCATCGCCTTGTTGCTGACCGCCGCGGCGTTGACTTCCACGGCGTTGGCCGGACAAGTCGCGGCCGAGGATTGGCCGATGTGGCGTTACGACGCCGCTCGCGGGGCCGCGTCCCCGGAGCAACTCCCCGGCGATTTGCGACCGCTGTGGACACTGCGTTTCGAACAACGCGAGCAGGTGTGGGACGATCCGCTGAATATGGACCTGATGACCTACGATCGGATCCTGGAGCCGATCGTTGCCGACGGGCGACTTATGGTGAGCCTGAACGATCGCGACCAAGTGGCGGCGTTCGACACGGCGACGGGCCAGCGAGTCTGGACGCACTTTGCCGAAGCGCCGGTGCGGCTGCCGCCGGTGGCGGCCAACGGCCGAGCCTACTATTGCAGCGATGACGGATACCTGTACTGCGTGGAGATCGCCACCGGCAAGACGGTCTGGCGATTCCGCGGCGCTCCCGGTCCGCTGCACGCGATTGGCAACCATCGCTTGGTGTCGGCTTGGCCGGCCCGGGGCGGTCCCGTGCTCCGTGACGGCACGGTCTACTTTGCCGCGAGCATCTGGCCTTTTATGGGCACCTTCCTTTACGCCTTGGACGCAGACACGGGCGAGGTGCAGTGGGTCAACGACAGCACCAGCGCCCAGTACATCAAACAGCCTCACAGCGCGCCGTCGTTCGCGGGCGTCGCGCCGCAAGGCGCGTTGGTGGCGACCGACAAGTGGCTGCTCGTGCCCGGCGGCCGCAGCGTACCGGCCGTGTTTCGCCGCGACAACGGAGCGTTCCAGTACTACGAGCTCAACGCCGGCGGCAAAGGCTCCGGCGGATCGTTCGTGGCAGCCAACGAACAGCACTTTTTCGTGCACACGCGATTGCGCGGCACGCGTGCATTCCAGCTCGAGAACGGAGTGAAGACCGCGTTCATGCCGGAAGAGCCCGTGCTGACTACCAATCGAATCTACGCCTACGAGCCGCCCGTGGCAGCCGCAGCGGAGCAGTCGGCGAAACCCGGGCGAGTCTGCGGCTTCAACACATCGCACCTGCGTCTCTGGGAGATCGCCGCGGATGCCAGCGGCGATTTGATCCTCGCCGGAGACCAGTTGATTGCGGGAGGCCAGTCGACCATCACTGCCTTGCGTCTGGCGCCGAACCACGGCCAACTCGAAAACCAACCGGACGCTCCGCCCACCGTGGATTGGAAGCTGTCGATCGAGGAACCTGTCGGGCCTCCATCGCAGGCGACCCTTGTGAGGCCCTCTGGACCCATTGAGCGGTTGTTGGTGGCCGACGGAAAGTTGTTTGTCGTCACGGCAACGACAATCACGGCCTATGGCAACCAGCCCGGATCGAGTGCGCCGCAGTTGCTTCGCGGCGACGGCCCGACAGTCGAACCCGCCGCCGCGGACGACGACAGCAAGGCCAGGCAAGCGACGCGCCAGCAATCCGCTCGGCTACTCGACGGGGGCGACCGCGAAGGATACGCATTCTGGTTCGGTGATCTCACCGCCGATCGCCCGTTGCTCGAGGCCATAGCGACCGCGTCTCCCTTCACGCAGCTGGCGGTGGTCGATCGCGGATCCGACAACGGCGACGCGCTGAGCGCGTTTCGCAATTGGCTCCATGGGCAAGGGCTCTATGGACGGCGCGTCACGGCACACGCGGGGACGCCCGCGTCGTTTGCGGCGCCGCATTACGTCGCGCACCAAGTGTTTGTCAGCGACGCGGCGGCTCAGCCCGCGGAGTCCCTGTCAGCGGCCTACCGGTCGGTGCGTCCCTATGGCGGCACGCTCCATCTATTGGCCGAGCCGTCACAACGGCAAGAACTGGCCGAGCGAGTGGGACAATTGCAGCTCGAGCAAGCGAAGGTGGAAGTGACCGAGTTCGGCGTGCTGGTGCGCCGCGTCGGAGCGTTGCCGGGCTCGGCCGATTGGACGCATCAATACGGCGACATTGCCAACAGCATCAAATCGCGAGACGAGCGAGTGCGGCTGCCGCTGGGCCTGCTCTGGTTCGGCGGCAGCAGCAACATGGATGTGCTGCCAAGGCACGGCCATGGGCCTCCCGAACAAGTCGTCGGCGGCAGACTGTTTATCGAAGGCATGAATTCGCTCAGCGCGCGCGACGTGTACACGGGGCGCGTGCTCTGGAAACGCTCCTTCGAGGATCTTGGCACCTTCGGAATCTACTACGACAAGACCTATCGCGACACGCCGCTCGATCCCGCCTACAACCAGGTCCACATTCCCGGCGCCAACGGCCGCGGCGCGAACTACGTCGTCACGGATGACCGCGTCTATCTGCTCGAAGGCGGCCACTGCCTGATGCTCGATCCGGCCAACGGCAAAACGTTGGCGACCATCGAGCTGCCGCGAGAGAACGGCAAACAGCCACAGTGGGCCTATCTGGGCGTTTATGAAAACGTGCTGATCGGCGGGCTCGGCTTTGCGAACTACGGCGCTCGCCACGATTTGACCTTTCCTTCGGACAAAGGCCTGACAGGCAACAAGGCCGGTTTCGCATCGGCGAGTCTCGACACTGCGGCCAGCCGCGCATTGGTCGGCTTCGATCGCCATAGCGGCAAACAACTATGGCGATATGACGCCAAGCACAGCTTCTGGCACAACGGTGTCGTCGCCGGCGGCGGTCGCATCTACTGCCTCGACCGCAACCCCAAGCAGGTCGAGGAGGCGATGAAGCGGCGCGGCTTGGAGAATCCCGGCTCATACCGGATCGTCGCGTTGGACTATCGCAGTGGCAAGCCGTTGTGGGAGCACAACGATCGAGTCTTCGGCAGTTGGCTGGGCTACTCGGAACCGCACAACCTGCTGCTGCAAGCCGGGGCTGCGGCGACCGACCGCTTGGCGGCGGAGCCAGGCATCGGCATGGCGGTCCATCACGCCGACACGGGCAGCACGAAATGGCGAAAAGACGAACTGAAGTATGCCGGTCCGTGCATTCTGCACAACGAGTGGATCATTACGAATGCCAACTCCTACGCCGAGTCGGCGGGAGCGTTTCGAATCGACACGGGCGAGCAAAAGCTGACGCCGCATCCGCTGACTGGCGAGCTACAACCCTGGACGCTGAAGCGAGCCTACGGTTGCAACAACATTATCGCCAGCGAGCACCTGCTGACCTTTCGCTCGGGCGCGGCCGGGTTCTACGATCTGACGAGCGACTCGGGCACGGGAAATCTGGGCGGCTTTAAGTCCGGCTGCACCTCCAATCTCGTCGTCGCCAACGGCGTGCTGAATGCGCCCGACTACACGCGCACGTGTAGTTGCTCGTATCAGAACCAAACGTCGCTGGCGCTTGTCCACATGCCCGAGATGGAGATGTGGACAGTGCACAGCGGAGCGGCCGCGGCGACGCCAGGCGCGGCGGGGCAGATTCAGCGGCTGGGGTTGAACTTTGGCGCCCCCGGCGACCGCCGCGACGACGAGGGCACTCTTTGGCTGGACTACCCGGTCGTCGGCGGTGACTCGCCCCCGCTGCACTTGGAGCTGGACGGCGACGCGCAACCCGTGCGCCGCCACGCCTCGGTGATGTCAGGACAGCCTCTGCCGTGGGTGCTCGCGTCCGGCGTGTCCGGGGTGAAGGAACTGCGGTTGAAGCTGCACATCGGCGAAGCGCCAGCCACCACGATGTCAGGCAAGTATCGAGTGCGGATGCTGTTCACCTCCCCCAGCAGTAACACCCAGACGCCAGCTCCGATTCGCTTCGACGTCTACGTTCAAGGCGAGCGAGTCTTGGCGGGCGCCGAGCTCGCCGGGAGCAGCGACTCTTCCGAGCGACTCGTCCTGGACCGCGAGTTCCCGGCGGTCACGCTTCGTGACGAACTGCGTGTGCGGATTGTGCCGACGGCCGGCGGCACGCCGGTGCTGGCCGGACTTTCGCTGATTTCGGAGTAGTGCGGGGAGCGTTTCGACGGACTGGAAGTCCGTCGTACTTGGCGCGGCGTAGTGCGGGGAGCGATTCGACGGACTGGCAGTCCGTCGCACATAGGAGAAACGCAATAAAAACGGCGCCGAGGAGACGGGTGGAGAGCTCCTCGGCGCCAACGCCGCTGCCGGTGGGAACAGCGGTTTCGTTTCGTGTCAGCGGGGCATTGGAGCATCCCGACGCGAAGGTTTTGTGAAGAAGGCATGAAGTTGTCGCGAGCTGCTTGGCGCCCCTATCTCCAGCCGGAAACCGCGCGATATAATCTCGGGGAAGCTGCCCGCCTGCTCACCTCATCGCCACCTCGCCACCGGCCCGACGAAACACGTCGCCCGGTCTCCGGGAACGGCCGATAGCGAGCGTCCCCTTCCTTTCCGGCGCCCTTGAGCTCACCTTGGCGTGACCGCCTCAAGGTCCGGAGCGGATATCGTCCGTTCCCACGGACACCCTCTTGGAGACACCATCATGTCATCTGCGGATCGTCGTGAGTTCATCGCTTCTATGGGCAGCTGGGCGGCGGCCGTGGCGTTGTCCGCGTTTCACGCGCGGACCGTGCGTGGCGAGAAGACACGCGGGCCCGGCTATGGCCCGCTGCGGCCAACGGCGGACGAAACGACCGGCTGGGAGCTGCTGCGGCTGCCCGAAGGGTTCCGCTATCGCTCGTTCGGCTGGACTGGCGATCCGCTCGAGTGCGGCACGCCAACGCCCGGGCTCCATGACGGCATGGCCGCGTTCGCGGGCGAGAACGGTCGCGTGCTGTTGATTCGCAACCACGAAATCAACGCCGACGGCGGCTCGTTCGCGAAACCCGAACTCACCTACGACCCGAAGGGGCCGGGCGGCTGCACGACGCTCGAGTTCGACGGCAAGCGCGGCGAGTGGGTTCGCGCTTGGTGCGCGATCTCCGGCACCTCGCGCAATTGCGCCGGCGGCAGCACGCCGTGGGGCACCTGGCTGACCTGTGAGGAGACGCACCTCGGCCCCGGAGGCGTTTACGAAGGCAAGAAGATGACCTTCGAAAAGACCCATGGTTGGATCTTCGAAGTGCCACCGGACGGAGCGCATCACCCGCAGCCGCTCGAGGATATGGGACGCTTCGTGCACGAGGCGATCGCCGTCGATCCCACGACCGACATCGTCTATGAAACCGAGGATCGCGTCGCCTCGGGCTTCTTCCGCTTCCTGCCGAACACGCGCAAGAAGTTGGCAGCGGGCGGACGCCTGGAAATGATGAAGGTGAAAGGCCACTCCGATCTTCGCACCGGCGTCGACCCCGCCAAGATTTACGATGTCCAGTGGGTGCCGATCGACGATCCGACCAAGGTCGCCGGCAACGACACCGAGGATCAAGGCGTCTATCACCAAGGCAAGTCGCAGGGAGGTGTCACCTTTGCCCGCCTCGAAGGTTGCTGGCACAGCCCGCTGGACGGCCGCATCTACTTCGACGCCACCTCCGGAGGCGACCAGAAGCGAGGGCAAATCTGGAGCTACGACCCGCGTGAAGAGCAGCTGCGGCTGATCTACGAGTCGCCCGGCCAGGAGGTGCTCGACATGCCCGACAACATCTGCGTCTCGCCGCAAGGCGCGATCATGCTATGCGAGGACGGGTTCATCTCGCCGCATCGCCTGCATGGACTCACGCTGGACGGAAAGCTGTTCACATTTGCCGAGAACAACATCGACTTCCGCACCGGCTCGAAGCCGCCTCAAATCGCCGCGGAGGATTACCGCGCCCAGGAGTGGGCCGGTGTCACTTTCAGCCCCGACGGCAAGTGGTTGTTCGTGAACGCGCAGACGCCCGGCGTCACGTTTGCGATCACCGGCCCCTGGGCCGAGGGCAATCTGTAACTGCACACGAATGGAAATCGCGATGAAGCATTGGCTGATGAAGACCGAGCCGGACTGTTTTTCGGTGTCCGACCTGGCGAACTCGCCCAACCAGACCACGTTTTGGGACGGGGTGCGCAACTATCAAGCCAGAAACTTCATGCGCGACGAGATGAAGATCGGCGATCTGGTGCTCGTCTATCACAGCAACGCCTCGCCGCCCGGCGTCGCCGGCGTGGCCAAGGTGGTTGCCGAGTCGTACCCCGATCACACGGCTTGGGACAAGAACGACAAGCACTACGATGCCAAGTCGACTCCCGACTCGCCACGTTGGTTCATGGTCGACATCCAGCTCGAGCGTCAGTTCGCCGACGTGATCCCGCTCGGCGAGCTCCGCGAGATCAAGTCGTTGGAGGAGATGGAGCTGCTCCGCAAGGGCTCGCGGCTGTCAGTACAACCGGTGCAGAAAAAGGAGTTCACCGCGATCTTGAAAGAGGCCGATCGGCGCGGGCTGTAGGAGGGCAAGCGATGAGCGACCAGCCACGGCAAATCGTTTGGGGCGGACCCTGGGAGTGGGTCGAGGAAGCTCTGCAGAATCTGGACCGAAGCCAGCTGCGGCGAGTGCGCAAGTTGCGGCAGTCCGCCCAAACTCCGGCCGCCATTCGCTGGGACGACCGGCAGCTCGTCAACTTCAGCTCCAACGACTACCTCGGTTTGGCCAGTGACCCACGTCTGGCGGAGGCGGCCGCTGCCGCCTGCCAACAGCGAGGCTGGGGAAGCGGCGCGAGCCCGGCCATCAGCGGGCGAGGTGAACTGCATGCGGCGTTGGAATCAGCCCTGGCGGAGTTCGAGGGCGTCGCATCGGCGCTGTTGTTTCCCTCCGGTTACGCCGCCAACATTGGCGCCGTCACGGCGCTCGCGGGCCGCGGCGACGTCATCTTCAGCGACGCCAAGAATCACGCCAGCATCATCGACGGCTGCCGACTCTCGCGCGCCGATGTGCGAGTCTACCCACATCGCGATGTCGAGACGCTGTCCAGCTGGCTCGCCCAACCGCGAAACGGTCGAACACTGATCGTCACCGATTCGCTCTTCAGCATGGATGGCTGCCTCGCTCCGCTTGCCGAAATCTACCAGCTAGCGGAACAGCACGGAGCGATGTTGCTGGTGGACGAAGCGCACGCCACCGGCGTCCTCGGCGACGGCGGCCGAGGCGGTTGCGAGGCGCTCGGGCTCGAATCGGCGCCGATCCTCCGCGTCGGCACGCTCAGCAAGGCGCTCGGCTCCAGCGGCGGCTTCGTGGCCGGAGACGCTCGCCTGATCGACTGGCTCTTCAATCAGGCTCGGCCACAATTCTTTTCCACGGCGATGCCCGAGCCGGTCGCTGCCGCATCGCTCGCCGCGTTGCGAATTGTGCAACAAGAGCCCTGGCGACGACACGATGCCTTGCGACGCGCAGGTCGCCTGCGCGCCGGCTTGACCCGGCAAGGCTGGACGACCGACGACGAGCCCACGCAGATCATTCCAGTTCGCGTCGGCCAGCCTGCTCGAGCGCTGCAGCTCGCCCAACAACTGCTCGAGCGAGGGTTTCTCGTGCCTCCCATTCGCCCTCCTTCGGTGCCTCACAACGAATCACTGCTGCGCATCAGCGTTAGCAGCGCTCACACGGACGCGCACATTGACGGCTTGTTGGCGGCTTTGGGAAGCGTCTGACATACGTGGCGAGCAGCCGCGCGGAACGCTTGTAACGAGCAGCCGCACGGAACGTCCGTAGCATGGGCGCCCTCGCCCGTGCGCGGCGAGAAGCCGTGTTGTGTCACAGTTGCCCCGGAAGGAGAGAGTCGGCCGGCGCAATGGGGTTGCGCAGTCCTGCACGGGCGGGGACGCCCATGCTACGCGGAAAGCGGCGACGGCCGGCGCAAAGGGGTTGCGCAGATCTGCGTGGGCGAGGAGGCGTTGATGAGCCCAAGAGATCGCCACTCAAGATTGACATTCGTCTGGCCCGCGATTGTCGCTACATTGCCCGGTGGACACCAGCTCGCCAGGGTGCGAGCAGCTTCAAAAGTGGCCGGGATGTGGGCGCTGAATCATGCCGAAATCTAGACTGGTGAAGTTGTTGGGAGCAGGAGTCCTCGCTCTTGCGTCATTTCTGGTGGCGGCCGCCGCATCGGCGCAGCCACCGGCACTGAACGCCCCGCAGGTTGGAGCGGGCAGTAGCGAGCCCACGCCGCCCCCGCCTCCGACGCCGGTGACACCGACACCGACACCCAAGCGGTCGCCCTCAGCGCCCGTGCCGGGCTCCGGCAACCCAACGGATGGCTTGCTGGCTCCCGAGCAGCTCAGCGGACAGGTGACCAAACTGCTGCGGGAGTTGCTGCCGCGCGAGTATGAAAGCAAGAAGAAGTGGGGGCTGACGGAACGAGTGGTCAGCGGCGTCGAATTCTCTCGCGAGGGATTTCGCCTCGAGACCCACCGGCGGTGGCGAACCGTCAAGCAAGGCCTTTGGAAACGCTACCGTGCGACCTTGGTCAACCCGGATGAGGAGCTGCAGTTGGAGATCACTCGGGTCTCCGAAGCCGCGTCGGGCCAGGTCGAAATGGACATCGTCCTGCTGTCGCGTCTGGACCTCGAGGGGCAGATCGCCAAGTACCAACGCAACGTTCGTGTGTTCAGCCTGACCGCGGTGGCCGACGCCACCGTGCAACTGAAGCTGACCCTGGAAATGGGAGTCACCTTGGATCCAACGCGGTTGCCGCCCGAGGTTGCCTTGGACCTGAAGGTGACCGACGCGCAGTTGGAGTTGCTCAAGTTTCGCCTGCGGCGGCTGAGCGATCTGCATGGCGGTCCAGCGAAGCAGCTCGGCAAACTGTTCGAGGACTACGCTCGCGAGGAACTCGCCGACCAACGCGTGAAACTTGTCGACAAGCTGAACAAGAAGATCGACAAGAATCGGGACCGGTTGCGGTTGTCGTTCCGAGACCTGCTGCCCGACACCTGGAAGGACGCGTCGAAACAAGAGAAAGCAACGAACGCCCCGGCCTCGACGAAGGCGCCGGCGCCGGAGACGACGGCGCGTGACAACGACGCGTCAGCCACACAGCGGCAATGAAAACAGCCGCTTGGCCAACGGCATGTGGAAAACCCGAACTTGTCATTCGCGGTTTTCGACACACCGCCACCAACGCGGCTGCTGACCTCTGGAATGGTCATCGCGTCAACCTTCGCGTCGGACTGGCGTCAGCATGACGTCAGCACAGCGCTGAGGCATTAAGGAGGCTTCTGCACAGACTGCCAGGGCAAGCTCGGCGCGAGGCTGCCCGGAGCTACTTGGGCGAGACAGTGCAAACCATGCGACGGCCGTTTCGCTGCGGCGGCGTCTCCACCTTGCCGAACTCCAGGAGCTCCTCGATGACGCTCTCCATCACACGCTGGCCCTCTTCGATATGCGCCATTTCGCGACCGCGAAAGATGACGGACACCTGGACCTTGTCCTTGTGCTTCAGGAAGCTGATGGCCTGCTTGACCTTGAACCCGATATCGTGCTCGCCCGTTTTGGGTCGGAGCCGGATTTCCTTGGTCTTGGTGTGATGCGTGTTTTGGTGCTTCCGCTTGTTGCGGTCGTACTTGTACTTGCCGTAATCCATGATGCGGCACACAGGTGGCCGCTCGTTCGGAGCGACCTCCACCAAATCGAGATCAGCCTCCCTTGCCTTGGCCAGCGCTTCGTCCTTGGGGATAATTCCCAACTGATTGCCTTGGTCGTCGATGACCCGAAGCGGACTGACACGGATTTGGTCGTTGATTCTGGTTGTTGTGATTGTTGCTATCCTTTCTGAAGCAGCAGGGAATTTGGGTCAGCCCAAGTGGACTGCAAGTGGGCTGCCTGGTGGAGGGCCGCCGAACCGTTCGACACCCTCCCGTGCCTCCCGGTTCGGGTGGCGTTACGGGCAAAATCATTCCCAATGACGTATTTGACGCAGTCGGAACGACTTTGGCAAGTTGACGGTTCACGTACCCCAGGCCATCCGCTTGTCCAAGACATGACGACATGGCGGCATAGCGGCCACAGGTGGAGTGAGGCGGGTTAGGCAAACCAGGCCAACTCCGTGTGGTAAGTATCGGTCATGAATGCCGAAAACGTCAACCGAGAATTAACGCACCACCCCAAAGAGTGACCCGATCCACCCTCTACAGACGAACTTTCTTAGCGTCTTTGCGACTTTGCGTGATCCCTTCGGCATGGCTGTCGTCAGTTCAGTTCGGCATAATTTCCTGTGGAGAAACCACCTCACGCAAAGGCGCGAAGCCGCAAAGAAACCGATGAATCACCGATCCAACGAGTTGTTTTCGGTACGTCCTGATCTACTTTTCTTTGCGTCTTTGCGACTTTGCGTGATCCCATCGGCATGGTGGCGGGCAGTTCCTTTGCGTGAGATGGTTTCTCAACCGGAACGACCGACCGCGAAGCCGCAGCCTCGCGAAAATGACTCAAGCGGCATTCGGGACCCGTTAGCTCGACTTCCCGCGCTTGCCCCGGCGACGGCGACGGCGTTTGGCTCGCTGTGGCTCGCCGCCCTCTCCGTGATCCGCTGGCGACTCGCCGCCAGAGGCGCCGGAGTCGTGCAAGCTCATGTCGTCGGAATTGTCTGGATTGTCGGAATTGTCTGGATTGTCGGGGCTCTCGGGGTTGCCGCCATCCAGTGACGGTTGAGCCTCCGGCGATTTCGGGTCGGCCGCCGTCGATGGTGCTGCGGCAATCTCTTCATTTGCCTTATCCGCCGCGGGCTCGCCGCTCGTTGCGTCGCCGACACTTAGTTCATTTGTCGGCTCGCTCGACGTGGCTTCCTCCCCAGCGGCCGCCTCATCAGGCAGCTGAGTCGGCGCTGCCGATTCGCGTTCCGCGCTGGTCTCCGCGAGGCCGTGTGCCACCTCGGTGACGGCGGGCGTTTCGACGACGGCGGCCAGCTCCGCGTCGCGCGTCGCAGCAGCGGGCTCCGTCGCATCACGTTGTGGTGTCACCTCCGCTTGGCCGGTTTCCGGATCCCGGCCGTGCTCGCGTCGTTCCTTGGGACCAGGACCGTCTCCGCTTTTCCTTTTCGGCGGCTGTTTGGCGTTGGCTGGGCGTGCAGGCGTCCCGCCGCGAGTCTCCGGCGACGACACATACAGCGGTCGCGGCGGCATCGTCAATTCTCGACGCGTGAACTCTTCCACCAACCGCATGCATTGTTGCTCTCGGCGCGGGACCTCCTCCTGACAGGAGCAAATGCAAAAAGTCGCGTCGCCAGGCGCGCGGGCGTGGCGGCCGCAAACGGGGCATTCCCATAGCCTCCGCAAGTCGAAACGCAGCCGCTGAAATGGTCCCTTCATGCAGTGCCTTTCGCTTGCGTGTGCCTGCGCGCGTGTGAGTCCGGGGCCGTTCGGATACAGCCCTGTTAACAGCTTGCTCAGCCGCTCATGGTGTTCGGAGCCACTTGCCCCTGTCATGATAAAGGGAGCTGGCACGAGTGTCACGCCGGAGGCCAGCACACGGACCAGCTCACGATACGCGACTCCCAGCCTCGACCAACCTTGGAGCGGGCTTCATGATCTCTCGATTGCTGTTCGTTCTCGTCGCTGTCGCCGCATTGGGTGGCGCGATCGCCTATAGCAAGATTCATCACGAGCCGGGCCACGTCTCGGGAATCGTCGAGGCCGATGAGATACGGGTCGGGTCTCGCGTCGGCGGCCGAGTGCAGGCAGTCCGGGTGAAGGAGGGCCAAGCCGTGCAGCTTGGCGAGGTGCTCGTGGAGCTTGAGCCGTTTGACCTCTTGCAGCGCGAGCAGGAGGCGCTCAAGCAGTTGGCCATCCGCGATGCCGAGCTGCGGAGTTTCGTCGCGGGCCTTCGCCCTGCCGAAGTCGCGCAGGCCAAGGCCCGCCACGAGCAGTCCAAGGCCCGGCTCGATTTGCTCGAGGCCGGACCTCGCAAACAGGAGATTGAGGCCGCCCGCGGACGGCTCCAAGCCGCCGATGCCGAGCTGACACTGGCCCGTCGAAACCACACTCGCAGCGCCGAGCTGTTTCAAGACAAGGCGATCGCTCGCGCCGAGTTTGACGCTGCCAACGAGCAGCTCAACGCCAGCGAAGCCATGCTGCTAGTCCGCAAAGAGGAGCTGGCCCTGCTGGAGGCCGGCACGCGGAGCGAGGAGATTCGCGAAGCGCAAGCTCGCGTGGACGAGGCGTACGAGGCCTGGCAGCTGGCGGCAAGCGGCTATCGCGCTGAGGACATCGAGAGGGCCAAGGCGGCGCGCGACGCGGCGGAGGCTGCCCTGGCCGTGATCCGCGAGCAGAAGCGCGAGCTAACCATTGTTGCCCCGTGCGATGGCGTCGTAGAGGCGTTGGATCTGCAGGTTGGCGACTTGGCGCCGATGGGCGCCCCCGCGCTGTCGATCATGGACACTAGCCACCTGTGGGTGCGGGCCTACGTGCCGCAAAACCGCGTCGGCCTGCAAATTGGCCAGCCGCTCGCGGTCACTGCCGATAGCCTCGACGGCGGGCGTTTGCGCGGAGAGGTCTCCTTTATCTCGAGGCAGGCCGAGTTCACGCCAAGCAACGTCCAAACATCCGAGGAGCGCGAGAAGCAGGTCTTTCGTATCAAGGTTGCCCTGCCCGGCGACGAGCCGCGGCTGCGGCCGGGGATGACTGTTGACGTCTGGCTTGACCCCGTCGAGGAACAACCATGAGCGCCGACGTGGACTCGCAACCAACGGGCCCCATCATCGATGTACGCAACTTGACGCGGCGGTTCGGCGACTTGGTGGCGGTCCGCGATGTCAGCTTTCAGGTGCCGCGCGGCTCGATCTTCGGACTGCTTGGCCCCAACGGCAGCGGCAAATCAACGATCATTCGCATGTTGCTCGGGATCCTCCCGCCGACATCGGGAGAGGCCTGGCTGCTCGGCAAGCACGCCGAACGCGAGTCCGAGGCGATCAAGTCTCGCGTCGGCTACATGTCGCAAAAATTCAGCCTCTACGCCGATCTATCCGTCCGCGAGAACCTCGACTTCTACGGCCGCATCTACGGGCTGAGTCACGACACACTCGAACGACGACGTCGCGAAGTGCTGGAACTTACGGGACTCTCGGGAAATCTCAATCAACTTGCCGGCACCCTTTCAGGTGGCTGGCAACGGCGGCTGGGGCTGGCTTGCGCCTTGATCCACGAGCCCGACCTGCTGTTCTTGGACGAACCGACCGCCGGCATCGACCCCGTGGCGCGACGCCATCTGTGGGACCTGCTGTTCGAACTGTCAGGACGCGGGGTCGCGTTGTTCGTGACCACGCACTACATGGACGAAGCCGAGCGTTGCACCGACGTCGGCTATATCTATCTCTCGCGACTGCTGGTGCTGGGCAAGCCGGAGGCGCTGAAGCAGTTGCCCGAAGTGACTCCGCCGGACACGCGGCGATACGAGTTGCGGATCTCGGCGGCGGCGGAGCGTCTCCCCACCCTGCGACGGCTGGCCGGCGTTCGCGACGCCACGCTGTTCGGCGAAACGGTGCACCTGCTGGTCAATGAGTCACTGACTCCTCAGCGCTTGCTGGAGCACCTTCACGTCGACTCGCAGACGGTCGAGGTTCGCGAGATCACGCCGTCGCTCGAAGATGTGTTTGTGGCTCTGACCGCCGACGCTGCGGCGGAGACCGACGATCTGCGGAGCTCAACGCCGCACGGCGTTACGCCAACAACGCCGCTGGTGGCTGAGGGCGCCGCGCCCCAGGCCACAGCGGACAACGCGATGGACGGCTCCCCGGACGCAGCGGCCGACAACGCGCCGAAGCCGGCGGACGGTGACGCCGGCAACGCCAGTCAGCCCAAACAATCGCGTTCCAGCGCCACGGGAACCAACGGGCTGGCCGCCGTCCTGCTCAAAGAGTTCATCCACATTCGACGTCAGCCGATCACCCTGTTCTTCATGCTCGTTGTCCCGGTGATGCAGACGATCATTTTCGGTTATGCAATCGACACGCAGATCGAGAACATCCCGACCGTTGTTTTTGACATGGACGGCCGGAGGCATGCGGACGAACTGATCGCAGCATTCGCCAACACGCGGCGGTTTCATATTTCCGAGCGAGTGTTGGACGAGCAGTCGTTTCACCACGCGTTGTCATCGGGCAGAGCTCGCGTGGGCATCCGCATCCCGCCGGAATACTCGGACCGCATGGTGCGCGGCGAGCAGGTGCAGGTGCAGGTGCTGATCGACGGCAGCGACTCCCAAGTGGCGACCACCGCGCAGAGCACAGCGCAGCTGCTTGGGCTCAACCTGTCCATGCAGCTCGCGCGAACCCGCAGCGAGTCGCTGCAGATCGCACCGGCGCGAGACGCCATGGGACACCCGGCGTTGCCGATTGAGACGCGCACCCGACTGCTTTACAACCCGGACCTGGAGAGCTCCTACTTCTTCGTGCCGGGACTGGTGGGGATCATCCTGCAACTGGTGACCTTGTTTCTGACCTCCTTTGCCGTTGTCCGCGAGCGAGAGCTCGGCACGCTTGAGCAACTGTTTGTCACTCCGGTTGGTCGCACCGGATTGTTGCTCGGCAAGCTGTTGCCCTACGCGATCATCGGCTTTGTGGAGCTGCTGATCGTGCTGACCGTGATGATCTATCTCTTCGGAGTGCCGATCAATGGCAGCGTTCTGCTGCTCGTGGCGCTCTCGATGTTGTTCATGGTCTGCTCGTTGAGCCTCGGCCTGCTGGTCTCGACGTTGTCCCGCACTCAGCTCGAGGCGGTGCAGTTTGCGTTCGTGATCATGTTGCCGTCCGTTCTGCTCTCGGGTTTCATGTTTCCTCGCAGCGAGATGCCATTGCCGATCTATCTACTGACGTTCGGCATTCCGGTGACCTACTTCATCGAAATTCTGCGCGGCATCGTGCTGCGAGCCGCTGACTTCGGCGACCTGATCCCGTCGATCGTCGGCTTGACCGTCTGCGGGCTCGTCGTGCTGGCAACCAGCGTGCTGCGATTCCAGAAGCGGCTGAATTAGTAGGCGGCTGAGTGAGAAGTTAGAAGGCAGCTGAGAAAATTCTGGGCCGGCACTACTGGCGGGGTTACGTACTCGTTACCGAGTTCCCGTTGCCATCGTGGCTTGCGTGGCCAAAATAGGGACGTCTGACGCCGTCTATGCGCAATCAATTGGTGGAGAGTCTCTATGTCGCGGCTGGTTCGAGTCAGCATGTTTGTGATGGCAATCACCTTGGCAATCGCACCTGCGCCGTTGCGGGCCAACGAGCCGCTGCGGTTCGCGCCGCAACGCGCGGACTCCACCACCACGGCGGAGACTTGTCTCGCGATTGCCTGGACTGCGGCGGCAGGCGAGCCGCGACGGACCGAGCATGTGCTGCACGGGATGACGCACGCGTGGGACGTGGCGCCCAATCAGGATCAAATCGCAGCAGCCGCGACGAGAATCGGATTCGACGCGACGTGGCGATCCGCGCCGCGCGGCGCGGCGCAACTTCTGCTGGACGAATTGCGGGCGCCAACGCGACAGGGCAGCCGCTCCGCGATGGTCGAGCTGTCGCGTGATCACTGGCGTCTTGTCTGGTTCGAGCCGACCGACAAAACATGGAAGTTGCTGGACCCGCTCTCCGCCAATGTATCGAGCATCGATCTCCAGTGGCTCGAGCGTCATTGGTTGACGGCATCACCCTCCGGCGAGTCGACGCGAGTCTGGCTTTCGCTGACCGCGCCCGTCAAGCCGGCCCCCGCGCCGCAGCTGACGGCTCACAGCCGCCACGAGTACCTGCGAAAAATCGGCGAGTTGCGAGGACGCATTCGCAGCCGGCTCGTGGACGCGGACGACCCCGCGAGCCCTCAGCCGGCCGACTTCACGATCTTGGTGGAGCGGCCCTTCGTAGTAATCGGTGACATGTCCGAGTCAGCGACGAGACGCTGGGCCGAGGGGACGATCCGCTGGGCCGTGGCGAAAATGAAAGCTGCCTACTTCGCGAATGACCCCGATCGAGTGCTGGAAATCTGGCTGTTTGACGGCAAGGCCAGCTACTCCCGCAACGTCGAACGATTGTTCGGACGCGCTCCGACAACGCCTTACGGCTACTACTCGCCACGCAACGGCGCGCTGGTGATGAACATCCAAACCGGCGGCGGCACGCTCGTTCACGAACTGCTGCACCCGATGATGGAGCGAAACTTCCCCGCTTGCCCGTCCTGGTTCAACGAGGGGCTGGCCTCACTTTACGAACAATGCCAAGAACGAGACGGCAAGATCTGGGGCCTGACGAATTGGCGCTTGGCCGGGTTGCAGCGGGCCATCAACGCCGACGGGGTGCCAACGTTTCGACAACTTTGCGAGACGACCACCAGCGAGTTCTACGACGACCACGCGGGTGTCCATTACGCTCAGGCCCGCTACCTCTGTTACTACCTGCAGGAGCGAGGCAAACTGCAAGCGTACTACCATGCGTTTCGTAAAAACGCCGATCGAGATCCCTCGGGCTACCGCACGCTGCAGAAACTGCTCGACACCGATGACATGGCGAAGTTTCAACAGCAGTGGGAGCAGCGCGTGCTCGAACTGCGGTATCCGTAGCACAGGCTGCCAGCCTGTGATTGCCGTGGTGTTAGCCGCAGGTTGCAGGCTGGCAGCCTGCACTACGACGAATGCTAAGCGTCACCAACCGCTGGCCGTGGGCGCTTGTCGCCGAAGAAGGCGAGCAACGCCGGCAGGAACACTAGATCGCCGATGAGCGCGGAGCCGATCGTCGACACGGCCATCGCCGCGAAGCTTCGGTGGCCCGGCATGTCGCTGGCCAGCACCGTGCCGAATCCGACCATCATGATCACGGTCGTGATTACCATCGCGGTGCCAACGCCGACGAAGGACCGGCGGATGGCGCCGGGAATATCGTTGGAGACGCCCAGTTCCTCGCGATACCGGGTCAGGAAGTGGATCGTGTCGTCGACCGCAATTCCCAAACAGACCGTGAACGAGCAGACGCTGGCAATCTCCAACGGCAATCCCAACACAACGAGCACCGTGGCCGTGACGACCAACGGAAACAGGTTCGGCACAATCGAGATCAGGCCCAATCGCAAGGAACGATAGGCGAACGCAAGCATCGCGAAGATGATCAGCGAGGCGGTGCCCAGACTTCTCGCCAAGTCGAGCACGATCTTGTAGAGGTTTCGGCCGCGCTGCACCGGCGCTCCCGCGAGTCGGAACTGGTAACCGGGGTGCTCCTGCGTCCACTGGTCGAACGTCTTCTCCAACCGCTGAAACACCGGCTCGTAGGCGGCGATGCCCAAGTCGCGGACGCGAGCGGTCACGCGGGCCTGCCGGTGCTCGTCGTCGTACCAGGATCGGCGCACGGAGGCGGGCAACAGGTCGACGAATCCAGCTCGCTCCGTGACTTCGTCGTCGCCGGGCAGCGAGGAGAGGATGCTGAGAATCGACACGGGATGCTTCAACAACGGCTCCTCCTCCAACAGCCGCTCGACATCCTGAATCGTCTTGAGCGCATCACCATTGCTGACGCCCGCCGGCCAATCGATTTCGACTCGCATGCGTTGGATCCCGCCCAGCGCCTCGTCGCAGTGTTGCAACGCCTGATAGGCGGGGCTGCCATTCGGCTGGTTATCCTTCATCTTGTCGTCGGCCCGCAATTGCAGCGCGACAGTCGCCAGACAGATGGTTGTCAGTATCGAGATCAGGCTGATCCAGCCCGAGCGACTCAGGATCGAGTCAATCATCGGAGTGAACCGCATCATCGCTCGGCCAACAAGATCGCGTTCGTGACCGAGGTGGATATTCTTGGCGATCGGCAGCATGCACAACAATGGAATCAGGGTGATGACTGCGACGAAGGTCACGATCACACCCACGGCGCAGGACTTGCCGAAGGCCTGGACAAACTCGGACTCGGCCACCATCAGCGAACCGAAGCCAGCCGCCGTAGTCAATGAAGTCAGAAAACAGGCCATGCCCACGTGTCGAATCGCCGACGAAGCAGCCTCGCGCGAGGACATGCCACCGGCGCGGCGGGCTCGAATGTGCACCATCAGATGCACGCCGTCGGCCAGCCCCACCATCGTCAGCAGCACCGGCAGCACAATGTTTGTCAGCTCGTTCGAGCGATCGTCGATCAGGTTCAACAGACCAAGGGTCCAGAAGATGCCCACTGCTGGCGCGATCGCAACAATGCTGATGGCCACCACGCCGCGAAACAGCACAATGGACACGATCGCAACCAACACGTAGGACAGTCGCTGGAACAGCTTCTGATTTCGATCGAAGGCTTCCTTGTGCGCGATGTAGAGCGGCACGAGACCGGTCATCGTGATCCGAGCGTCAAAGTTCTCCGCCTCCGCGGTGTCGCGCGCCAATTGAAGCAGGTCCGCGGAACATTGTTGGTCGTCGGGCGCAGCAATCCAGTCGAAGACGATCGCCATCAGCAGCGTGCGACCGTCGTCCGAGACCAGTTGTCCGCGAATGAGCGGATGTTGAAGCACCTCCTCGCGAGCGAGATCGAAGCCTTCCTGTGTCGAGTCCTCGGGTGGCAGCAGATTCTCCCTTAACCCGAAGACGTTCAGCGTGGGGATCGTGTCCAGCCAGATGACTTCGTCGACATAGGACAGATCCTCCAACGCCGCTGCGATCTTCCTCAGCGACTCGGTGCCGTGAGGCGTGAACGCCTCGTCGGTTTCAAACACCAACAATGCGTGCGGATCGGGGCCGCGCGACAGCTTGAACTCGCCGCCCGCCTGATCGGGTCGCTGTTGGTCGTCGGCCGACTGCGATTGGGATGCTTGGGATCCCGCCGACTTGGACTTGGAGTCGCCCTTGTTCGTGGCGCTCGGGCGCGCGGCGTCGCTCCCTTGGCTATAACGGTTGCGAGCTGACTCGACGACCATCCGGTTGCCCGGGGGAGGCTGGTACAGGTGACCGTACAACGCCAGGGCCGTGATCGCGCACAGCAACAGCGTGGTGGCCCACCAGTATCGCGTGATCAGGTCGGTGTAGTGGGTGGACTCCTGCTTCACCGTCGATCCCTGTCTCGGCGCTCGCGCTCCGTTTGAAGTGCGTGCTGCAACGCCTCTTCTCGCGTGATCTTGCCGTCGCGATTCTCGTCCAGTTTATTAAAAGCAAAGACCAGGAAGGCGTTGGCCTGCCGTGTCTCGCTCTTGGCAATCGCTTGGTCGCCGTTAGCGTCCCAACGTTTCATCATTTCATCGACCGATTGTTCGGCGCGGCGTCGTTGTTGCGGCGTCAGTGGTCGAGCGACGTAGAGCGACTCCAGATCGCCAACCGGCACCGCCACTTCGAAGAAGGCGATCATCATCTCTTCCCACGTTTGGTCGCCCCAACGAACGGTGATGTTCGCGTCCGGGTTGACGAGATTGTCCTCCGAATTGTCGAAGATCCCTCGGCACTCGAGTTTGACGTCGCGAAGCGGCAGCGGGTCGGCCAGCCGATAGGCGTGCTGCCAATTGAAGTCGTAATGAGGCACGTCCAGCAGCACTTTGGACTTGCCCTCGCGCGGCTTGGAGGTGACTTGAAACTGAGTTCCGCGCACGTGCATATGCGGGGCGATCGCCAACAACCGCCCCGTCGCCGGCGCTCGGCTCAGCGTGGCGTGCACCGGAAAGTCGGCCGCATGCGGGGGAATCTGGAACTGGTTGTTGATCGCCATCAAGGTGATCACTTCCTCCTGCACGGCGTTGGGATCGGCATACACCACTCCCACCTTCGTCAGATCCTCTTGGGGCGAGCCCGCCACGGTGTAATGCATCTGGAAAATGAACTTGGAGCCCGCCGGCACACGCCGAGCCATGCCTCGAGGCAATTGCATCGTGTTCTGTCCGGGCACATAGGCGGTCAGCCAGCCTAGCCCGCGCTGATCGACGCCGTCAGGTGGCCGCACAAACACGATCGCGTGGTGGACGACGCGACGGTTGCCGGGCACGATCTCCGCCGCCTGGATCCATTTGTCTTCGGTGAACCCCGGGTCGACGATGTAGTACTGATACTCCACCGTTCCCTGGGAGGGCACTTGGAAGGGCCGGTCTCGCATTGAAAACACGTCGTCCGGCTCGCGTCCCAGGCGCCACGACACATCGGGAAACACGGGAGTCGGAGGGACTTGGGCCGAATCGCCCAGCGGCGCGCCGGCGTTCAGCCAATCATAGACGAGCCGCTTCTCCTCGTCGGTCATCTCGCGGGCGTTGAGAAACTCGCCGTGCTCGGTGCTGGCGTGCCAGGGCGGCATGCGGCCGTCGGCAATCACCTCCGCAATCGTCTCCGCCCAGGCGGCGACGTCGTCGTACTCCGTGAGCGTGAACGGAGCAATTTCGCCGGACCGGTGACACTCGATGCAGTGCTTCTGCATGATCGCCGCGATGTGACTGCTATAGGTCACTTTCGCCTCCGGGTCCGGCTTGCGAATGCGACCGATGTGGCAACCCACCGCAACCGTGCTGGCAGGAAGCTCGCGCCCCGCCAGCAGGGCGGAAATGGCGTCCCGCAGCTCGTGCGAAGTCGGCGCCTCGCGGACGTAACCGACTCCGTACTGGTCATCCACTCGGCCCCGATAGCGAATCCGTCGCTCCGCATCCAGAAGAAAAACCTCCGGAGTCCGGATGGCGCCGAAGGAGTCAGCCACCTGAGCGCCGCGGTCCCTGACCAACGGAAAGCCGATCTCATGAATTCGCACATAGGCGGCCATCTCGGCGATCGAGTCCTGCGCGTTGGAGTTCACACCCAAGAACGCGACTTTGCTGCCGAGCTCTCGGTGCAGCGCCGACAACCGGGGGCCGTAAAGTTTGGCGAGCGGACATTCGGTGCCCAGGAACGCGATCACGACGGGCCCGTCCAAATCGGACAGGCGATGCGTCGCTCCCGCGACGTCCTGCAATTCAAAATCCGGGATCGGGTCAGGGGACAATGCGGGGACTGCCTCCGGTCGCTGAGCCCAAACGGGCAGGGCCATCAGCACGAGTGCCGCGGTGCAGTGGAGCGACCGCCAAAAGGAGCAGTTTTGCATGGGCCTATCCGGACATAGCGAATGACACAGAAACAACCGAGCTGCGCGAGGCAGGTGCCTTGGCCCGGGGAAGGCCCCGGCATGGGGAATACCCCGCCCGCCCCGTCATTGTTGCCAAGGCGCCGAAATTAGGCGAGGCCGGGCATGAAAGCCGACTTCTTCACCGCAAAACGTGTGTGAAGATCACACGTTGTGGTTTGGGGGCGCAGGTTGCAGGCTGGCAGCCTGCACTACGTCAATTCCGTAGGACGGACTTCCAGTCCGTCTTGCTACCAGGAAGTTCTCGACGGACTGGAAGTCGTCCTACCAATGCCACAACCGTTCTGGTGCGCGATTGCGTAATTTTGAACGAATTCCCCAAAACACGACGACGCACACAAAGCCCTCGCAGGCTCCGTAGGGCGTCAATGTTTGCATTCACGATTGGGCTGTGGTATGTTCACATTCGCTTTTCCCACGGGGAACTCATCAAACCTTCCCTCGGCAACAACGTTGCGCGGAAAAGCAGGAACTGGGAACCGGCAAGAGAAGCCGGAACAGAGCACCGGCAAGAGAAGCCGGAATCGAGAAGGGCACCGGGCCCAATCGCGGCCCGAAGAGTTCCGCTCAAAAGCGGATTGAAGGCAACCTCCCTACCGAACGCGCTTTCCAAGGGCGTTTCGGCGCGAGGGAGTTGTGCGCAATTGTTCGCCCCATCATCCCATCAATCTCAGCGACCAAGCGATTTGCCGTAGACACCGGTAGCTGAAGGTCGAGTTGCGCTCCGTTGTTTCCACCTGCTTCGCCGACCCCATCAATTCACTACGCGTCACACGGCCAAACTCGAAACCTATTTTTACAAGTATCAAAAACGCGGCAGAAATGAACAATCTACAAGATTTTTGACGTTTTTTCTCTGCTCCACGGACCGCTTCTGGCCGTGGGTTCACCGATCTTCAATTCGTTCTTTTCCCCATCCTGTCGGAGTCCTCATCATGTCTCGTTCAAGTCGAACCCGCACCGGGTTCACGCTGGTGGAACTTCTGGTCGTAATCGCGATCATCGGTGTGCTCGTAGCCCTGCTGCTTCCTGCCGTTCAGGCCGCACGGGAGGCTGCCCGTCGCATGCAGTGCAGCAACAACCTCAAGCAGCAGGCCTTGGCCTGCCACACCTATCACGACACCTTCAAAAAGTTCCCGCCGAACCACATCTTCTCCGGCTCGACGCCCGCCGCCTCGGCCAACACCGAGGGCTGGGGGTGGCAAGTGCTGATCCTGCCGTTCATCGAACAACAGGGCATGTACGACCAATTGAACGCCAGCTCCATCTCGCTCGTGGACCTGCTGCGAAGAGGCACCACGACGATGACGCCGCAGCAGGCGGTGGAACTGATGCAGACGCCGATCCCGGGATATATCTGCCCGAGCGACTCGAACAAATTCGGGCCGCTCACCCACACGGCTCGGCACTTCGGCGGCGGCGTGGGCACGGCTGCATCCGGCCTGGGCAACTGGCGGCCCTCGGCCTCCAACTACATGTCCTCGCGAGGCATGCGCAACAACAACCAGACCAACCAAGACAATGACACGCACGGCATGTTCATGGGCATCCTGTCGGTCGGCATGAAGGACGTGGTGGATGGCACGTCGAACACATTCCTGATCGGCGAGCGCGACACGCTATTGTGCCGCGGCGGCACCTGGATCGGCGTTCGCAACCCGCGAGGCAACGGCACGCGAGGCTTCTACTACAACACGGCGAATGCTCGCGTGGCGTTGAATGCCCCCGACCCGCCGTACGCTTGGAACAGCCGACAAGGTTGCTCGGAAGGTTTCTCGAGCCTGCATCCGGCCGGTGCAATGTTCGCCTTGGCCGACGCGTCGTGCACTTTTATCAGCGACATGGTGGAGCGACGGCCCTGCACGCTCAACGGCCGCAACTGTTACGACATCTTCAACCCCGGCGACGTTCGCTGGGAGCCGGTCTACGGCGTCTACGAGCGACTCTCCCGCCGCAACGACGGCTTCCCCGTTTCGATCCCGTAACGGCAGACGCCGCTTTGCGGCGAACCTCGCAGCGTTCCTACGGCGGGCGCGCCCGCGCTCGCGCCCGCCGTTTCTCTACAACGCATTTCAAAAACTTCCCGATCGGCAATCGGGTTGAAAAACCAGCAGAAAAGCTGCCTTCGATTGCGCCAGGGAAGATTTTGAAATGTCCTCGAACAACAACTCGCGATGGCCTAACAAGAGATCCCAAGGGACTCCTGCCATTGCCATGCATCCAATGCACCAGGAGTGACCAAACGAATGACAACCAAGCCATTGCTCCAACTTTGCGGAGTTGGGGCCTTGCTGCTGCTGACGGGCTGCGGTGGCGGCGACCTCGGGCAAGTGACCGGCACCATCACGCTCGACAATCAACCGCTCGCTGACGCGACGGTCCAGTTTGAACCAATCCAGGGTGGTCGCTGGTCCGCCGCACGCACTGACGCGTCCGGCAAGTACGAACTCGTCTACACTCGACAACAAATGGGCGCCGAATTCGGCGAACACTTGGTCAAGATCACCACGGCACAGGAGCTTGTGGACGGCGACAACGTGACGGAAGTGGCAGAGCGTGTGCCTGCGAAATACAACGCGAGCAGCGAATTGCGGGCCACCGTGAAAGAAGGCAAACAGGTGATCGACTTCCCACTCGATTCCCAAGGCGAGATCGCCACCAACCCCGAAGGTTAGCGCAAGGTCAACACACCTCGTCGGCCGACTTTCGACGCGGGTTGCCAGGCGAATTCAAGCAACCCCGGCACTCAACAACTCCACAATCGAGGTGCATCGAGTTCACACGATGCACCTCGTTCTTTTTTGCGCGCTGCACCATCCCGACGCAGCTCTGCAAGCAATGGGACGGGGTGCTATCATCGACGGACTCGGCCTGTGGCCCGTGAGTTGCAACTTGTCCCCTTCCAATTGCGCGGTAGACGACTCCATGTCCAGATTTCCCTTGCGTTCCGCAATCTTGCCGTTGCTCACCTTGCCGATCTGGCTCACGGCTACCGCAACCCTCGGAGCGCCTCCCAAGTCACTCACCTATCGCCGATTTCAAGTCGAGGAAGCTGACGGACGCGTGCTGTCGATGACACCCGGCGAGGAGTCGCCAGCGCCGCCAACGTGGGCCAAGTCGGTGTCGCAAACAACGTTCACTTGGCCCCAGCCCGCCGCGCAGGCATTCTTCGCCGACCCGATATCGTTCGTTGCGCCTCCGGCCGACGCGGGCGAGCCGTTCGGACCGCACAATCATCAGCCATCGATCACTTGGCTCGCCAACGGCGACCTGCTGGCAATTTGGTATTCCACCGGAACCGAACAAGGCACGGAACTCACCGTGTTGGCCAGCCGCCTTCGCGCTGGCCAAGATCGCTGGGACCCCTCGAGCGAATTTTTCAAGGCGCCCAATCGCAACATGCACGGCTCGAGCATCTTCCACGACGGGAAGGGAACGATCTACCATTTCAACGGCATGGCGCCCGACGGCGGCAAGGGCTGGGCCAAGCTGGCACTGCTGCTTCGCACCAGCCGCGACAACGGCGTTCGTTGGACGCCGCCCCTAGCAGTCGATCCCAGACATATCGGCCGCCATCAAGTGATTTCCGGAACGTTGCAGACCCGCAACGGCGCGCTGCTGCAATGTTGCGACGCAGTGCCCGGCGGCAATGGCGGGACCGCGGTGCACATCAGTCGCGATGGAGGCAAGAGCTGGACTGATCCGGGCGTCGACGAGCCGCAGCCCAAATTCGTCGCCGGTGGCAGCGGCAAAGGCTTTATCGCCGGCATTCACGCAAAGGTCGCCGAGCTCAGCGATGGGCGACTGCTGGCATTCGGGCGAGGAGACACGATCGACGGACGGATGCCAATGAGCCTTTCTTCCGATGGCGGCGTAACGTGGACCTACCACGCCAGTTCATTTCCACCCATTGGCGGAGGCCAGCGACTCGTGCTGCGCCGCTTGCTCACCCTGGATGGCAAACCGGGCGGACCGCTGCTGCTGGTGTCCTTCACTTCGGGCAACCGCCGGCAGCCCGAAGCCAATGGCATGGAATTCATCGATCAAGCCGGCGCCACGTTGGTCGGGCACGGCATGTACGCGGCCTTGTCGTTCGACGACGGCAAGACGTGGCCCCTGCGCAAATTGCTCACGCCCGGCCAAGGCGAATACGATGGCGGCGCCCACACCGGCAAGTTCACGGCGACAGCAACTCGCGCCGAACACGCGGGGTATCTCGCTGCAACGCAGACACCCGATGGAGTCATCCACCTGATTAGCAGCCGCCTGCACTACCGCCTGAATCTCGCCTGGCTTGTGGCGGGCTTCTCCGCGGCACCATCGTCGACAGCGAACTAGACCGGGACGGCTCCTCCCAGGGAGGCGTTTCGCACTGCCCCGGGGCTTTTCACAATTTGGGCTTCCTCACGTGGTCAGCCGATAGATCAACTGCGCGGCCGAGCGATAGTAGAATACGCCGCCGGCGATCAGCGCCACCAACGCAAACGCCAAGAGCATTTGCAGCCGGCGCGTGTAGTAGCCCTTGGTGGCCGTGTCGACTCGGAAGTAGCCGAACAGCATGCTCAACAGGATGAGTCCGCCCACCGCTGCGCCGGCGGTGCGAACCACGCGGCCCGTCTGGCAGATGTGCGCCCACTTCAAATCCAGTTCGCGGGAGAAGTCGGGGGAGAATCGCAACAGTGCGTGCGACTGGTGCATTGGGCCCACGGAAGTCGTGATCACATCGCTGAACTCCGTGCCTTCGTCCAGCAAGCGATCGCGGATTTCGGGCAAGTCGAAGTGGATGAAGTAGGCGACCTTGTCGTCACCCACATGGCTCCGCACATATTTCTCCACGGCTTCGCGAAGTCGTTCATCGAGCGACGCTCGGCAATCTTTGGAGTGAGTTTGCAGCGCCGACGAGACGGACACGATGAAGTCTTCGCCATCCGCCTCCTCCTTGTCGATCCACTCGGGTCGCTCGGGGATGATCACGGTTTGCTTGTCGGGCGCAGCGAAGTCGGCGGGAAGCTCGACGATGCGTTTCGGTCCTGCTGGTTTGGGCGTATTCGCCTCGCGCTGCAGCGTCTCAAGCTCTGCATCGCTGGGCAGAGCCGTCTCAACCGGCGCCTCCGCGCCTGCGACCGCTGGAGCTTCCTCCAATGGGGGCAGCTGCGCGAAACAGACGCTCGAAAACATCAACGCGGCAAACCCACTCAGCCACGGAGCCGATCGGTTCCAAGTCCGAGTCATGACACGACCTCCTGATATGCCTCATGAACCCGGGAGCGATCAGCGGGCGAAAGCCAAGGCGCCGCGAGCTGGGCTGCGACCGAGATCGAGCCAGCGAGCACCACTCCCCAAGGTTGCGGAAAGTAAAAGACCGTATGCAGCAGCCAGGCCCACAGCACGCAGAGCCCGGTCGTCAGCACGCTAAAGCGAACCGAACGCAATGGATCGACTTGTGCCGACCAACTCAGCACACCAAAAGTCGCGCCGAAGTACGCCAGAAACGCGGGCAGCATCGGCTGGCCATCCTGGTACCACGCTTGGTAGTGCAGCAAGGGCGACACGTTGACGTGGTAGCTGGAGAAGGAGACGCCCAGAAACCGCGCGCCAACAAAGGCGGCGATGCCCAGCCCCAGTCCCGCGGACAACATCACGAACCGACGCAGCCACCGATCGCCTTCCCGGCATTCCCAACATTTGCCCAGCAGCAGGACGAGCCATGCGCCGCCAGTCGACACACAGGAAAGCCATAGGTAGGTGGACCAGGTTGCCACCGACCCATCCAATGGCAAATCGGCCAGCGCCACCGCCAGGAGACAAATCACGGCAGACGCGATGGCACTGAACAACATCGCGCCCAGCAGATCGCTGATCGTCTCTCCCGCGGGCGCACGATTGCGCTGCGCGGCGAGACAAAGCCGAGTGGCCTTTGCCTCGGCGGCGCGACGCTTCAACGCCACGCCCGTCTCCCAACCGCCAGTCGCCACAGAGCGGCCGGCGTAAAACAACAATCCGATTCCGGCAATCACCACCAACGCCGGCGAGCGAGTCGCAGCCAGCAGCAGGCAGATCGACAACAGGGCAAAGATCTTGATCGGCGTGGCATAGATCTGCCACAGCGACTTCCTTGGCACGTTCGCGCTAGGCGAGCGATAGAATCCCGGACTGCGCGTCGTCACCGGTGCGCCGACCAAGCCCTGCAACGGACTGGACGCGCGCGTCTCCTCTCGCTGCCCGGCCGAGCTCTGGCGAACGGGACCGAACACCATGCCATCACCGGATCCATCCTCGGTGATGTAAAAGGTGTCTCGATTGGCGGGAGCACGTTGCGAGGTGGATCGTTGCCCGCCATCGGCGCGACGCGCGGCGGCGGCGGATTCGGACCGAATCGGAGGCCGCGCCGGCGGCTCGTCGGCCAGCCGCAACTCCTCTTGTTCCTCAATCACATGCACGGCGTCCGCCAGCTCCGTCGCACGCCCCTCCAGCGCCGCCAACAACTCGGCAACACTCGAGTAGCGACGATCGGGATCCTTTTGCAACGCGCGGCGAACTACGGTCGCATAGGGCTCGCTGAGGCCGTCCACATCGGGATCGGCCGTCAGGTGCTTCATGATGATCTCTTGACTGCTTTCGCCGTCAAACGGCACTCGCCCAGTCAACAGTTCATACAGAATCACTCCGATGGCGTAGATGTCGATCTCCTTCCCATAAACGCCCTTGCCGATCTCGGGCGCCATGTAGTGGAAGGTTCCGACACTTTCGGTCTGGCCACTGCGACGACTGCAGGAGATAAACTTCGAGAGGCCATAATCGCCGATCTTGACGATCTGGCGGTCGCTAAAAATGTTGCCGGGCTTCAGGTCGCGGTGCACGATGCCGTGGTCATGCAGGCAGCCGACACCCTGCACGATTCCGTCCAGCCACCTGCGCACCTCATCCTCGGGCAAGCCGTTGGGGTTGCGATCGAGCACGTCTTTCAGGCTCTCGCCGCTGACGTACTCCATCACCACCCAGGCGCCGCCATCCTGGTCGTAGCGAATATCGTAGAGGTCAATCAGGTTGATGTGCTTGAGGTTGAGACACTGACGGACGCCGCGCAGTTCGACATCCAGGTTGCGTTGAATGCGTTTAAGGGCCACTTCCTTGCCGCCATCGCTGGTGGCGAAGTAAACCTCGCCGAATCCGCCCACACCGATGCCGCGTTTGATTGTGTAGCCGTCGAGCGGCCGGGCGCCGGATGAGTAGACGAATTTCATAACGCGTTGAGGCGGAGCGGCGGGCAGCGCTCGCGCTGGAAAGAGGGGATGATCAGCGGCGTGCGATTGAGCAGGCAGGTCGGCGGACGGACTCTTTCCGTCGCTATTCCCGCTTTCCAAACTAACGGCAGTGTCTTCCATTTGTCCAGCGTCCCTCAGAAGCACGGGGGTCGTCTGCGCCGGCGGCTCGCTGGATCCCTCGAGCCTCGCGGGCGTCGGAGTGGTCGATGGCTGGCGTTCACTCGCAGTCATCAGCATGGCTCCAACGACAGAGAAAAGTCCTCACCGGCGATGTGCGAGTCGGACCGCAACGGGGAGGCTCCGTCACAGCGGCGGCCGTCCACCTCGATCGGAGCCAGACTGCGGCAGTGCAGTTGTCCATCGCGTCGAAACAGCACCACATCCCCGCCGAAATCGCGACAGATCACGTGGCTTTGGGCGCCGGGGCCCAAAATACAAGACTCGGCCATCAATAAGACGGCGTCGGCAGTCGGTTGGGTTCGATGTCCCGTGACAAATTCCAGCCGCGCGGTGCAACTGAGCGGATGGGGCTGACGAAAACGCAGCCGCACCTTCCCCAATTCCAGTTCGTCGCCGTCGTGCAGCTCGACCGGCGTCGAGACCTCCCGTCCTTCGACACGCACCGGCTGCAACGGCTCCAGCAGATAGGCGTCGTTTTCGCGGCGAATTTTCGCGTGCCGACGCGACAGATCGGCGAGCAGCGGAATGTCCACATCAGGCGCCGGCTGCCCGATCACCACATCCGGAGACAGACACACCAAGTAGCCGCCCACGGCATCGACCCACAACAAAAAGCGATCCGCACCACGGTTTGCCGACACGGCGGTGTCTCCCATCACGGCGGTGTCCGTCAGCCGACGTCGTTCGGCCATCGCCAACACCGACTGCTTGGAGGGCGCACGGCTTGCCGCGCCGACTTCAGCCCACGCGCGCCGACGAGCATTCTGCGCGAGCTTGTGGTCCGGAGCAGCTTCCAGCAATTGATCCGCCAGCTTCAAAGCATCCGACCAGTCTTGGTCGCGGAGCGCCTGGTGCAATCGTTCATCCAATTCGCGGCAGCGCACTCGCTCGGCTTCGTTCTGCTCCACAGCCGCTTGCAACACCACCAAGTCCGGTCGCAACCGCAGCGCGAACTCCAATTGCTCGTGAGCATCCGGGAAACGTCCGGAGCGCTGCAAGCGCCGCGCAGACTCCATTCGCTTCGCCACCTCGGCGAGTCGCGAGCGGGCCTCACCGCCCAGCTCGCGACGACGGAGCGGCTCGAGGCGATCCAGTGCAAGACCATAGGCGAAGCGGACGAGGTCGTCCTCGGCCGCCTCCATGGTCGCTCGCACCAGTTTGTCTCGCATCGCCACCACTTCGTTCGAGTCCCCCGTCAATTGCCCGGCACTGTCCAGCTGGCGCCAAGCGCCGGCCGCGTCGCCACTTTGAAAGAGCCTCGATGCGCGGTCGGCCATCGCCATGGCGACCTTCTTCGCGAGCCGTCGGCCCGGCAGATACTCCTGTAGCTGCTCATGGGCAATCTGCTCGGCAGCCTCCGAGAGCTGACCTTCTCGATAGGCTTGATCCGCCTGTCGCAGTTTCAGTCGCCAGCTTCCGAAGAACATCTCGGCCTCATCCCAAGATTCCCAACCCGTTTGCTCGTTCGCGATGAAGCATGCCGAGCATTTCGGGCGTCCCGAATCGAACCTGCAATTGGAGCGTGGGAGCGTGCAAAAAATGGGCTCAGACAGCACGCCGCTGCCTGAGCCCTGAGAACGCGACTCCTGTCCAGAAGGCTCAGTGCCCTCGCTCATCGGACCCCGGGAGTGTGCTACTTGCCGGGACTCGACACCAGCGCCTCAACCTCATCGCGGCCCGCACCGAAGTAGTCGGTGATCTGGCTGGTGATGTCGCTGGGAACCTCGGGGCTATCCAGCTGAATCTCGAAGTTGTAGGTGCCGTGGGAATCCACGAGCTTCTCGGCGACTTGGATGCGAGTCTGGATCTCATTCACCAGATTCTTGGTGCGAGCCAGAGCGCTGTCGTCAAAGCCGCTGGCGAACTCGTTCGTCGCCTCGCGAGCGTCGACCAGGCGTTGGCGAGCTTCCAGGTTGCGGACCTTGATCTCCAGGTCCTTCTTGGCGGTGATCATGCTCTCCAGCTTTTGGCGAGCGGCATCCAACGCCTTTTGACGGGTGTCCAGCAGCCGCTGCAGGTTGTCCGTGGTCGCTTCCGTCGTCTTGAACCGATCGAAGCGCTGAGCGAGATCGTTCTTTACCTGACTTACGGTGTACACCTTCGAGTTGTAGGTGAAGGTGGCGTCGCCCGAACGCAGATCATCCGTCAAACGCAGGATGTCGGTTCGAGCCTGAGTCAGGTGTTCCTTGTTGGCGTCCACTTCCTGAACCAACCGCTCAATCTCCACCTCTTCGCGGGCGATCACCGCCACATTGTCCTTGATCGGCTTGTCAAGGTTAGTGATCATCTCGCGTGCCCGGGCAATCTCCGTTTCGATCGGAATGCTCTGGCGGACCGAATCACGCACCGAATGGAAGAACGTTCCAACGTAGCTCACCGTGTCTCGGCCGAAAAACAGGCCCATCAACACGGCAGCGGCCACCCCTAGATAGACCAGCTTCTTCAACATCGTTAACTCCTCTTTCCTTCAATTGTGCCTTTGTGAGGCAGGGTTCGCTCCCAATGTTTCCGGGCCGTCGCGTACGACCTGTCATCCGTGTTTTCGCCACGGCCAATCCGTTATTGCGCTCTTTCCCGAAATTCGCGAGAAATTTCGCAGTCAGCGGGTCCAGCCGCCGCTCGCCCCCGCCAACGGAGGGTTCGTCGCCTCGGTCCGCAATAACCTCCGATGATAAGTACCTTACGCTGCTCGAAGGTTCGGACAACAGGTTGGATTGATGAGCTAGCACGCGGCTCCAGCCGGCCGTCCCAGCACAAACCACCCAACAGGGGCACACATTCACGCCCTTCCAATGGCGCCCCCTTCGTGTTCGCGTAGCATGGGCGTCTCGCCCATCACTGCTCGCGGGCGAGGCCCCTCGCCCTTCGTGTTCTTCGCGTAGCATGGGCGTCTCGCCCGTGTCTTCGTGCCCTTCTTCGCCAACCAATGGCACCTACCGGTGCAGTGCGGCTGCTCGCAGGCGACGACGCCCACGCCCTTCGTGTTCTTCGCGTAGCATGGGCGTCTCGCCCGTGTCTTCGTGCCCTTCTTCGCCAACCAATGGCGACTACCGGTGCAATGCGGCTGCTCGCAGGCGAGGACGCCCACGCCCTTCGTGTTCTTCGCGTAGCATGGGCGTCTCGCCCGTGTCTTCGTGCCCTTCTTCGCCAACCAATGGCGCCTACCGGTGCAGTGCGGCTGCTCGCAGGCGACGACGCCCACGCCCTTCGTGTTCTTCGCGTAGCATGGGCGTCTCGCCCGTGTCTTCGTGCCCTTCTTCGCCAACCAATGGCGCCTACCGGTGCAATGCGGCTGCTCGCAGGCGAGGACGCCCACGCGACAAGTTCAGCAAGGCTTCGCGCGGACCAAACTACATCACAGGCTGGCAGCCTGTGCCACGTTGGCCATCACAGGCTGGCAGCGCTGGCAGCCTGTGCCACGACGTCATGGCAACAGCTGGGCAAGCGTTGAGAGCGTGTCGAACGCCTCGTCCGTCAGCCAAGCGGGTTGATCATTCAAGAGGTGCATCGTGCGTTCCAGCAGCACCGCGTGAGAGAACAGCTCCATCAGCAACTCGACCGGCAGCGTATGAGTCGGGTCCGCGACATGGGCGCCGTCCTTGGAACTGGCGGCGGCCTCCAGCCCTGAGGAAGGGCGAGTCTGCATGATCGCCGCGACAAACATCTCATCGTCACGGCAATGCTGGCGGACCCACTTCTGCGACTTGCTCTTGCGGCCAAACTTCCACCACTTCTGCACCACCTTCATGAACATCGGGTGCTCAGCCAGCCGCCCGTCATCGGCGGCTTCCTGGATCCGCCGATCCAACACCTTCAACACTTCCACTAGCTTCGCGGTATGAGCATCCGGATCCGGTTCGCCGTGATCACAAAAGATTCGAGGGCGATAATCGAGCGAGTCCAACAGCTCTGCCGCGGTCAACAATCCCGCGTCATCTCCGACGGCCTCCGTAAGCTCTCGCAGCCGTTCGGCCGGGTCGTCGATGTGCGCCAGGCACTCGATCAGCAGCGTGACGACCTGCTGCATATGGTCGATCGGCTGCGAGTCCTCCACGCCATGCACGGCGGCGATGTTGTCACCGCGACGGACGATCGCGCGGAACAGATTTGCCGCCTGCTCCGAGTTGGCTTGCTCGATGACGAAGTCGGCTGCCTGCTGCAGCAGGTCGCTCAGCGGCCCCTCGGGTCCGGCCTCATCGAGCGGGCCGAAGCGATCGAGCGCGCGTGCGAAGGCGGTCGCGTCGTCCAACAAGTCGACCATCACCTTCCAACGCCGCTCGTTGGCGTCACCCTCGCTGATGCCGAGCCGGAAGTACGCCTCGAAGTGGCGCTCGGAGCAGATCCGCTTGAGACGGCTCCACTCCTCGGCATGCTTGGGCCCGCGCAGGGGACCATTCAGCGCCCAGGCCACTTTGGGGAACAACCCCCGCACGATCGTCTCGACCGCGGCTCGGTCGCGCGATTGAACTTCGCTGAGCCAACCCGAGTGGTAATTCCGCAGCCGCACCCAGCCGTTGCCCGATGGGTCGCACGGGCCGACGAACGCCTCGCGATAAGAGCGAATCGCCTGGATCGCCTGAGAGGAGAACGAAAGCAGACAGCTGATGCCCAGCATATCGGGAAAGTACACCTGGCCGACGAGCATCGGGTAAGTGAAGCGAATGACATTGAGCAGTCGCGTGCAGGCGCGGGGCGTGCTCAAGAAGTGCCGCACGCCGCCTTCAAAGATGATGCGGAAGTGTCGGCGAGCATCTTCGTCGAGCCGGGCCGCATTGGGATCGATCGCCTCCAGCTGTCCCACCACCAGCCGCTCCATGGCGAGGCGGCCGGGCATCGGCACATCGATCTGCAACAGCACGACTTTCTCCAAATAGGTCCGGCCATCCACGCCGAGCCGATTGGCAATCGCCTGGCTCACGACCTCATGGTCGAACGCGAGCACATATGTCGTATTGGGAAAGTCGGCGACGGCTCGCACAATCAACAACAGCTGCGTCATCTCCTCGGGCGTCAGCCGGTCGATGTCGTCCATGAAGATCAGCACACGACGCGGAGACGCGCGAAAGATGTCATTGATCTCGCGGCGGAGCATCTCCACATCGCGGCTCGCCGCATCGAAGCTCGCGCCGGTCGAGTGCACCTCGACGCCCGGGGTTTCGATCGCGGCCGCTAGCCGATTCAACGCCAGCGTGGCGCCGCCCAACGAGTCGCGGACTTCGTCGCGGCTCATAGCGGCCGCCAGTTGCTCGACAAAGGCGGTCACCAGCCGCCCCGTACCAGTGAACCACCAGGGGTTGAAGCGTACGACCAGCGGCGGAACGCCCTCGTCCTTGTCGAGCTCGGCGCAGACCAAATTCAGCAAGCTGCTTTTGCCGCTGCCCCACGGTCCGGCCAGCGCCAACACGACTGAGTCCACACCTCGCACCGACCGAATCGCTTCGGCAAACGACCGCACAAACGACATGCGATCGAGACGGTCGAAGCTCGAGCTCTCGATCGGAGAATCGGGAAGCAGGTGCAACGAGCCGGGAACGGAACTAGGACGATCGGACATGCGCGACGATGAGAGCGACGATGGAGCGAGGGGGGAAAACGAAAAGCAAAGGGTAGAGGAAAGATAAGGGATGAGCGGGGCGGTGGCCACAAGAAAAAGCAGCGGCCGCGCTTGCGTGATCGCAAGGCGGCCGCTGCTTGGTGTGAGTTCCGAACGCGAGCTGCATTCGGAAAGTGATCAATACATGTCGTGATCGCCACCGTGTCCGGACTTGCTGTCCGACGGCTTCTCGGCGACCAACGCGTCGCTGGTCAGCAGCAGCGTCGCGACGCTGGCCGCATTCTTCAACGCGGTGCGAGTCACCTTGGTGGGGTCGATCACACCGGCCTTGACGAGGTCTTCGTAGGTGTTGGTCAGGGCGTTGTAGCCGTTGTTGCCCTTCATCTCGGAGACCTTCTCGCAGACGACGCCGCCGTCCTCGCCAGCGTTGTCGGAGATCATCGTCAGCGGCGCCCGGCAGGCTCGCAGCACGATGTCGTAGCCGATCTGCTCGTCACGGCTCAGCTCACGGCTGGGCTTGACCGAAGTCGAGGCTCGCAGCAGCGCGACGCCGCCGCCGGGCAGAATGCCCTCTTCGACAGCAGCGCGAGTGGCGTGAAGCGCGTCTTCGACGCGAGCCTTCTTCTCCTTCATCTCGCTCTCGGTCGCGGCGCCGACATTGACCTTCGCCACGCCGCCCGACAACTTCGCCAGTCGCTCCTCGAGCTTCTCGCGATCGTAGTCGCTGGTCGAGTTGTCGATCTCGCGACGAATCTGGTCGATCCGCGCCTTGATCTCGTCCGTCTTGCCTTTGCCTTCGATGATCAGCGTGTTGTCCTTGTCGATGATCACCTTCTTGGCGCGGCCCAAATCCGTCAACGGCAGGCTCTCGAGCTTCAGGCCCAGGGCCTCGAAGACCGCAGTGCCGCCGGTCAGAATCGCGATGTCCTCCATCATGGCCTTGCGGCGGTCGCCGTAGCCAGGCGCCTTCACCGCACAGCACTGGAAGGTGCCGCGAAGCCGGTTGATGACCAAGGTCGCCAGGGCCTCGCCCTCCACGTCCTCGGCGATGATCAAGAGCGGCTTGCCCTGCTGGATCACCGCCTCCAGGATCGGGACGAGATCCTTGATGTTGGTGATCTTCTTCTCGAAGATCAGCACATACGCATCCTCCAGCTCGCACTGCATCGACGTGCTGTCGGTGGCGAAGTAGGGCGAGAGGTAGCCGCGGTCGAACTGCATGCCCTCGACCCACTCCTGCTCGGTGTGGAGGCTCTTGCCTTCGTCAACCGTGATGACGCCGTCCTTGCCGACCTTCTCCATCGCCGAGGCGAGCAGTTCGCCGATCTCGCGGTCGTTGTTCGACGCGATCGTGGCGACGTTGGCCATCGCCTCTTTGTCCTTGACCTTGATCGACATGCTGTGCAGCTTGGTCGTGATGTCTTCGACCGCCTGCTCGATGCCGGACTTCATCTGCACGGGGTTCACACCGGCCACGACAGCGCGGAGGCCTTCGTTGAAGATGGCCTCGGCCATCACCGTCGCGGTGGTGGTGCCATCACCCGCCACATCGCTGGTCTTGGAGGCCACTTCGCGGACCATCCGGGCGCCCATGTTCTCGTAGACGTCCTCCAGGTCGATCTCCTTGGCGACCGTGACACCGTCCTTGGTGACGGTGGGCGAGCCAAAGCTCTTCTGCAGGATGACGTTGCGGCCCTTGGGGCCCAGCGTCACCTTGACGGCTCGAGCGAGCTTGGACACGCCGCGGCGGATCGCTTCGCGAGCCTCTTGTTCAAACGCAATAATCTTGGGCATTGATGATTCTCCGAAAGTAGGCGGATTCGATCCGCATTGTCAGTTTGCTTGGTGGCAGCGTCGTCGAACGCCGCTTTGCACTTGCTTACTCGAGGACCGCCAAAATGTCGTCCTCGCGCATCAACAGCAGCTCTTGGTCGTCCACCTCAAACTGCTCGCCGGCGTAGCTGCTGAACAGAACCGAGTCGCCGACCTTCACCTGCAGCTCGCTACGGGTGCCGTCATCCAGCATTCGGCCGGGGCCCACCGCCAACACGGTGCCACGAGCCGGCTTGTCCTTCGCCGAGTCCGGCAGCACAATGCCGCCCGCCGTCACGTCCTCCGACGCCGCACGCTCGACAACCACTCGCTCATTCAGCGGCTGCAATCGGACCTTCTTTGTGTTCTTTGTCGCTGTCGCCATCGCGATCCACTCCTAGACGTGCACTTGGTTTGAAAATTTGTACGGACACATCTGCACGGCCCGAACTGCCATGCAGCAGGTGATTTGGAGCCAAGATCCCTGGGCTGTGGTGTCTGCGCCGAATTTAGCCTCACCCCCCCGGATTGCGGCAGATCGCGTGGGACCGCAGCGAATCTTACGTAGGGCGTGGCTGCACCGGGACTGTCAGATAGGCGCAGTTCATCCATGTTCGGCCCCTAACTCGCAAGTTGCGCGCCAATTGCCGAGAAGCCCGTCCCCGTCGGGATTTCGCCCCGCGTCAGGTACCCTGCTGCTCCCGACGCCAGCCGTGAGGATAAGTGCCCCTGCCAAATTGACGGTCAGCCCCATCCCTATGGAAACCCGAAGCGTCAGCGAGGGATCGAATCGCCCATCCCTCTACCACCTACAAGGAAACCCAAAGCGTCAGCGAGGGATTGAATCGCCCATCCCTCTACCACCTAACAAGGAAACCCGAAGCGTCAGCGAGGGATTGAATCGCCCATCCCTCTACCACCTAATAAGGAAACCCGAAGCGTCAGCGAGGGATCGAATCGCCCTTCCCTCTACCACAGGAAACCCGAAGCCGCCCAGGAGAATGTCGCACGCAAAGTCGCAAAGACGCAAAGAACGAAAGTTGACTCGGCCCGACTCAGCTGGCGTGAGCCGTTCGGCATGATGCCCTAATTAGGGATGCTGCGAGTCATTTCGAACAGCTGGGTGGCCTGTTCGCCCAAAAAGCCGTCGAATCGATGCTGCTGGCCGGTGGTTGGGTCAGTGACCAGTCCTCGTTCCGCGAGTTCGAAGTACGCATAGGTCCAGCTGGTTGTTGCCGGCTTTCCGGCGATCGTCACGTCGACTTCGCACTCCGCCGCGGCGGTGGCGGATTGCCGCAGGATCGAGCCGGGTGCTCCTTCGATCGAGTCTTTGGTGGGGACACCAGCCTCGCGCAGAGCCGCCATCGTCTTTTCCAGCGAGTCGAGCTCCGGCACCTGATGGCTGTTAATCAGCGAGGTGAAGTGGTTGACCCGGTAGCCGTGTAGCATTGTCCAGGCGCCATATTGGCTGGCCTGGTTCACGAGCTGGACCCCTTCCAGAGAGGGTGCGGGCCAGGGGCGTCGGAACCACCCGCACAGATTCTCGGTCACCAGCCGGAGCTCCACGCTGTCCGGCGGTGAACTTCCGAGTTCATGAAGCTCGGCGAGCTGTTCCAATTCGGCCCAAGATTCGTGTTGTTCGGCACACTCGCGGAGTGCGTTGCGAGGTTCCGCCGGAAGTTCCCAGGTTTTCAGTTCGGATACAAACAGCTTGGGGAAATCCGCCCGGCGATGTTGGAAGTGGATGGCGGACAGATGCTTATCGGCGAAGTTGTAGCAAGCGACAGGTTGGTATCCCAAGGCCATGAAGAGTCGCCCCAGGCAGGGGATTCCGGTCATCGGCCGCTGACTGCCGAGGGTTCGAAAGGCGATGTGGTCGTTGACGAACGGCGCGCCGTAGCGAGCGGCAATTTCCTCGTAATTCCGGACGTATGGAACAACCTCGCGATACCGCACCCAGAGGGCGTCGAACAGGGATGCGAGAAGTTGTTCGCCGGTCGAATTGGCGGGACGGGCGGTGAACAGGCGAGCATGTGGTCCCATGGGAGCCTCCTGCGAGCGAAGCGAATTGGCACCGACTGAGAACATTCTATCGCTCGGCCGACCCGCGATCCTCAATTTGTGGAGATACCAGCCTTGAGGTTACAAAATGGCGTGAACCAGGGGCGAGGCAGCGGGATGGGCGATTCGATCCCTCGCTGACGCTTCGGGTTTCCTTATTAGGTGGTGAGGGATGGGCGATTCGATCCCTCGCTAGCGGAGTTGCTCAGCGAACGGATTCATCCCCCGCCGCTTCAACGAGATGTTTTTCCACGGCCCCTCGCTTAGGATAAACGGGCCGGATGCGGCTGCATGGACTGACGGGATCAGTCCGACGGGGCACTGCCGACTCATCCTGTTGGGCCAATAGCGCCGATTTTGATAAAGCCTGCGTAGCTGACCATCTCCGGCGCCAAAGCGCGCCGCGAGACCATTCACCCGCCACTCCCATGCCGGTCAACTATGAAGAAGCCATTCAACCCGTTGTTCGAACTGGTCATCAACTATTTGCTCCCCATCGGCGGCGCCGTGGCCGTCGTGCCCTGGCTACAGTCGGCAGCGCCGTCGTGGCCGGCATGGGCCACCTGGGTCGTCGGCATCCCCGCCGGCATCTCCGCGGGGTGGGCGGTCTCGCTGGTGGTCTGCAGTCTGCTCACGCTCGCTCGACAGGTTTAACGGGTGTGAGCAAAACATGGGTCACGAATTTCCCGCCGAACAACTGAAGGATCAGCTGCATCCGCCGGATGACGAGCCGGAGGTGTTGCTGTGGAAAGGCGGGTACTCCGGCCGCGCGATGTACGGCAGCTGGATGGTGGCCTTGCTGTTCAGCTCGATCGTCGCCGCCGTCTGCTTGGGTGTTTTGAACAAACTGCCGTTGCCACAGCGTCTGCTGTTGTTCGTGCTCATCTCGAGCACGGTTTGGATTTCGCTGGGGCTGCTGCTGATGTATCGCAAGCTCTCGGTGCGTTACGAGCTGACGACGCAACGTTTCGTGCACAAAGCCGGCATTCTCGTGCGGCGCACCGATCGCATCGAACTGCTCGACGTGGATGACGTCACGTTCTTGCAGAGCATTATCCAGCGACTATTCGGCGTGGGGACGATTCGGATCGAGTCGAGCGACCGCACCCATCCACAGCTCGATCTGATCGGCATTGCGGACGTCGAAAACGTGTATAACACGATCGATGACGCGCGTCGTCGCGAGCGACGTCGGCGCGGCCTGCACATCGAGAACATCTGACCGTTCGCGCCAACGACCGAGGGAAGCCGAGAATCGCCATGACGTCCCCTCGCGACACGGCGCCGGGCGAGGTTGCCTGCCATCAGGCGCCCCCCCAGTCGCTTGAGCAGCTTGAGCAGCAGCGTGCGTTGGTGGCCCGCGCGTATGATCCCGAACTGCTGCGGCTAGCCGGGCAACAGATGGTCGAGCAGCTTGCGAGCCACTTGTCGCAGCTACAGCGGCGCGAGGGTCCGGTGCACCACTGGTGCGAGCCCGAGCAGAACGTCCGAGCAGCCCGCGAGACGCTCGACGACGACGCGGCGTGGCACGGCAGCAAGGGTTCGGAGTCCGGAGACTTGGCGAAGCAGCTTCCAGACAACGAACAGCTTGCGGCGCAGTTCGTCTCGCTCGCCGCACAAAGCCTGCAGCGTGGCCAGAATCTGCAGCACCCGCGCTACATCGGCCATCAGGTGCCCGCGCCGCTTCCGCTCGCCGGCCTGTTCGATCTGGCGATGGCCGTCACCAATCAAGTGCAGGGCGTTTACGAAATGGGGCCGTGGGCCGTCGCCACCGAACGGGCTGTGATCGATCGCCTCGGCGAAACAATCGGCTTGCCGCGCGGCGAGTTCGGCGGGCTGGTGACCTCGGGCGGGTCGCTCGCCAACTTGACAGCACTGTTGACGGCTCGCAACGTGCGCGTGGCCGACAGTTGGACAATGGGACTTCCTGCCGACCGCCGCCCCGTGCTGGTCGCCCATCAGGAGACGCACTACTCGGTGGCGCGAGCCGCCGGCGTGCTCGGCCTCGGCGCCGCTCAAGTCGTTCCTGTGGCGTTGGACCGCGAGCGTCGCATGGATCCCGCCGCACTGGATCGCACACTGGCGCAATTGAAAGCCAGCGACGTGCCCGTGGTTGCCGTTGTCTCGGTCGCCGGAGCCACTCCTACTGGCGCCTACGACCCGCTCTCGGCGATCGCCGACGTTTGCGAGCGTCACGAGGTGTGGCTGCATGTCGACGCGGCTCACGGCGGCGCCGCTTGCCTCAGCGACCGGCATCGCCATCTGCTCGACGGACTGTCGCGGGCCGACAGCATTGTGCTGGACGCCCACAAGATGATGTTCATGCCAGCGCTGTGTGCGTTTGTCTTCTATCGCGACCGCCGACATCGCTTCGCCACCTTCGAGCAGTCGGCGCCGTATCTATTCGACCCCACGGCGCCGGGCATGGCCGAGTTCGACAACGCGATGGTCACGATGGAGTGCACCAAACGCGCCGCCGCCATCGGGCTCTGGGCGGTCTGGTCCCTGTTCGGCGATCGGCTCTTCGCCGCGCTGGTCGACACCGTGTTCGAGACGGCGCGCACGCTTCATCGACTGCTCGACGAGGCGCCCGACTTCGACGTGCTCGCCGAGCCGACGAGCAACATTGTTGTCTTTCGACACACTCCCGACGCGAGCCTCACCGACACACAGCTCGACGAATTGCAATGGAGTTTGCGCCGCCGCGTGATTCAAAACGGCGCCGCCTATCTCACGCAGACCAAACTCGACGGGCGTTGCTATTTGCGCTCCACCATCATGAATCCCCTGACCACCGAAGCCGACTTGCGCGATTGCCTCGCCGCCATTCGCGCCGCTTCGACGTTGGCGGACTAGTTGAAGCTGTTGTAAACATCCGGCAATCGGACCAGAGACTCGTTCGTACGACGGACTTCCAGTCCGTCGAGAGACTTCTGGTCGCAACAACGGACTGGAAGTCCGTCGTACGTGCACCTTACATCGAGGCGAGCACGGCCATCCACCAGAGCAGGACGCCTCCCGCCGCGGCCGCCAAAAGGCCCGTCGTGCGCTTCAGACGAAGAAAGAAGATCAGGACAAATCCGGTCAGCGACACCAGCACTCCGGCGATGGCTGAGATATCGATCACCCAGGACCACGAGCCGCTGGTGTGGCGTCCCTTGTGTAGGTCGTTCAGGATCGTCACGAAGTCGTTGGACGTGATGTCCACCGTGTAGCGGCCGTCGTCGCGAGAAAGCCTGGCGATGGCGGCGTAGCCGGGCCCCTGAAAGGTGACCTCGCATTCGTTCTCGAAGGCTAGAAAGTCCGACACTTCGCCACGAAGCGAGTGCGCGGCTCGAAGGTGCTCGGCGATCTCCAACTTGGAGACGGCGTGCGAGTAGTCCTGTTCGTCCCAGTCTGCCGGCGGCGCGGCGCCGTTGTCGAGCCATGCCTCGTTCAGGCTCCCCTCGGCCTGCACGGTTGATTCCTTAAACCACCAGTCCGGATGGTTCAGCGTGAGTCCGGTGACGCTGAAAAACAGAATCACGGCAAACGCGATCATGGAAAGGTAGATGTGCAGCCAGCGCGTCCAGGAGGCGAGCCAGCGGCGAATCGACTTTCGCGATTTCTCGGACCGCACCGAACGCCGCGCTTGCGGCTCCGACACGGGTTGCGCTTCGTCTTCCAAGGAGGCTGGCCTCACTTCACCGTGTACTCGACCTTGGCCGAGCTGATTTCCTCATTCGACTTCAAGTCTGCCGTAAATGACTTGCCGAAGGTGAAGTCCGTTTTAATCAAACGATAGGCGCCGTGCTCCCGAGCCGACTCGATCAACAGCGTGTACTCGCCCGGCGGCAACAGCTTGCCGGCGTTGTCACGGCCATCCCACGCGACCTTGTACTTGCCGGGATTGCGCGTGGGGTTGGAGACGGTTTCGATCACATCGAGCTCCTCGACGGCGCGGCGGAGCTGCTCGCCTCGATACCATCGCCGCAGATCTCGATGCCATCGCGGCCCCGGATTGTTCTTCATCAAGAACAGGCTGAGCGTCTTGACGGGAAAGCCATCCTTATCCTCAATCCAAACAGCGACATACGGGCGGCGGTATTGCCGGGCGCCGGCTGGACGAGCAATTTCGAACTGTAGCAACAGCTCGTGCGGCGACTTCTCGCCCACGCTCACATATTGCGGCGGCTCCCCCGGCCAGTTGCTGCTGGCGATCATCCGTCCATCCGGCAACGTCAAAATACACTCGGCGTCCGCCAGCGACTCGACCAGTTCGAGACTCTCATCGGTGGGCAAGACGCTGCAGATCGTGGCGAGCACGTCAGCCGTGGCCGCGTCGCCGGCAAGCACGGTCACTCTCGGGTGGTGCGAGACGGGCTGCCCGCTGCGAGGGTCAAGGATATGTGAGTAGCGTCGGCCGCCGATCTCCAAATATCGCTCCGCATCGCCGCTCGTCGCCACAGCGCCGTGGGCAAGTTTCAATGTCGGTGAATTGCGACTGTTTCCGATGGCGCCCCGGGAATCGGCCACCAAAACTTTGGCGGTTAGCGCGCCGGCAACACGGATGTCACCGCCGATGTTGATCAGCACCCCGCCGACCTGCGGGAGCTTCTGTAGCGTCGCGGCGACGCGATCGAGAATCACGCCTTTGGCGATCGCATTGAGCGTCAAACCGGCGTCGGAGACCCGGACTGCATAAGCGCCATCGTCGCTCAGCTGCCAATGTGGTCCGCGTGCCGCGCGCACGCTCGACGCCAGCTCGTTCGCGCCAGGCAACTCCGCGCGCTGAGCTGCGTCGCGCCAGAGCTTCGCCAGCGGCTCGACACCCGGATTGAACGCGCCTTCGCTGCGCTGGCTCCATTGCTCGCAGAGTCGCAGCACCTTCGCCAACTCCGGGGAGATCTCTACCCGTTGGCCCTGCGGCGTCCGTGCGAACTTAGACAACTCGCTCGAAGCGTCGTAGTGACTGTAGATCGCGCTGAGCCGGTTGATCTCGGCCAGGGCCGCTTGTTCGGCTCGCTGCGCTGCGGGAAAGCTCTCGGCGCGCACCCGCAGTTCCAGGGACGTCCCCAGCACGTGTTCGTGGAAGAAGGCGAAATCCTCGGCCCGCCCGACGCTGCCAAACAACAGCAGCGTCGAGGCGAGCAGACTGGCCGCAATGCGTCCGACAGATCGATTCATAGTCGTACTTCAAGGGAGACAAGTCGGGAGCAAAAGGCAATCCCAAACACAGATGACACAGATGCGACAGATCCGCCGGGCCATCCACCAGGCCTTACGGTCGCCCGCAATGAAGGCCTGAGCTGTCACTCGTTCCGCTCGCGAGGCCTGGCGCCTTCCTCGAACTCGGGGCGCCCGCGGCCTTCCCGACCGCCACCGCCACGACCACCGCGAGCCCCCATTTCGGCGGCCATCTTCTCCAACTCCGCCTTGTCCAGCTTCCCGTCCTGGTTGGCGTCGAACTCCAGAGCGCGGGTCACGAACGCCTCGGGCGAGGGCCTCTCGCCTCCCGGTCCAAAGCCACCACCTCCGGGGCCGAAGCCGCGTTGACCAAAGCCGCCTCCATCAGGGCCGAAGCCGCCGGGGCGAAATCCTCCGGGCCCGAAGCCGCGACCGCCACGGCCGGGCCCCGCCTCGGCGGGCGACTCGGCAGCCGCCAGCTTGGCCAGCTCTTCCCGAGTCGCAAAGCCATCTTTGTCGGCGTCCGCTCGGTCAATCAGGCTCTCCATTCGCTGTCCGACTTCTTCCTTGGTGAGCTTGTCATCCTTGTTCTTATCCAGCGACATCCAGGCGGTTAGCGGACTGTCGCCGCGGACGCCGCCCTCCCCGCGGAAGCCGCCCTCGCCTCGGAAGCCACCCTCGCCACGGAAGCCGCCTTCTCTCTCGCGTCCCGGACCATCATTGTCGCCTTCGCGACCTCGACGCCCGAATTGTGGACGCAGCTCGTCGGCGCTCAGCTTGCCGTTCTTGTCCTTGTCCAGTTGTGCAAAGATCGCTTTGGTGTTGGCCAGCTCTTCCAGCGTGATCTCGCCATCGCCGTTGGCATCAATTGCCTCAGATAGCGGGTTCGTGGGAGGCCTGAAACCTTCCGGACGTCCAAATCCCTCGCGTTGGGCGAAGGCGCTGCCGCTAAAGGAGAACGCCAGAAGACCGGCCAGGAAAAATGATGTGCGCATTTGTGTCTCATTCTGCGAAGTAGTCCGTGTACCGTCCACCCGCTCAATTTCGCCCA
>JAGQPF010000016.1 GCA_020426845.1 Planctomycetales bacterium
CGCGGAGTCTCAAGCGAGGCCGCCCAGTCGCCGAACGGGAATGCTTGTTGCTTGCCTGTTGGCTGCCGCCGGCCTGACGTGGGCCGCCGGAATTCTGCTGAAGGTGGAGACCAAGGTTGGCACCATTGTGCTGGAGATCAATCAACCCGAACTGGCGGGCGCGGAGGTTTCCGTGGATGATCGCAAGGTGATCACGATCAGGAGTGGCCAAGGCAATGAGCCGATCGAGGTCAAGGCGGACGAGGTCACCCACAAGCTGAAGGTCACCAAGGGCGGCTTTGAGGCGTTTGTCACCGAATTTGTTGTGAGAGCAGGTAAGCAGCAGACGATCGAAGTGCATCTGGAGCCAAGCGAAACGCCGAGCGGGCCTGCTGCTGTCGAATCCTCCCAAACCTGGGCCCTGGAGTTTGACGGGGTCGATGATTATGTGGAAGTCCCGGGCGTGGCCTGCGTCCCCGCCCGGCCTTTGACGTATGAAGTTTGGTTTACGGCGGACCCGGGGGAGCAAAAGGTCGAGTCCTTGATTTCCGCCTTCGACATGGACCAAAAGTGCCACGTTGGATTGCAACTCGATCGCCCCAAGGAAGCTTGGTATTTCTCTGTTGGCAGCGACCGTCTGCACACGGCGAGTCACTACTGGTTCACTCGCAGTGAGACTCCGCGCACGGACCTTTATCGCACGCGGCATCATGGCGCATTGGTCTGGGACGGGGCTGAAGTCCACATTTATGTGGATGGCAAGCGGCAGCACAGTGGGGCAACTCGGCTGGAGATCGGGGACGACTTCGTCCCTGAGCAAGACCTGTCCAAGCTCCTGGCCTCTGCCATGTTGATCGGCGCGCGATTGAACGTCCCCGCGCCGGATCAATTCTTCAAAGGACGGATCGACGAAGTTCGCATCTCGAACGTCTCGCGTTACTCGGCGGATTTTGATCCCGCAACACGCTTTGTGGCGGATGAGCACACAACGGCTTTGTATCACTTCGACGACGGTGGCGGAGAGGGCATTTTTGACTCATCCGGCAATGGGCATCACGGAGAGATCCATGGGGCAAAATGGGTGTCTCATCCCGCGTCGCCAGAGGATCTGGAGCAACAGCGTAAGAACGACGCAGTGGCCCAGTGGGTGTTGTCGATTGGCGGTTGGGTTGCCACGCCTGACGCGAAATTCGAGGAGACACAGGCGCTGAAGCCCGGGCTGACGTTAGTGTCCGTGATGTTGTACGCGAACGCTCGTGTCTCCAACGAGGATCTGGGTCGCCTCGTCGAGTTGGAGAATCTAGGGGTGGTCGCTCTGGCCAACACCAACATCTCCGATGCAGGGATGACGCATGTCGCCAAGATCAAGACACTTGTCCGTTTGGACGTGCAGTCCTCGGGCGTCACGGGCAAGGGGCTTCGTGAACTTGCGTCACTGCGGTCATTGAAGACGTTGTGGGCAAACGGCCTGGCGGTCTCGAACGCCGACATAGAATACTTGTCGAGGTGCCCTCAGCTTGAGCAACTCTCGTTAAGCGACCCCGCCATTACGGACGCCGCGGTGGAGCACTTTAGCAAGATGAAGTCGCTGCAGACCCTTACCTTGAGCGGGACCAGCGTATCGGCCGAAGGCAGGGCGAACATCCAGGCCGCGATTCAGGGGTGCCGGGTCAATTGAATCGCGTGAAACAGCCTTTCACGGAACGCTTGCTTGCACGCCCGACCATCGATGATAATTGATGGGTTGTCGGCCGGTGGCAAAGATGCTTCAAGTTCCGCGTATGGTTCGAGCGATCATGGGAGCCTCGAAGGATGGATGGGCGTTTTCCGTTGCGAAGTGCAGTTGCGCTAATCGGCTGCTTGGCCGCAGTTTCGGCGAGCTTTGTCATTGGCCAAGAATCGCCATCTGACGGCGTGCTGCGCGGGCATCAAGGCTCCGTGTTCATGGGGGTGTTCACCCCTGACGGCGATCGAGCGATTACGGCCAGCTCCGATCAAACGGCGCGTTGCTGGGATTGGAAGACTGGCGCGGAAGTGCAGCGATTCAGGGCGCACACGGGGCCGGTGTATTCGCTTGCCGTCAGCGGCGATGGGCGAACGTTGGTAACGGGCGCGCAAGACAATACGTTGCGATTGTGGGATGTGCCGCAGTCACGGCCGGTGCTCGCGCTGGCGGGCCAACAGGGGGAGTCCGCCGCGGTGGCCGTCAGCCCCGACGGGCGAATGCTCGTCTCCGGCGCAGCGGACAAGTCGGTGCGTTTGTGGAACTTGACCGAAGTGGCCAAGTCGATCGTGGCGAAGAAGGAGTTCGCCGTGGGCAGTGACTTTAGCCAGCGGCAGGGGCACCTCGCCGCGGTGACAGCCGCAGCTTGGCGGAACGACGGGGCCTTCTTTGCGACGGCGGACGCCGACGGTCGAATCCTGATCTGGAGCCCATTTCTGGACGCGCCGCAAGGTGAAGTGGGCCTGCATCCGGGCGGAGTTCGGACACTGGCCTTTCCCACGAATAACCAACAACTGCTTTCAGCCGGAGCGGACGGAGTGGTTCGTTTCTGGCAGCTACCGATCCCGCCGGATCGTAGCCTAACGGGTGTGACTGCCGCGGTGGCCGATGTGGCCATTCCCGTCAACCAGCGAGTCGCCCTCGTGGGCGCTGCCGACGGGACGCTGCGGCTGTTTGATATCAACAGCGGCAGCGTCGCGCGTGAATTCCCCAAAACGGATCGCCCGCTCATAACCGTCGCGGTGCAGCCGAACAATGCGCTCGTGGCCACCGCCGACGAGGCGGGCCGGGTGCGGCTTTTGAACCTTGCTGACGGCGCCGAGCGAGGCGCCATTGCTGCACATGGTCAAGCGATCAGCTGCATCGCGTTTCTTCCCGATAATCAACGCTTTGTGACCTCCGGAATCGACGGGGCGGTCAAACTCTGGAATCTTGAGACGGTCCTTCAGCCGAAAGAAGGCGAGACGCCGCAGCCGGAACGCGCGTGGGAGGGTCTCGAGGGCGGGGCGACGGCGGTCGTGCTCTCGCCCAACGGCGGGCAGGTTTTTGGCGGAGGGAAAGATGGCAAGATCCGTCAGTGGAAAGCCGGCGACGACGGCGCTCTGGAACGGACTTTGGAAGGGCACACGCAGGCGATCACCGAACTGGCGGTCACACCCAACGGACAGCAATTGCTAAGCGTCAGCGAAGACAAGACGTTGCGCGTCTGGAATCTGAGCGACGGCGCATTGGTTCGCAGCATCGAACATCCCGTGCCGCTGCGAAGTGTGACCGTGCGGGCGGACAGTTTGAGAGCCGCGACCGCGGCGGATGACGGACAGGTGCGAGTGTGGGATTTGGCGACGGGCGTGTTGTTGCAGTCGTTCGCGCCACACAAGGCGGCGGCCCATGCGGTTCGCTGGCTCAACGACGGCGTGACATTGGTGTCCGGGGCAAGCGATCATTCGCTCGCCGCCTCGCAGACCTCCATCATTCGCGCGATGACGGCCCACGAAGGTCCGTTTGCGGACATGACGATGTTTGCCGGCGGCGGGCAGGTGGTGACCTGCTCCCGCCAGGTACCGGCCTCACCAGGGGCGCCTGCGCTGGAGGCCCGACCAGTGGTCATGCTGGACGTCAACAATGGCAACATCGTCCGGCAGTTTGCTGGGTTCGAAGGCGAGGCAACGTGTGTCGCCGCTCGTCTGGACAACCAACGCGTGGCAGTCGGAACCTCGGCCGGGAAGCTGCTGATTTACAACGCCGGCAACGCCGAACTGTTGCAGACGATTGAACTTGGCGCTGCGGCGACGTCCTTGGCGTACAGTCCGGACAATCAAAAGCTGGCGGTCGTCGACGATGGCAACACGCTGCGGATTTATGGTCCTGTCACGCCGCCCGATCCTCCGAAACCCGGCATCGAGTTGTATTTGCATCAAGCAGTTCGCTCCGAGCACCCGCTCACGCGAATCGAATTCGCTCGTGACAATCGCAGCGTCTGGGCCGCGCAGCGTGACGGGCAGGTCGGCGAATGGGCATATGCGTCGCCGACGCCGCTCCGACAGTTCAACCACGGTGGCCCGGTGTTCGGCGTGGCGATCAGCCGCGACGGCAAAACCGTGGTCTCCTGCAGCGCCGATCAAACGGTTCGCATCTGGGACGCGACCAATGGTCAGCAGCGAGCGCAGCTCAATGGCCATACCGGGCAGGTGCTCGCCGTGGCGCTCAGCCCCGACGAGTCGTTGATTGTTTCTTCCGGCGCCGACCGCACCGTTCGGCTGTGGGATGTCACCGGTGGCAAGCAATTAAAGCAGTTGGCAACGCTCGATGAAACCGCGTACACGTTGGCGTTCCATCCCAATGGACGCACGGTCGCGGCGGGCGGCGCAGACAAGAATGTGCACTTGTTCAACGTGTTGAGCGGCGCCACGGAACGCATGCTGGAAGGACATACGGACTACGTCCACGCGGTATGTTTCAACGCCAGCGGCTCGAAGTTGTTGTCGTACAGTTACCAAGGTGAGCTGCGGGCATGGAACACGTCCGACGGCCAGTCGACCATGCGGCAGCAAACTGGCCGAGTCGGCAACTACGCCTGCTACTCGCCGGACAACTCGCGGGCGTTGTTGTCCAATGCTGACGACACCGCCCGTGTGATTGAGTTGCCCGTCGAGGCCCGCTAATCCCAATAGGAATACAACGCGTCCGCGCTCCTATCATCGCCCCGAAAGCGAGGGACCGGATTCATCGAAGGAGTTTTGTATGGCTGGCAAGATTTGCCGGAGCGTCAGGTCGCTGCTGGTGTTGTCGTTCGTGTTCGTGTTCGTTGTCTGCCGGGGTGGGATGGATCCGCTGGCTGCTGCCGAGTATCCCGGCCTGGGAGACAAGGGGCAATTGGTGTCCCTGGAGTTCGAACAGGCTGGTCAGGCAATTTTGCGAGGCAAGAACGCCCGTCGGCAGCTGGTGGTGACAGGGGTCTACTCGAGCGGCCAGCGGCACGACTTGTCGCATGACGTCAGTTATGCCAACAGCAACCCGCAGGTGTTGGGCGTCGCGGATGGCGGCTTTGTGACGCCGCTGACCGACGGACAAGCGACGGTGACGGCTCAAGGGCCGGACGGCAAAAAGGCGGAGATTGCGTTGACGGTCGAGCGTTGCAACGAGCAATTGCCCGTCAGCTTCGAGGACGAGGTGGTGCCGATTTTCACGCGGCTAGGGTGCAACGCCGGTGGCTGCCACGGCAAGTCGGATGGTCAGAACGGGTTCAAACTTTCGCTGTTGGGATTTTATCCCGATGAGGATTACGAGTTCCTGGTGCATGAATCCCGTGGGCGTCGCGTCTTCCCGGGCGATCCCGACTTCAGCCTGCTGCTGTTGAAGCCCGCGAACACGCTGCCGCACGGAGGTGGCAAACGCATGTCACCCGGCACGTACGAGTGGGAACTGGTTGCCGAGTGGATTCGCCAAGGCATGCCGGCCGGAGCCGAGGACGCGCCAACGCTGCAGCGGATCGAGACGGTGCCGCCAGTCCGTGAAATGAACTTTGGCGGCAAGCAGCAGCTAGCGGTGGTCGGGCATTACAGTGACGGCACGACGCGCGACGTGACACGGCTGGCCTCCTATGAAGCCAACCAGCCGGAGATGTCCGATGTCAACACTAATGGCCGCGTCACCGTCTATGACACGCCGGGCGAGGCGGCGGTGATGGTGCGATTTCAGGGACAGGTCAGCGTGTTCCGCGCGGTGATTCCGCAGGGCTCGCCCGTCACCAGCGCGCCGCCCGAAAAGACGATCGTGGATCGCTTCGTTTTGGGAAGACTCAAGCAGCTTGGCATTCCTGCCTCTCCTCTCTGTGACGATGCAGCCTTCATTCGCCGAGTGACAATTGACGTCGCCGGTCGGCTGCCGACATTGGACGAGACGCAGGCATTCCTTGCCGACGCCAACCCGAACAAGCGAGATCAGCTGGTCGACCGGCTGGTCGACAGCCCCGGCTATGCGGACCACTTCGCCAACAAGTGGGCCGCGGTGCTGCGGAACAAACGCCGCAACGGCAACGACATTCCCTACACCTATCGCTTTCACGCTTGGATTCGCGATGCGCTGGCGGCCAACACGCCTTACGATCAATTCGTTCGCGGGGTGCTGACGGCGGCTGGCGACGCCGAGAGCTATCCGCCCGTGGCTTGGTACCGCGAGGTCGCCACATCGTCGGAGCAAATGGAGGACACCGCCCAGCTGTTTCTCGGCATGCGGCTGGCGTGCGCAAAATGTCATCACCACCCGTTTGAACGGTGGAGCCAGCAGGACTACTACGGCTTCGAAGCGTTCTTCACGCAGGTGGGGCGAAAGTCCAGTCGCTTCAATCCACAAACGAACCTGCCCGACATGGTGTATCTGAATGGAAACGCGCCGCAGTCGACCAACCCGCGCACCAACCAGCCGGTGAAGCCGACCGGGCTGGGCGGCGAGCCGCTGGACATCCCCGCTTGGGAAGATGCGCGGCACGCGCTGGTGGATTGGATGGCCGCCAAGGACAACCCGTTCTTTGCCAAGGCGCTGGTGAACCGCTATTGGAAGCACTTCTTCGGCCGCGGCATCGTGGATCCCGAAGACGACTTGCGGGTCACCAATCCCCCTTCCAATCCCGAGTTGCTTGATGGTTTGGCGAAGCACTTTGTCGAACACAAGTTCGATATCAAGGATTTGGTGCGCACGATCTGCAAGTCCAGCGTCTATCAGCTGAGCTCCGAGCCCACCGAGCTGAACGAGCGGGATGAACAGAACTTCTCGCGGTTCTATCCGCGCCGGATGCCGGCCGAGATTTTCTACGATGCCATCAATCTCGTGATTGGCGTGCCCGCCGGCTTTGGCGGCGTGCCGCAAGGGACGACGGCTGTGCAGTTGCCCGACAACGGCTTTAGCAATTACTTCCTGCAAGTGTTCGGCAAGCCCGAGGCGGAGAGCGCCTGCGAATGCGAGCGCAGCATCGAGGCGAACCTGGCGCAATCGCTGCACCTGTTGAACTCACCGGACGTGCAAGGCCGGCTGCAAAACGGCAATGGCACGGCGGCGGTGCTGAACCGCGATCAAGAGCGGGCCGATGACGCAAAGATCACGGAGGTTTACTTGCGAGCGTTTTCACGCCTGCCGACCCCGGCCGAGCTGAAGGCGCTGGGAGACCACGTCGCGGTCACGGCCAATAAGCAACAGGCGTGGGAAGACGTGTTGTGGGCGGTGCTCAATGCCAAAGAGTTCCAATTCGTGCGATAGCAGCCTGAAGACCCACAAGTGACATCGAATGGGGAGATCACTTCCCGGTTCGCGAATAAACCATAAGGACGAAATGATGAAAGCCAATCGTGCATTGGCGCCTCTTGCCGTGCTGCTGTCGCTGCTCGCCGTCGGCCAGCTTGCCGCGCAGCTGCCGGCCACCCGGCTGGACGGAATCTTCCCGCCAGCCGCTGCGCCCGGGCAAACATTGGAGCTGACTTTGTTCGGCGCCGACTTGGACGATGTGGACAAGCTGCATTTCTCGCATCCCGGCATCACCGCCGCGCAGAAGCAGGCTGACCCCAGGCCGTTCGACGAGGGCCAGCAGCCGGTCGAGAATGTATTTGTCGTCACGGTGAAAGGGGGTGTCCCGCCCGGCCATCACTCGGTGAGGTGCCAGGGCAAATATGGTCTGTCCAACCCCCGGACCTTTGTCGTCGATAGCTCGCCCGCCGTCGCGGAGACCGAGCCGAACAATGAGTTGGAGCAGGCTACCGAAATTGAGGCTTTGCCGGCTGCTGTCAACGGTCAGCTGAATGGCGGAGCCGACATCGATTGGTACAAGTTCACCGGTCAAGCCGGTCAACGACTGTTGATTGACGGCTTGGCTCGCCGGATCGATTCGCGAGCCGATGCGGTGGTCACTCTGACAGCGGCGGACGGGCGGATCCTGGCGGCCAGCCGGCAGGCTCGAGCGGGCGATCCATTCATCGATGTAGTGCTGCCGGCGTCCGGCGTCTATTTCGTCAAGGTTCACGAATCGTTGTACGCAGGAGGCGGCGACTATCCGTATCGCTTGACGATCGATTCTCGGCCGGTGGTCGACTTCGTCTTTCCGCCAGCCGGCCTGCCGGGTTCGAACGATGAGTACACGATCTACGGCCGGAACCTGCCGGGTGGGAAGGTGACCGACCTGACTCGTGAAGGCCGCCCCCTGGAACAACTCACCGTGCGGATTCCCCTTCCCGCTGATGCGGTGGACCAGTTGCGGTTTAGCGAACGTCTCGATCCACATCAATTCTCCATCGATGGAGTTGAATACCGCGTCAACTCGCCGTCCGGGCCATCGAATCCGGCGCTGGTGACGGTTGCCACGGCTCCGGTGGTGCGTGAACAAGACAACAACGATTCGCCGCAAGCAGCTCAGCAGCTGACGATCCCCTGCGAAGTGGCCGGCCAGTTCTATCCGCAGCGCGACGTCGATTGGTACACGTTTGACGCCAAGGCAGGCGATGACTTCTGGATCGAGGTCTACTCGCATCGGTTGGGCGTACCCACCGATCCGCTGCTGGTGGTGTTGCGAGTGGAAAAGAACGAGGCAGGGGAAGAAAAGATCACGCAACTTGGTTGGGTCGACGATGGGGGCAGGCGCGAAGGCGGACATGAGTTCGACGAACGTTCTCACGATCCGCTCTTCCACTTTTCGGCTCCGGCCGATGGCACTTACCGAGTTCTGGTTCGCGATGGTTACGCGACGCTGGTCAGCGATCCTCGTCTGGTGTATCGGCTGGCAATTCGGCAGGCTAAGCCGGACTTTCGCCTGGCGGCCGTGCCGACCGACTCGTCGGGGGCGGTGTTTCTCCGCAAAGGGGGACGCGAAGCGATCCGCGTGATCGCGTATCGCCAGGACGGATTTGACGGCGAGATTCGCGTTTCGGCCAGCGGTTTGCCCGGCGGCGTGACTGCCTCCGAGTTCGTCATCGGCCCCGCGTCCTTCGTGGGGACGTTGGTGTTGTCGGCCGACGCGAACGCTCCGGGCGGAATCGGGCAACTGCGGGTGACGGGGAAAGCGACGGTGGGTGGCGCCGAGGTGACGCGCGTCGCGCGGCCGGCGCACCCCTTGCAGCCGGTTCCGTTCGCGCAGCCGAACAACCCCGGCCAACCAAGTCTGACCGGACGCTTGGCGGCTGATCTGCCTGTGGTCGTCTCGGAGGGCGAGACGGCCCGGGTCGTCATGAAGTTGGAGGACCCCGCCGTGGTCGAGACGGCTCGCGGCGGTGTTGTGAAGTTCAAGTACAGTGTCACTCGCCAGGATGGAGCGGGCGGCAACATCAACGGCTTCCCCATCGGGCTTCCACCCAACATGGGCGTCCCGCAAGTCGGCATCGGCGGCAACGCCAGCGGTGAGTTTGAATTACGGTTGCAAGCGAACACGCCTCCTGGCGCGTATTCATTTTGTCTGGCCGGCATGCTGCAGGGGATGAACTACAGTCGCAACCCGGAGGCTGCCGAGCAGGCCAAGCAGCGCCAAGAGCGGATCAATAAGATCTTCACCGACTCGCAGCAGAAGGTGACCGCCGCTCAACAGGCGGCCCAAAAGGCGCAAAACGATCTCAACCAGGCCAATGCCGAAGTGAATCAAGCCACGACGGCCAAGAGCCAAGCGGATCAACTCTCCAGCAATGCCGCGAATGCGGCCAAGGCCGCGGCCGACGCATTGACCGCGGCCCTGCAGCAGTCCGACGCCAAACCGGACGACGCCGGCTTGAAGCAACAATTCGAAGCGGCTCGGACCAAGTCGGATGAAGAGGCGAAGAAGGCGAAGGACGCGTCCGACGCCGCTGCCGTTGCGGCCAAGAAATTGGAAGAGGCAATGGCCAAGCAAAAGGCCACTCAAGAGGCGAAAACGAAGGCGGACCAGGACGTGCAAGCGGCTCAGCAATTCCAGCAGCAGGCGCAGCAGGAAAAACAACGCACCGACCAGCGCGCACAGCAGCTGCAACAACAGGCCAATCTGCGCGGCTTCAACCTGATCATTCCTTCAACACCGGTCACGCTGCGAATTGCCGAGTATCCGATCACCCTGACCAGCCCCGAAAAGGCGGCCGTCAAGCAAGGCGAAAAGGTCGACATCCCGCTCAAGATCGAGCGGCTGTATGGCTTCGATCAACAGGTCAACACCCAGCTGATCGTGCCGGGGGGCGTCGGAGGCTTGCAGATCCAGAATCTCAATATTGCCCAGAATCAAACCGACGGCCCCGTGGTCGTAACGGCTCAGCCTACTGCGACTCCCGGTGACCACAGTCTGACACTTCGCGTCACCATGAACTTCAATGGCCAAGGCCTTACTCTCGATCGACAGGTTGTGCTGACGGTCGAGAAGGTCGAAGCAAAACAGTGATTCGTGGCACAGGCTGCCAGCCTGTTTCGGTTGACGTAGCACAGGCTGCCAGCCTGTGTTGATTGTGGTTATGCACAGTTTGCAGGCTGGCAGCCTGCACTACGACGCCAGCCTGTGTTGATTGTGGTTATGCACAGTTTGCAGGCAGGCAGCCTGCACGACGACGCCAGCCTGTGTTGGTTGTGGTTATGCACAGTTTGCAGGCTGGCAGCCTGCACTACGACGCCAGCCTGTGTTGATGGTGGTTTCGACCACAGTTTGCAGGCTGCCGGCCTGCACCATAGAGCCCGAGAACATCACATGCGTTCCAACTTGTTCACCGTGTTCACCGCTTTGGTGTGCTTGATCCCGTGTTCGACCGCATTCGCTGAGCCGTTGCCGATTGCCAACATCCAACGCACCGACCCGGTGGTGTTCGAGAAGGACATTTTGCCGATCCTGCAACGCAGTTGTCTGGCCTGCCACAGCGCCAGCGAGCGGCAAGGCGAGCTCGTGTTGGAATCGCCCGACGCGATGCGCAAGGGCGGCGATGCCGGACCTGCCATTGTGCCGGGACGCGGAGCCGCGAGCTTGTTGCTCAAGTTGGCGGCGCACCAACAGGAGCCGCTGATGCCGCCGCCGAATAACGATGTCAACGCGACGCCGCTGACGGCAGAAGAGCTTGGCCTGCTGCGATTGTGGATTGACCAAGGTGCTCGTGGAACCGGCGGCGTGGCGATGCTTTCCCCGAAGCAATGGTTGCCCCTGCCCAGCGCGATCGGTCCCGTGTACGGCGTCGCGCTTTCCGTCGATGGGCAGTACGTCGCAGCGACCCGAGCCAATCAGCTGTTTCTCTATCACGTCCCGACAGGCAAAATGGTGACCCGTTTGGTGGATCCGTCGCTCGATTCGCCCGTCGCGCATCGCGACCTGATTCAATCGCTGGCGATGAGCGTCGACGGCGACCTGCTTGCTTCCGGCGGCTTTCGTGAAGTGAAGCTGTGGCGTCGGCCGAGCGACGTCCAACTGGCCAGCATGGATGCGGGAGACGCGATCACCGCGGCTGCGGTGAGCTCCGATGGCAAGCAACTGGCGACCACCGGCGCGAACAACTCGGTGCGAATCTGGAACACGGAGACTGGCCAGCCAGTCGCGACGATGAGCGGCCATGGCGATGTGGTGACCTCGTTGCGGTACCTGCCGGATGGCAAGCAACTCGTCTCGGCATCACGCGACCAGACTATTCGCATCTGGAACGCTACGGATGGAACACTGGCGGGCTTGATTGAAACGTCGGCGATTGTGAATGCGGTAGAGCTCGTTGCCACGAGCGATCCCGGTCAGCCCTCTCAGACGCCGCCACTTATCGTTTCGGGCGGCGCCGACAATTTCGTTCGCACCTGGACGGTGCCGACAGCTCCGCCAACGCGATGGGGCGCATCGCTGCCCGACGCAGACCGGTTCGCTATCAGCCGTAGCGGAGAGCTGCTGGCAATGAGCCGTCCCGACGGCACGATTCGCGTTGTGTCTCGCAAAGCCTCGCAGCCAGGCGCCGTGGGCCCACCGACCGAGCCGCAGACGGTGGCAGATTGGAAGGCGGGGAAGACGGACGTTGGTGACGCCCTGCCGATTGCCAGTATGGCGTTTGTGCCGGTGAAAGCAGGTGAAGGTGCCGAGGCGAAACTTGAGCTGCTGGCCACAACGGCTGCCGATGGCTCCATCTCGCTCTGGCAATTGCAAGCGGATTCGACCAATCCTCAACTCCTGGCGCGTTGGCGCGGCGGCAGTGTTTCCGTCACCGCGCTGGCGGTGTCCGGCGATGGTGCAACACTCGCGTCGGGTGGAAATGATGGCGGCATCGCGCTCTGGAGCTTGGGAGTTGAAGCGACGAAGGCATTCGAAGCTCCGTCCGGCGCCGCCGTCACGGGCGTGACATTGAACGCCCAGCGCACTCTCTGCGCGATCATTGGCCTCAATGGCGGCAAGCCGTCCGTATTTGTGAGGAATCCGGAAAGCGGCCAAGTGACGCATACGCTCATGGGACATGAGGCTGCGATTCGCTGCGTCAACTTCACGGCCGATGGCAAGCGGCTGGTCACCGGCTCGGACGACAAGTCGGTGCGAGTCTGGAATCTGGACAACCCACAGCAGCCCGAGCTGGCGAAACTGGAGGGCCACTCGGCCGCGGTCACCGCGGTGGCGTTTAGCCCGGACGGCCAACAAGTGTTGTCGGGCACGTCGGACAACGTTGTGCGGCTGTGGAATCTCGCGGACGGCCAGCCACTGAAGGACTTCGCCGGCCACACGGGCGCGGTGATCAACGTGGGCTTCTTCAACAACCAGCCATTCTCGGTCGCGGCCGATCGTAGCGTGCGGTTCTGGAACCCGGCGGACGGCGCACAGACGAGGGTGTTCAACGACCAAGCAGCCACCGTCCTGGCGGCCCTGCGGCCCGATGGGCAGCGACTTGCGTTGGCAGGCGACGACAAGCAAATTCGCATCTACCAAACGGACAACGGACAACTGCTACAGACCCTAACGGGTCACGTTGGCGTTGTCAGTACTCTCGGATATTCGGCGGATGGTCGGCGACTGGCCTCGACCGCTCTGGTGGAGGGGCAACCTGGCGAAACGATCGTCTGGGACGTCGAACTGAACCCGCCCCGATCGCTCGAGCGGTTTTCGGATCGGTCACTCACCGCGGCCGCCTTTGCAGCGCAGGCGGATCGGCTGCTGGTTGGCGATGCCGGCGGAACGCTCGCCGTTCGCCCGTTGCGCTTTCTACGACACATCGACGGAAATCAGCAGCCGATTACGGCGATGACTTTCCATTCAAACGGACAGACGTTGTTCACGGCTGCTAAGGACGGCTCGCTGCGAGGATACTCGACGGCCAACGGCCAGCAGGCGTTTTCGGCAAGTCACGGAGCCGCGATCAACTCGCTGGCGCTCTCGCCGAACGAGCAGGTGTTGGCGACAGCCGGAGATAACGCTGTGGCGCGACTGTGGCAAACCAATGGCGCCGCCTTTGGGCCGCAACAGTTGACTGGGCTGACGGGGCCAGCAATCAGTGTCGCGTTTTCGGCAGATGGGACGAAGGTTGTCGTCGGCAGTGGCGGTGACAAGCCGCAAGTGACTGCGTTTGATCTGCAGACAGGTGTGCAGCAACAGCGATTTGCTTCGCAATCGAAGCCGGCGGTGTTGCTTGCCAGTGGCTCCAGCGACGCCTCCAGTCCCGAGGTGATCTCGGCAGCGGCGGATGGAGTTTGGCAATGGACGTTGCATGGTCTGCGGCACATTCCGGGGCATGGCGCCGCCGTGACTTCGCTGGCGGCCGTCCCGAACTCGCCGCGGCAAGTATTTTCCGGCAGCCTCGATGCGACGATCCGTCGCTGGAATCTCGACAACGGTCAACAGCTCGCGCAGTTCAATCACGGCGGCGCCGTGCACGGCATCGATGTGAGGCCCGACGGCCAGCGGCTGGCGTCGGTCAGTGATAACCACACCGCCAAGTTGTGGAATATCAATGGCCAGCAGATTGCCGAGTTGCGAGGCGATGTCCGTCGCAAAACGCAGGCCGCTCGTCTCACTCAGCAACTCAACGCCGCCAACCAACGCGTCAATATCGCGAAGCAGCAGCTTGATGTCGCGGAGAAGGATGTGCCGGCGAAAACCGAGGCCGAGAACAAGGCGTCCGAGACGCTGGCTGCTGCGAACAAGGATGTGACGGAGAAGCAGTCCGCGCTGGCAAAGGCGGAGGCCGAAAAGGTGGCTGCGGAAAAAGTAGCCATCGAGGCCGCGGCAGTTGCCCGCAAAATGTTGCTGGCGAAGACGGAGGCCGAGACGCTGGCGAAACTGGCCGCTGCGGACGTGCCGCTCGTCCAACAAAAGGCGGGACAACTTGCCGCCGCCTCCGGCGCGGCTCCCAACGACGAGTCGCTTAAGCAGGCTGCGGCCGAGGCGCAGGCGGCGGTTGCCGCCGCCCAGCAAAAGGCTCAACAGCTTCAGCAAGCGGTGCAAGCGCCGACCCAAGCGGCTCAAACGGCGGTGAACGCCGCCAACGAGTCGGCTCAGAAAGTGACAACGGTGCAGAAGCCGTTCAACGACGCGCTGGTCGCGTTGCGCACCGCCGAGTCCGCACAAAACCTCGCTGCCCAGCAACAGGCCGTGGCCGCACGCGAGTTGAAGGCTTCGCAGGACGCCTTGCCTGTCGCCAAGCAAGCAGTGACCGGATCCGAAACCCATGTCGAAGAGCTGAAGAAGCTGGTCGAGACGGCGAACCAGCAGGTGAACGAGGCCGACCTGGCCATCCGTTCGGTGCGGTTCTCACCCGACGGCGCGGTGCTGGCGACGGCGGGTGATTTCACCAGCTTGCACACCTGGGACGGAGAAACCGGCGCAGCCTTGGCGGCATTCGCGGGGCACTCCGCGGCGCTTTCGGCGGTCGCATTCCTGGACAATGGCAAGGCGGTGTCGGCGTCGGCCGATCGCACGGCTCGCATCTGGGACCTCAATCCAGCCTGGCGACTGGAACGCACCATCGGTTCGAGCGATCACCCGGAGATCATCTCGCACCGTGTGACCTCCTTGGACTTCAATGCCGACGCCACGCAACTGCTGGTTGGCGGGGGCGTGCCGTCGAGAAACGGCGAGCTGCACGTTTTCAACGTGGCCGACGGCGCTCGCACCATGTTCTTGCCGCAGGCTCACGACGACGTGGTCTTCTCGGCCCGCTTTTCGCCGGATGGAAAGCGAATCGCGACGGCCGCCGCGGACAAGTATCTGCGCACGTGGGATGTGGCGTCCGCTCAGTCGCTGCGGCGGTTGGAGGGGCATACGAACTACGTGCTTGACGTGAGTTGGAAGGGCGATGGCCAGACGTTGGTCTCGGCATCGGCTGACCAGACGATCAAGGTTTGGAACGCTGAGACGGGAGATCAGGACCGCACCATTCCAAATTTTGGCAAGCACGTGACAGCCGTGCGATATATTGGCGAAACGGACAATATCGTGTCAGCCTGCGGCGACAAGCTCGTTCGCATGCACAATGCTGCCAACGGTGGCAACTTCCGCAACTTCGGCGGCGCCACACAATGGCTGCACAGTGTGTCGATCACACCCGACAGCAACGTGGTGGCCGTTGGCGCCGCCGATGGCAAACTGAGCCTTTGGAACGGCAACAATGGCCAGCAGCTGCGAGTGATCCAGGTTGGTGATTGAACCGGAAATCGCGATTCCGATCCCTCGCTGACGCTTCAGGAGGCATCGTTGACGGACTGGAAGTCCGTCGTACACGGTGGGATTCCGTCGTACACGGAGGGTCGTACACGGAGGCCGGATTCGCGAGTCTGATCCCTCGCTGACGCTTCGAAGCAGGTCCATGAAAACGGCCCGCGGAGCGATTGCTACGCGGGCCGTTGGGATTGGGCATTGGTTGATTGAGCGAGCTCGTCGGGTTGAGCGCGCTCGTGCATGCTCAAGCTCGTTAAACGAGCTCTTCGATCGGCTTGCCGTTTTCGACCATATAGGTTGGCCGGCCTGCCTGGTTGGTGAATTGAGTGCGGGGCTCGACGCCCAGCACGTCGAAGATCGTGGCCATCAGGTCTTGCGGCGTGATGGGTGTGGTCTTGGGGACGTCGACCTTCTCGGCCGACTCGCCCACCACCTGGCCCATCTGCAATCCGCCGCCTGCCAGGGCAAGCGTGCTGAGCGGCGCCCAGTGGTCGCGGCCGGCGCCGCCGTTGACCTTGGGCGTGCGGCCGAACTCGCCGCTGATGACCAACAGAATGTTGTCGCTCAGACCGCGCAGCTCCAAGTCCTCGACCAATGCCGCTACTGCGCGATCAACTTGCGGTCCCAGGCTATCCATCGCCTGCTTGATGTTGCCGTGCATGTCCCAGCCGCCGAAGTGCAGCGTGACGAAGCCACATCCGGCCTCGCAGAGTCGCCGAGCTTGCAACAGTTGCTGGCCAAGTCCCGGCCCGTAGCGATCGACGACCCGCGGGTCCTCGTACTTTACATCGAACGCCTGCTGGGAACGGCTGACGAGAATGTTGAAGGCTTGCTGATCGAACGAATCGAGACCCTCAATCAGGCCGCTGCGGTCAATGTCGCGACGGACATTGTCAATGCTGTTCAGCAAACTGCGGCGCTTGTCAAAACGGTCGACTTCGACCGCTAGGGACATGTTTCGCCGCGCGTCGCCGCTCGGGTCGAACGGGCCAAAGGCCGTGCCGAGAAACGCTGGGCTGTCGGCGTAAATCCCGCCTAGACGAACATAAGTTGGAATGCCGGTCTCAGGGTGATTGGTTCCGCGCACTCGAGCAACGATCGACCCGATGCTCGGCCGAACGGGCACAGCGCCGTTGTCGGCGAGCCGATGGTCGTAGCCCGTCATCACATAGTGCGTGCCGCCGGAGTGGCCGCTGTTGGTGTGCGCGAAGGAACGCACGAAGGCCATCTTGTCGGCGATCTTGGCCATCCGTTCGAAGTTGCCGCCCAGCGTGACGCCGGGCAGGCTCGTCTTCACCTCGCCGGTGACGCTACGGTATTCCGACGGAGCGGTCATCTTGGGGTCGAAGGTCTCGACGTGAGTTGGACCGCCGCCGAGCCACAACCAAATGACGGAAGTGTCCTTGGTGGGATTGCCGGCCGCTCCTGCTTCAGCGCGGCGCCGCAGCATATCCGACAGCGTCAACGCCCCCATCCCTAAGGTGCCAACCTTGAGAAAGTCGCGACGGGATCTGCCCTCGCAGTTTCCCCGTTTGCGAAGTGACAACAAGTCAAGCATGAAAGCCGTCCTTGTGAAAACCGCCTAGTCGCCGACGTCGCTGCACGGGCAGCGAGCAAATATCAGCTAACTTCGATCCGTGAGTATATCGGGCGGTGGCCAGCAGGGTCAAGAATTTGCCGACTAACTCAATTCCTCTCCGCCGAAGCAGAAGACGCCCTTGCAGGTGTTTTTCAACAGGCCGTTCGATGGGCTCGCAATTGCAGTATGGGGCAAATGGGGGGGCTGGGGCTCCGGAAAGAAGCCCCGACCCTTACAGACAATCATTCGTTTGGGTTACTCGGCTGTGAACCCATAGGTCGTAAACGAGCTGAATTCCTGGCCTGGCTTGAGAATGATGCTCGGGAATTCCGGATGGTTGACGGAATCGGGGTAGTGCTGCGTCTCGAGACAGCAGGCACTGCGATGCGCGTACACTTTGCCGCCCTTGCCCTGCTGTCCCTTGAGGAAGTTCCCCGAATAGAACTGAATGCCGGGCTCGGTGGTCATGATTCGCAGTCGCCGTCCCGAATCCTTGTGGTACAGCATGGCGGCGAGGTTCAAGTCTTTGTCTTGCGGCTTCTCGTTCAAGACAAAGTTGTGGTCATATCCAATGGCGGCGGACTCGTCGTAAGTTTTGATCCGGGCGCCGATGCGTTTGGGCTTGCGGAAGTCGAGGTCCGTGTCGGCGACATTCTCAATCTTGCCGGTGGGGATCAGTGTGTCGTCGGTAGGTGTGTACTTGTCGGCGTTCAGCCGCAGCATGTGGTCCAGCACCGTCTTGCTGCCCTCGCCCGCGAGGTTGAAGTACGCGTGGTTCGTGAGGTTGACGGGAGTGGCCTTGTCGGTGGTGGCCTTGTAGCGGATGCCGATGCGGTTTGCGTCCTTGGGCACAAAGAAATTGACCGTCACCTTCAGGGCGCCGGGATAGCCTTCCTCGCCATCGGGGCTGGTGTAGGTGAAGGTGACTCCCTGCCCTTTGTCGTTCGCGTAGGCGCGGGCCTTCCAAACGACCTTGTCCAAGCTGCGCTTCTCACCGCCGTGGAGGTGATTGGGGTCGTTGTTGATCGCCAACTCGTACTCTTTTCCCTCCAACGTGAATTTGCCCTTGGCAATCCGGTTGCAGACGCGTCCCGTCGTGCAGCCGAAGTACTGGTTGTTTTCCGATTCGTAACCGGCGACGTCGTCAAAGCCGAGCAGGACGTCGGCGAGCTTGCCGTTCTTGTCGGGCACATGCAACTGCACGAGTGTGGCGCCGTACGTCATCACTTTGGCCGACAACCCCTTTTCGCTCTTGAGAGTGTAGATCTCGACGGGCGTGCCCTCTTTCGTTTTTCCGAATGCCTCGGCTTGAGGGGCTTCGGCGGCCCACGCGGGGACGCAGGCAATCGACAGCAAGAACAACGCAGCAGACATTCGACGGAACAAGTTCATGATGAGGACTCGGCGGCTGAGGGGCTGTTGAAGGGTATGTGTTGAAGCGAGCGGCCGTTGAAGCGGAAGACTGACTCGTCCGAAAATCACCACGCTGGCCATGGGGAAGCCTTCGTGGCGTAGCGACGTGCTCTTCGGATTGCCGGATGGGTATTTTCAACGGCAGTGACACACGAACCATCGGACCATTATTTGCACGATGCGCCCCGAGCGAAAGCGGCAGAACGCGAATCCCGACAAATCCTCGCGAATTGTCGCTCAACCACAGTTCAACAGGTCTTGGCCGGCGGCTTTTGTCACGTCGGCGGCGCCCGGCTAAGATACATCCTCCTTCGCCCACTCTACTGCTGCACTCTCCTGCTCTCCCCGCCTCATATGCAATCTTCCTGCCAACGATTTTTGGAGTTGCTGCTGCAAGCGGGGCAGATCAACTCGGCGCCCGATCGCGAGGCTCTGCAGCGGTTGTTGGAGAGTCCCGACGGTGTCGCGGCGGAAGAATGGGAGCAATTGACGCAGCGGCTTGCCGATTCCGGCCAGCTGACCGAATTCCAGCAACGTCAGTGGGAAAGCGGGAAACTCGAAGAGCTTTGGGTCGGCGACTACTTGCTGACGGACGTCATCGATCGAGGCGGCATGGGAATGGTCTATCGTGGCGTGCATTGCCTGATGCATCGCACGGTGGCGATCAAGTTCACGCTCTCGGACTCGAACGAGAGCCGAGATGCCGAGCGATTTATGCGGGAAGTCGAGGCCGCTTCCAAACTTGGGCACGAGAACATTGTCGCCGCGCTTGACGCAGGCATGCGAGGCGACGCCTGCTATCTGGTCATGGAGTACGTCGACGGTCGCAATCTCTATCAACGAGTGCAACAAGACGGGCCGTTGCCGTTCGCCGTCGCGTTGGACTTGACGCTGCAGGCGGCTCGCGGCCTTGAGTTCGCGCACCGCAAGAAGGTAGTACACCGAGACATCAAACCCAACAACTTGCTAGTCGGTTCAGACGGCGTGCTGAAGATCTTGGACATGGGGTTAGCCCGCATGGAGCTGACCTCGACCGATGGATCGGCGGAGCTGGACTCATTCGCGACGATCGATCAGCCTCACGAGCTAACCAGCCGTGGAGAGCTGTTGGGAACGATTGATTTTATGGCGCCCGAGCAGGCCGCCGATCCGCGTGATGTCGACGGGCGAGCGGATCTGTATGGCCTCGGTTGCACCGTGTACTTTTTGCTGACAGGAGCCGCGCCGTATCGGCGCGACGGGATGTCCTTGATGGAGCGGATCATCGCACATCGCGAGCAGCCCGTGCCGCGACTCGGCGACACTCGACAGGACATACCGCTCGAGTTCGAGGATGTGATTCAGCGAATGCTGGCGAAAAAGCGGGAACAACGTTACGAAAGCGCGACGGCATTGATTGGCGACCTCGAGAGACTGCAACGACGAATCGGCAAAGCACCCGCCGAGTTGCCTCGATTCGTGCCGTCGCCTCCCCGTCCGCGGTCCGCCTTGCGAGTCGTTGGGGTGGCTTCGCTACTGTTGGCGATGTTGATCTCGGTCGTGTGGTTTGTCGGCCGGTTGCGAGATGATCGCTCTGCAAGGCCGTTCGTGCTCCCGCCGCTGCCCACTGATCCCAAGCCTCAGCCGCCCCAGTCGCTCAACTTGCTGGCCGAGATCTGGCTGCCTCGGGATGTCGTTGCGGGCGACGGCTGGGACTTGACGGAGCATCGACTCTTGGCGCCGCCGGCTCGACCCGCCAAGCTGGCAATCCGAATTACGCCTCCGCCACAGTTCATCCTCGAGATGACGGTCGTCCGCGCCAGCGAGCCGGGCCCCTTGGTGATCGGAGTGAACGAACCCGGTCGGCGTTTCTTTTGCCGCCTTGGCGTGCCGCAAGAGAACGAGACGACCTTGACGTCGCTCGGCACGAGGGACGGCCGCATGGTGGTGAATCAACAAAGCGACTTTCAGTTTCCGAAAGACCAGCCGGTGAAGCTGCAGTTCAAGGTGAGTGAAAGCCACGTGTCGATTCACTGCGAAGACGCGGAGTTGTTGGCTTGGGAAGGCGACTTTGCGGAGTTGGCAGTCGGCGCCGGTTGGGGCGTTGGCGAGGAGGTCTGCCTGTTCATCGGCTGCAACGAAGCAAGTTACGAGATCACCCATTTGATGCTGCATCCTATTTCTATCCCTTGAGATATCGATACGCTCCATGAATGTTGCACCTCTTGATCACCATTCGGCATCGCCCCAGTGCTGCGTGCCCCGCCACGATGCCGAGCGATCCCGGAGTCACCGGCCGCTCCTCGGTGTCGCCTGCTGGATCGTGTTGCTGATCTGGCCGAACCAAGGCCAGGCGGCGGACGCGGGCAGCTACGACGTCGTCGTCTATGGCGGCACCAGCGCCGCGGTGGCCACCGCTGTGCAGGCTCGAAAGATGGGCAAGTCCGTCATCATTGTTTGTCCCGACAAGCATCTGGGAGGACTCACGTCCGGCGGGCTGGGCTGGACCGACTCGGGCAAAAAAGACGCGATTGGAGGGCTGAGCCGCGAGTTCTATCACCGCGTGTGGCGGCACTATCAGCAGCCGGAAGCATGGCGATGGGAAGATCAAGGCAAATTCGGCAATCGCAATCAGAGTCCGCCGAGCAAATCCGGCGATGGCGCGACGATGTGGGTCTTCGAGCCCCATGTGGCCGAGCGGATTTTCGACGACTGGGTGAAGGAGCTCGAAATCCCAGTGCGTCGAGATCGCTGGCTCGATCGCTCCACCGAGGGAAGCCCCCCGCGGTGCAAGGGTGTGCAGCTCAGGAGGGGCGACGGGGAGTCGCCTCGCATCGTCTCCATCACGATGGAGAACGGCGAGGTCTATCGCGGCGGCATGTTTGTCGACGCGACATATGAGGGTGATTTGCTCGCGGCCGCGGGTGTGGAGTATCACGTTGGCCGCGAGGCCAACTCGGTCTATGACGAGCAGTGGAACGGCATCCAAGTCGGAACGCTCCATCACCGCCACTGGTTCATGAAGCCAGTGGATCCTTATGTGAAGCCCGGAGAACCATCCAGCGGCGTGCTTCCCCTGATCAGCAAGGATCCACCGGGAATTAAGGGAATGGGGGATCAACGGATTCAGGCGTATTGCTTCCGCATGTGCCTGACCAACATCCCGGAGAATCGCATTCCGTTTCCCCAGCCGTCCGGCTACGACCCCGGGCAGTACCAACTGTTGGCCCGTGTGTTTGCCAACGGGTGGCGCGAGACGTTCGACAAGTTCGATCCAATGCCGAACCACAAAACGGACACCAACAATCACGGTCCGTTCAGCACCGACTACATCGGCCAGAACTACGAGTACCCGGAGGCCAGCTACGCACGTCGCCGCGAGATCATTGCGGATCACGAGCGCTACCAGCAAGGCTTGATGCACTTCATCGCCAACGACCCCAGCGTCCCGATGGAAGTGCGCGAAGCGATGTCGCAGTGGGGATTGTGCAAGGACGAGTTTCGCGACAATGGAGGCTGGCCTCATCAACTTTATGTCCGCGAGGCGCGGCGGATGATCGGCAAATACGTGATGACCGAGCACGATTGTTTGGACACAAAGGAGACGCCCGAATCGGTCGGCATGGGCTCCTACACGCTCGACTCGCATAACGTGCAGCGCTACATCACGCCGGATGGAAAGGTGCAGAACGAGGGGGACATCGGGGTCAAAACCCCGCGGCCCTATGAAATTGCTTACGGATCCTTGGTGCCAAAGAGAAGTCAGTGCGGCAACCTTCTCGTGCCGGTGTGCATCTCGTCGAGCCACATCGCTTTCGGATCAATCCGCATGGAGCCGGTGTTCATGATTCTGGGGCAATCGGCCGCGACCGCCGCGGTTTTGAGCTTGGAAGCAGGAGTGCCGGTGCAAGACTTGCCGTACGAGCAATTGCGGCAGCGGCTGCTTGCGGACGGCCAAGTCTTAGCGCTGGAGCCGGATTACCGACACAACTCCAAACGGCTCCCCGGCGTGGTGGTGGACGATCGCGCGGCACAGCGTGTTGGACTTTGGGCGTCGTCGTCGACCAACCAGGAGTACGTGGATGACGGCTACCTGCATGATCAAAACACCGGGCAAGGTGAGAAGTCGGCGACATTTCGAGCCCAGCTGAAGCCGGGGCGATATGAAGTGAGAATCTCCTACTCGCCCAACCAAAATCGCTCGTCGAAGGCGCGGGCCACGGTGCGACATGCCGATGGCGAGCAATTGCGGCTCGTGAACCAGCGACAGGCGCCCGACATCGACGGGTTGTTTGTCAGCCTCGGCGTCTTCCGGTTTGACGGCGTTGGCGCAGTCACGATCGACAATCGCGACAGCGACGGGCATGTGATTGTCGACGCCGTACAATGGCTGCCGGCCAGCAAATGACGCGATTCACCAGGCAGGCAGGACTCCGGAGCGTTTGCATCCTGGCGCGCGAGCAGCGCGCAAAAAAGAGCCTCCGACCCAGTACCCTCTGAGTCGGAGGCGGTTGCACTGGCGCTAATGCGTCCGGTCAACGGTATCCGTTTAAGCCACTTATAAGGCTAAGGCCCGACGCGTCTTTCGATTGGACCATCCCTGCGGGAGTGCGGGTCAGCGCGGCACGGCGCTGCGAAGAGCAGGGAGCTGGAATTGAACCAGCATCTCGTCGGCGGTGTTAAGTGGCTCTCGATTTGGCCGGGGACAGTGCGGTTGTCAGTCTGGAGCGAGAATCTGAGCTTGATGCGACGCCTCTTCCGGTTGGGCTACCTCGGCGATCGGAAAAGTGCCGAGGGCAGGGATCGAACCTGCACTGAATCGCGGGTTGAGATTCAAACTGAGGCTAAGTCTGCGCTCCAAACACAAAGTCAAAGACTTTGTTCGCAATCTGGACGTCCTGCACATCGCGCGAGTTGGCCTCCTCGCGCGCGAACTTGACGGCCTCCTGCAGCCTTCGCAGTCGCTGCAGCATTTCATTCTTCTCCTGAGCAGCCAGAGCGCTGGAGAATTTCACGGTTTTCCATTCGCCAACCTTGACGTCCTCGTGGTACATCTCGACCTGAGCGGGGTGCTCCTTCGTCGCCTCGTAGAGGATGTGACTGCGCGGCACCTTCTTCGTGCGGTTGCTGACCGTCGGCTCCGTCACGTAGCAATCCGCATTCTGGTCCCAGCGCCAAGAATCGGCTGAGTCGAGCACGGGCAAGGCGCTGACGAAGGTGTGCAAATCGGTGAGCTGCTTCTCGAGAAACAGCAGGTGGGTCACCGGCACCTGTGACAAGAGCAGGGCCCCGTCGACACTGACATCGGCGCGAGCCTCGCAGTTGGCGTAATCTTGCGTGGCGGTGGCGTCAAACAACTCGGCAAGCGTTTCGCGAGCCTCCTGCATCGCTGTTCGAGCCCGATACTGGACATTCTTTCGCTCGGGAGGCTGGGTCTCCCCATCTTCGTCGAGCGGCTGGTAGATTCGCGAGATGCCTTCGAAAAGCGTCTGCTTTTGAATCTGTTTGTAGATTTCGGTGAGTGCCTTCTGGCTGCGGCTCTTCTTGCCGTTGACAACGGCAATGATCTGATTCAATTTGGCCATCAATTTTTCCACTACGATGGTTGGTGCGCTTCGGCACGGCGGGCGCTCTGCGGTCAATTCAACATTATCGCTATATTCTTTCTCATGACGCGAGGCGCGGCCAATTGGTTCGCCAATTTTGGCTCGAACGGGCCAAGCAGGCGTTAATTGCGGCGAATTCTTGGGGTGAGTTCCCGATACGGAGGCATCGAGCCATGCTGCGGAAAGAACTGCAAACATTCGTCGCTTGGGCGATGGCGATCCAAATCGGCGTCGTCTCGATCGGCTGTGGGCCACGGGACGACCAGCAACCATCGATGATGGACCGCGTTTCGCAGATCGCCACCGACGCTTGGACGGTGACGCGCGACGCCGGCACGGGCGCCTGGACCTACGTCAGCAAGCAGGGCACTGCCACTTGGACCGTAATGTCGGAGCGAGCGATGTCGGGCGGGGAGGCGGCCTGGGACGCCAGCAAATCCGCTTTGCTCTGGAGCCGCGATCGCACATTGGATGGTTGGGACTGGGTGACCACCAATGTGAGCACCGCGTCTCAGTGGGCCGCCGATTCGTCTCGCGAAATGTGGCTGTTGACCCACAAGAAGTCCGGCGAGTTTTATCTGTGGGTCAAGGTCGAGGCAGAGAGCGGTGTGGCGTACATTCGCACCGCGCTGCCGGCCGCCTGGGAGGTGACCAAAGACGCCGCCGGTAAAACGTGGGTGTGGATCGACGAACACCGCGTGGAGGCGGCCGTCGCCGCCGCCGTTGCCGCATTGGTGGTGACGGGTCTGATTGTCGAGCCTGTCTCAACATCCACGTTGCTTGCCAAAGGCGCCCTGACCCGGACGGGCTACGAGTTTCTTGGCGGCATCTATCGCGCCAATCGCGAGCAACTGGGCGATCTCAGCGAAGAGGAGTTCGTTCAATTGGGCAAGGAAGTGCTCGAACAGAACGGCGACAATATCGAGCGGGCCATGGAGACCTCGCCTGCGCCCGCATCGCCCTGATGGCCGTGGGCCACGTCGCCCTTAACGTCTCCCTTAACGTCGCTCTTAGCGCATCACGCGTCCCGAGGCGCTGCCCCCCATCAGCCGCTCGACTTCCTCTCGCGTGGAAAAGTTGAAGTCACCCACGATCGAGTGCGCCAAGCAGGAGGCAGCTACGGCGAAGTGAATGGCTGTTTGCGGATTGGCCAGCTCGGGTTGACTCATCGCGTAGATCAAGCCGGCGGCGAAGGAGTCGCCGGCGCCGACGCGATCGACGATGTTGCGAATCTCGTACGGCGAGTACTCGCCGTCAGCGCCCAGCGGCGCCAAATAGGAGCCGCTGTCTCGGCAGTGGAGCATGGCGCCCCAATTGTTGTGCGATGCCGAGAGGCTTTCGCGAAGCGTGATCGCCACATGCGAGACATTCGGAAATTGCTTCAGCACCTCGCCGGCGACTTCCGGATAACGATCAACGGACAGGTGTCCGGATGACACATCTGTGTCAGCTGCCCGAATGCCCAGCACGGTCTCGCAGTCTTCCTCGTTGGCGATCACCACATCGACGTGCGGCAGCAGTTCGCGCATCGTGGCCTGGGCCAGCTCGCGCGGCGGCAGCTCGCCCCAACGCCAGAGTTTGGCCCGGAAATTGAGATCGCAGGACACGCGACAGCCGGCTTGGCGAGCGGCGATCACGGCGTCCAAGGCGCACTGAGAGGCGTCGGCGGAGATCGCCGGCGTGATGCCGGTCGTGTGAAACCACTTGGCTCCGTCAAAGATGGCTGGCCAGTCGTATGCGGAGGACGGCGTCACGGCGACTGCGGCGCCGTCGCGGTCGTAGACAACGTTGCTCGGGCGCTGATTGGCGCCTGTCTCGAGAAAGTAGAGGCCAAGCCGGCCCCGGTCGGTTTGCAGCACGCGCGACGTGTCGATTCCGCGCGCCTGCAAGGAGGCCAAGCAGGCGGCGCCGAGAGGATTGCGCGGGACCGCGCTGACAAACCGCGCGGACTCGCCGAACATCGCCAGCGATGCGGCCACATTCGCCTCGGCGCCGGCAAACGTGACATGCAACGAACCCGGCATCGCCTGGCTGAATCGCAAAAAACCCTCGGGCGCGAAACGCCCCATCACTTCGCCGAATGTAACAATGGTCATGATGTGCACGTTGCAGAATGGAAACGGATGGGACCTGAACAGCAGCGTCACCCCGAAAGTGTCCGTTGAAGGACACCTCGCCCGGCAATCACCGTGTCTTTCCGCAGAGTGAACGACGTTTCGATTGCCGGTTGGGTCTCTTTCAACAGGCTAGTTGGCCGGATCAACCGTCGGCGGATCAACGGCAGAAGGATCAACGGCGGGAGGATCAACGGCAGGAGGATCAACGGCAGGAGGATCAACGGCAGGAGGATCGATGCCAGGAGGATCGATGCCAGGCGGATCAATGCCGGGCAGGTCAACGGTAGGCGGTGAGTTGTCCGGACCGTCGGGAGTTTGTTGATGTTGCGCACGGTTCAGTTCGGCATCGACGTCCAAATACTGCCGATTCGGTCCTGACTCTTGCGTCTGTTTCACCTCGGCGGCGTACTTCTGTCGAACCTTCTGCGAGTAAACGGCCAGTCCGGCGGTGACGGCGCCTAGTAAGAACAGAACGACGTTCATCTGGAGTCGAGTGCACTTGCCTCGTCGCAGCAGGCGCAGACCCAGCACGGATGCAGCCAGCGAGATTGCCAGCCCGGTGATCACGATATGCGTGGGGGCCGGCAATGAGGTGTGCAGTTCGGGAAATGGTCCCGCGAGATCGGCTTTGGCCTCTGGCGCGGCCATGCTCAGGCCCGCGGCCGCTGCTGCCGCCCACCGGAAAATTCTCGCCGCCACGGAGATTGAGCCGTTTGCGTCCGTCCGAGACATGTTCTGCATCCTGGGAAGCTGGCAATCGGGCCGTGTCCGCGAAACGCACTGTACGCCCGGTGGTTTACGCCCTTGTTTTACCATGTGGCGCTGACTCCTCGTACCCGCCCACGAATCGATCCAGGGCAATCGCCGCGCGCATTTGCGCTGCTTGCATGATCGCGAACGCTGCCAACCCCATGTCATTATTCGCAGCGTTTGGGTGGCTCCGATTGCCGCAGCAAGGGGGCGAGATGCTCGGCGGCGAACACGCGGTTTGTCCAGCCCATGTGGCCACCCCAATGCCAGCTGGAGAACATGGCGCGTCGATACGGACGCTGCTCGAGCCGTTGGTAGCTGCTCAGATTTCGCTCGCGAAAACCGCGGAATCCCGCCGAGACGGTGTGGCGGCGATCCACTGTGCCGAACACGAGCGTGCCGAGCACCAGGTGAGGAATGTCCAGCGGTGAGTGGAAGCTGCGAACCAAGCTGGCGCCGCTCAGCGCGACGTCCAAATCGTAATCATGGGAGAGGGCGGCTCCGAGCAACATGGCGCTGTCGACAGGCGCGGCGCCCCGGCGCGCGAGCTCTTCCAATGCGAACACCGTGATGGCGGCGCCGCCGGAGTGGCCGACCAAATGGAGCGGCGCCGCTGGGTGCTCTGCTTGGTACGCCATCACCGCATCGGCCAGTTTGGCCGCCTGCTCGCGATTGCGCCGCAGGGCTGCCAAATGCTTCAAAGTCGCGAACACGCGGCGAGTCGTCCACTCAAACACTTCGACCGCGCCGTCGTCCACATCGCCCAGTCCTTGCGCCAGCGATTGCACAAATGGCCCGCGGCCCTCAATCCCGGACAGCACGAGCGTCAGGCCATGGCGTCGACGTTGCGGGCTAGTCAGGTGAGACGCATCGAAATGCAAGAGCTTGCGAATCGGCATGGTGGGCAAGCCCAGCAGCGTGCCGACCCCGCGTCTCCAGCGAGGTGGCTGGCTCATTCCTTGACGAGCAGCTCTCGCAATTTGACGTCGAGGTCGTCTGCCGCCAGGACGTCTTCCTTGGGGTTGGCGATTGCGCTAAAGCGATGGGTCAGCGCGCCTTCCCGGTCGTAGAGCTGGTAATGAGGAATGCCATCCCGGATATCGAAGGCCTCGAAGGCTTCGATATAGTCGAAGTTGATCTGCAGGTTGTGCATGACGTCGGCCCCCGACTTCGTCAAGAATTGGACTGCCTGCTTTTTGCCGGTCTCGGAAGTTTCGTCGAAGCTGACAGAGATAAAGGCGACGTCCTCCTCGGGGAACTGATGCGAAAGCTCGACCATGTGCGGAAATCGCTCGACACAAGGCCCGCACCAGGTTGCCCAAAAGTCGACGACCACCACCTTGCCTTTGTGCTTGGCGAGTTCCGCCTTGAACCCGGCCACATCCACCATTTGGACTTTGGCGGGCTCCTTCAGCGGGGCGACTGCCGAATGAGATCCGCCCGACGCCTTCGCTTCGCCCGACGCCTTCGCTTCGCTCGACCCGGTTGCCGCGACATCTCCGAGCGAGGGTGCACCGCCTGGACCGCTGCTACATCCGGAAACGCACGACAGGCCAAATAACAACGCAAAGCGTACGGATTTCATCGGCTGAACTCGTTGAGTGGGAAGCATGTCGAGAATGGAACAAAAACAGGGCCGCCCGAGGACGACCCTGTCGTGTTGCTGCGATCGAATCGCTCCGCCGGGTTGTCGAATCGATTCAGACAACCCAGTGGAATGGATTGGGCGCCACTATGCTAACTAGGCCGGACTTTTGGTCCAGTGGCTTCCCAGTCCTCTTTAGCGGCGGGCCGGGCGGATGCCGCAACCGACGGGACGCGAGGAAGTGACTTCGGGGGTCGAGCCCGCGAGCACGGCGTCCACGGCGTCCTGGACATAGGTCTTGTCGCCTTGGTCGAACGCGCCGACATAAGCGAGCTTCTGGCCGCCGTCCAAGACGTACAAGTGAGGAGTGACCTTGGCGCCATAAGCGCGAGCGGAGTCGCCCGAGGCGTCCTTGATGTAGGGATAGGGGAAGCCCTTCTCCTCAGCACGCTCTTTCATCGCGTCGAGGCCTTCGGGGTTCACATTGATCGCGACGAATCGGACGCCCTTGTCTTGGTACTTCTTCGCGAACGCGATGAATTTGTCCTCATAGCGGATCGCGGTCGGGCAGGCGTTGCAGGTGAAGCAGACGACGACGGCCTTGGCGTCCTTCATCCCTTCCAGGCTGTAGTCCTTGCCGTCGGTGCCAGTGCCCTTGAAGTTCGGGGCCTTGCCACCCACCTCAAGCGACTCGGCGGAAACCACCGTGGCGGCCAGGGCGACCATCAAGAATGCGGCCTTGCGAATCATGCAGAAACTCCTCGTTTAAATTGGCGTTCTTCGAAAGTACGGAAACATCAACAGAGTTAGTCGGCTGAAACTTTCAACCTAAAATGAGTGGCCGGCGGAACCGAACGCGAGGCGAACGCGGTTAAGTTCGGATGAAAACCTCGTCCGCCCTCGTCAGTTAACGGAGACTACGTGGATTTTCAACAAATCGTTCGCTCGATTTTGGTTCGCTGCCACCTGCGACGGGAGCCAACGGGTCCCGTGGCTTCCCGTCAATCGCACGCGAGTCTCCGTCCTTGTCGACACGCAGTCAGGGTCGATCAGAAGGAAGTGAGACTCCGCCGCCGAAGGCGCCAAACTCCCGTAGCGATTTCAATCGCGGCAAAGAGATGACGGCCTCGGGTCACGAACGAATTCTCACCGTCCTTCCAACGGTGATTGGAAGATAGTTACGGTGGGATGGCCTCGTCTGTAAGTTTTGTTACAAACGGAGGTGCGAGTGGGAAGGGAATTGGCATGAGACCGCTGAACAGTGACGACTGAAGAGTGTTTGTCGGCCTCAAAACGCCCGGTATAAACTAACGTGCATTGTAGGTGCCCCCCCGGTCAAGTCAATCATCCGAGACTCGGCGCCGCTCGCGCGACCCCCCGCTCAAGAGCTGTCTTCAACGGCATCCCCACCTCGGCCACAAACCAAAACAGGCTGCCGGCCAGCGTGGTGGTAAGACAGCAAAGCTCGCAAATCCCCGATTCCCAAGACGACCATGGCCAATTTCACGATCACCGGGCAAGTCGAGACTCCAATTTCGCTGACCTTTGCCGAGCTGAGCGAGATGCCCGCCGAAGTGCAGATTGCCGACGTTCAGTCGCTCGGCGCCAAACGTTCCGGTTGTGCCGTGAAGCTGTCGGCGATCCTCGATCGCTGCCGGCCGCTGCCGGAGGCGGACCACCTGGGCCTGCACGCTACCGCGGACGATTTCCACGCCAGCCTGCCATTGGATGCCGTGCGCGACCGCGCAGTGTTGATCTATGGCCAGGACGGCCAGCCGTTGCCGCTCGCCGCCGGCGGCCCGTTCCGGCTGTTTATCCCCGACCACTCGCAGTGCAAGGCGAGCGAAATCGATGAATGCGCCAACGTGAAGTTCATCGACCGAATTGAGCTGACGATTGGCAAGGGTCACGACAACCGTCCGCGAGACGAGGACGAGCATCGGGCGATCCACGAGCATTGAACGCTCATTCTGCCAGGGCTCATTCGGCAAGCGCTCGCGCAGGCCAGCCGTCGTCGCGCAGCGCATGAGCGGCGGCTTTCGTGGGGGCGATGACCTCGAATTCGTCGATCGCGTCCACGCGAAGGTCGCCGATCAATCGCCACTCTTGTTCCGCTCGCCATTGAGATTGCGCACCGGCTGATTGAAAGTAGGGGCGTAGCGCCGGAGTGAGCTGGTCCCAGAGCGCATCGTCGCCATAGACGACGGGCTGCCCGCCAAGCTGCGCGATGGCGTGGCGGGGAAACACGATGCCGTATCCTGGCCGGTCCCAGCGTCGTCGATGGCGCTGGAAGTGCGGCGAAGCTTGATCGGGCCTCAGCGAGGAGAAACAGACGACGGGCGTTCCGCAACGCAGACCCTCCGCCGATCCCAGCAGCAGCCCGGTCGCGAGAATTCTTCGCAGCACGTCCGCGGCGCTGCGCGCCTGCTCTCGTCCCAACAGCAGCTTGATCCAGAACTGTTCGAGCGTGTCGCCCGGCCAGGGACCGCGGCAAGCTCGCGTCCAATGCGTCAGCACGGGCGTGCGCTCCCACAGCGGACGGCCCGCGGTAGAGCGAGTGAATTGTCTCGCTCGCGGCTTGATATGCGACGCACTTCCCGCCGCGGACGAAGTTTGCTGAGCGTGTCTCAGCGGCGTCGGTGACTTACGGCACACCGCGATGGAGACAGAGCTAGCGGACAAGATCGCGTCGCCCTGCCGGAGGAATCCGCGCAGTCCGGTGGCGTGCAGCCGGCACGTTGAAGCTCCGGGGCACGCAACCCGCGTTTCGAGCAATCGCTGCCACGTCCCGCCGGGGCGCAGATGCAGCACTTCCAAGTGATCCGCCAATGCCGCCACCAGCTGATCCCTCGGCGCTGGGCAGACGTTGTCGCTGGTGGCCAATGGCCCGTCGCCGCGCTTGTCGTCGCATTTGTCGTAGCACTTGGTAGCCGCCGCGTCCGCCGGATCATGCGGGAACTCAGGTGACAAGACTAGGTCACATTGATGTTTCGACACGAGGCGGCGATACGTTGCCGGCGTGCTGGCGACGCGCGCCGTCAGCACGGGCACTCGCGCGCGACGAGCCGCGGCTCGCAACAGCTCGGCGCCGGTCGTGCCGTCGACAATCAGCAAACTGGCGTCGCGAGCACGCCAGTAACGCAGCAGCCATTGGACGGTGTCGAGCCAGCGGCGCAGACGTCGATGGGCGTCCCAGTGGTCCAGCGCGCAGGGCAGCCGCGAGCTGGCTATCGCCCATAACGGCACGGCGGGGCCGCGTCTCCAGAGCGTCCGCTTGGCGCCGAATAGGCTAAGCGGGCTTTCGCTCGCCCCGCCGTCGCGCTCGGGCAGTGCCTCCTCCTGCCGGTGTCGTGGCATCGGCCGCCTCCTCCTCGAATCGCCGCAACCCGTCAGTCATCCGAAAAGGAAACCCGAAGCGTAAGCGAGGGATCGAATCGCGAAACAGCACAATTCCCGAAGTCCCGCCACGCCATTCATCGACGAGTGATGGCAGGGAGAGGAGGCCTTCGGAAGCTCGATCCCTCGCTTACGCTTCGGGTTTCCTTCCTTACTGTCGAGGGATTTCGCGATTCGATCCCTCGCTTACGCTTCGGGTTTCCTTCCTTACGCTAACGCCGCGGGTTTCCTTTTTCCTCGTCGGCGATGCAGTACAACCACTTTTCGCCTCGCAACAACAGTTGGTCGCCAACGATGGCAGCCGAGGCGCTGATCCGGTCGTCCAATGGATTGCGCGCGAGAAAGCGAGGCAACTCGCCGTGTTGCATCACCAACGTCACGCCATCGCGGTCCGTCACGTAGATGCGCCCCGCGGCCGCGACGGGCGAAGCGTAGATCTCGAACATCGCCTGCAGTCGAAACGGGCCGGTGGGCTCCTCGCCCGTCGGCGCCTCCAGGCGAGTCAAGATGCCTTGATAGTGGCGGAGATAGTACAACGCTCCTTCATACAGCAACAGCGAAGGCACGTAGGGAGGCCGTTGGTCGCGGCGCCAGACAACTCGGTCCGTGTTCGTTAGATCGCCTTTGGCTCCGCGAATGCGAATGCCCATGATCGCGCGAGTCTCATAGCTGCTGCCGACGTAGACCATGCCGTCCGACGCGACGGGCGACGCGACGACATTGTGCGAGAGGCCGCCGCATTCCCAGACGACGTCGCCCTTCTCGAGGTCATAGCCGCGGATACGGTTGGTTCCGGCGACCACCACCTGAGGCCGCGGCTCGGAGGTGACGATCAAGGGCGATGCCCAAGAGGTCACTTCGTCCCGGTCGCGCCGCCAAAGCGTCTTGCCGGTCGCTTTATTTAGGGCAACCAGGAACGACTGCCCTTCATGGTCCCAGTTGACCACCAGCGTGTCGCCATGCAGGGCGGGTGTGCAGCCTTCACCATGGCCGTGCTTGGATTGCATCTTGCCGAGTTGCTGTTGCCAGATCAGTTGCCCGGCGTGATCGAGACAATACAGCCCATAGGAGCCAAAGGAGACGATCACATGCTCGCTGTCGCAGACGGGCGATGCCGAAGCAAGGCTGCCGCTGTAGTGTCCGCCCTCGTGCGGAAGCGCTTCATGTAACGCACGTTTCCAGAGCAACTGGCCCGACTTGAGATCGAAGGCCAATGCCCAAAAACGATGTCGCTGTGTGACGGGCGAATTGTCGTGGGCGCCCGGCGCCGTTTCGGGCTGCGGCGGCAACTTCTCCCCATACGGCTCGGCCGTTGTCAGAAACACCTTGTCTTGCCACACGACCGGTGTGGAGTGTCCGAGCCCAAAGAGCTGTGCGCGCCAGCGGATGTTCTTCGACTCACTCCAAGACACGGGCGGATTGCCGTGAGGCGCGGCGCCCGTGCCCAGCGGCCCACGCCACTGCGCCCACTGTCGCATCGGATCGGACGGCTCGGCAAATGCGTTGGCGAGCAAACTCCAGCAGCCGAGGAACGCGGTTACTCCTGCCAGTTTGCGCATCTTGACACTTTTGCGTACCACGGTCGCATCCCGTGAGGTGAGGAGGCCGTTGTTGTTACAAGCCGTTCGCTCCGTTGTAACGCCGAACAGCTGGAACGCCAAATCGCCATGTCTGCCGCTGACATCCTGTGGTTCGCCCGGCAACGACTCTCATATCACGTCGAGACCCCCCTTTCTTCTTTGCCCCCACGACGCTCGCTCGGAAATCGGCTGGATTTTCTCGGTTTTTCTCGTGTGGAATCGAGCTGTTGACATTCGGCTCAAGTCGCTATGATCCCCGCCCCAGGTCGTGACCACGCCCCGTTGTCACTCCGTGACCCCAGACGACTAGTGGACCGTCAAGCCTTCGTTTTGGGGTTGGAGAACTCGCGAAGTCGTGGCAAGCCACGAGGTTGGGCGGCGACCAACCCAACGTTTTAGTGTTGACGGGGCACTAGACCGTCAAGTTTGTGTTTGCGGGCTGGGAGGGCCGCTAAGTCGCGGTGAACCGCGAGTTTTGGGGCGCGGTAGTTTCAACATTGACGGGGCACTTGATTCCATGACCCATGTCGACCAACTTGGCCAGCGCACCACTGCTCATTTGCAGCGTGCGCACCGTCAGCGTCTTTGTGCGGCGCTGCTGGCCGCGTTGACATGGGGGCAGATCGGTTGGGGACAGGCGCCACCCCATCCCGTTGTTTCGATGAGCAGCGATGGTCCCGTCGAGTCGTTCATCGATGTCGACGGTTTGTTGGGTGGCAGTCCGCCGAGCCCTGCTCCTTCGTCCTCCGGTGGTCCGGCCGCTCGGATGGCTCAACTGCCGGCAGTGCAGTGGCTGCACGAACTGCTGCATGCTCCGGCGGCGGCATTGGACTACACCTACATCGACGAGTTCTTGATGGCCGACGAGCCGCTGGTCGGCGAGACATGGCCTGCTCCGGACGGCATGCAGCTTGGCGAAGGTCTTCGTGGCGGCGGATTGCTGGGAATTCCCGGCGCGATGCAGATCGCGGCGCAGGGGACCACGCAGGTGCTGCCGACCGGTTTGGTGTTTCGCCCGTACCTGGCGGGGCTCAAAGAGTCGCGTTTGGCCTCCACTATGTCCTATGAGGATCAAGACGGGTGGCTGTTCGACAACACGCTCGGCACGCGCGTTGGGTTGGTGAGATGGGGCAATGCCGACCCAGCCTTTCCTCAAGGCGTGCAGATAGACCTGGAAGGCTCCGCCCAGCTGCGGCTGGATATGGAGGAGGACTTTGACCTCCGATCCGCGGACTTTCGAGCGGGCGTGCCGGTCACGTTCGGCTATGGAAGGCACCGCACCAAGTTGGCGTACTATCACCTCAGCTCTCACTTGGGCGACGAGTTCCTGCTCAAGGCGATGCCGACTCGGCTGAACTATGCGCGAGACGTGATCGTGCTCGCACATGCCATCTACATGTCACCGGCTCTGCGGATTTACGGCGAGACCGGCTGGGCGTTCTACACCGACGTGTCGGAGCCGTGGGAGTTCCAGTTCGGGCTGGACTACGTGCCGGCGCGCGGAACGGGTCCGGCGGGCGCGCCTTTTCTGGGAATCAATGCGCTGCTGCGTGAAGAGTTGGACTTCAGCGGCACGCTGTCCGCTCAAGCTGGCTGGGCCTGGCGAAGTCATCCGAACGGGCGACTGTTGCGAGTCGGCGCCCACTACGTCAATGGCGCCTCGCCGCAGTTTTCATTTCTGGGACGTGACGAGCAGCTGTTTGGCTTCGGAATCTGGCTCGACAACTAACCATGGATACTCGCGTCACCTTGCGGTCGATCGGCACGGGCCTGCTGGCTGCCGCCAGCTGGCTGGCATGGTCCGTGGCCACGGCGGCGCCGCTGCTGAGCTGTCTGCCCTGGATACTGATGGGCTGGCGGCTGCGCCGGCCTCGGCTGTATGTGACGGCTGCTCTGTACTTGTTCTGGCCGTCGGTAGGCTTGATCGCGGCAACGGTGCTGTCGGCGGTGCTCTTCAACGACGTCAGCGGCATTCATGGCTGGGTGGAAGGCCTGGCGCCGCAAGATCCGCACTCGCTGTTGATCCTTTGGGTCGCTGTCGCGATGTGGATTGTCTCTGTGCTGAACGCGCAGCTGGAATGGCGATCGTTGCGCAGGGACCGCAGGCGTCGCAGCGAGTCGTTGGCGAGGATCGACGACGACGCGATTCCCGCGTCGCGGCCGTACTGGATCTGCCTGTTGTTTTGGGCCACGCTGGGCTGGACCGGCGCTCATCGCTTTTACACCGGACGCTGGCTGACGGGTGCGATGTACCTGTTCACGCTGGGGCTGCTCGGCGCCGGCTGGGCCGCGGATCTGTTCCTGTTGCGGCGACTTTTGTTGGCGGCGCCGCAGCTCAACGGAGTGACGCTGAACGTTCCAGTGGCGCCGTGGGCGGTCAATGGTCAGTATCGCCATGGTTGGTTCGAGTTTGCGACGCGAGTCGCGTTTTTCCTGTTCGCTCCGTTTTTGTTCGTGCGCTTCTGTGTGACGTATGAGCATATGGAGCTGCTTGCGGTGATCATCCTGGTGGTGGTCGTCTGCGGCCTGCTGGGCAACATCGAACGGGTGATCGGTCGGCTCGACTTGCTCGAAAAAGTGCCGCTCACGCGTCCGGCGGTCGGCTTTCTTCGCGACTTGCACCGCTTCTACTTCGAGACTCGGCCGCGGCCGTTTCTGCACTACGTGTTCTGGATGATCGCGGCGCCGCTGTCGGCCTGGACGTCGCCGAGCGTCCGCCAGGAGATGCGGCTCTACGGCCGATTCCTGCTGACGTTGTACATCGTGATCGTCGTCAAGGAGGCGCAGAGCTTCGGCACCCGCTATCAGTACATCGGAGCGTACGATGTGACGCTTTGGCTGGGGTTTCATCTCGCTTTCGCCACGCTGGTCACGGCGACCTTCATCGTGCCGATCGTCACCACGGCGATGACGCTCAATCTGGGCGGTGAGCAGAGCCGGCTTAAAGCGCTGTCGGTGATTGTGCTTGCCATCACGTTGCCGATCACCGCCTTTTCGTTCTACTCGGTCAACCGCTTGAAGACACCGACTTGGATGTCGTGGCAGATGCTGGAGTCGCGGATCAACTCGCCGGCGTTTCGCAGCGATCTGCAGACCGAGTCGGAGATCTTCCTGCGGCATTATATGGGCCGGATTCCGCACGCCTCCGAGCCCCACTGGTCGGCGACGCACACGGAACTGACCTCCCGCTATCAAACTCACATGCAGGCCATCCTTGAGGCCAATGAGGCCAAGTCGCTCGAGGTGCGAGTGGTCAACGAGCCGGACATGCCCCGCCCGGCACTGGCGGTTGTCGAGCAGTGGGGCAGTGGCAGCCATGACGAGGCCAAGACACTGTTCGTGATGACGAGCGATGGAGAGTTCTTTTCGCTTTGGGAGCGGCTGACTCCGTATGCGCGGGCGTTGTTCGATGCGATTCAGGCCACGCCGACGCTGAGCACCGAATTCAAAATCGCCCTGCACTCGGTCGAGTTTGACACGCGGCTGTACGACACCATCATGGACTTTCTTTGGTCCGAGGCGGGCGATCTGGCGCTCAGCGACGACCCCGAGCGCCCCACGTTCCAGCCGGCGCTCAGCGCATCGCTTCGCGTTGCGCTGCATGCCGAAGGCGTCGAGGACGCGGGTGAGTTTCGCGTGTTCGGATGGGACGACGGCTGGCAACAATGGCTGTGTGTTCGCGATTCGAGACACGTCTGGCTGCTGGCCAACAGCGATGGCGAGTTCATTCCACAATGGGACAAGCCGAGCCTGAAGCGGCCGTCGCGCAAGGAGACCTACCTCCGCGAGCTCGAGTATTTCGACCCGGTGGCGTCGCTCGACCTCCGGCACGAAGCTGACAAGAGCCTGGCACGCGATCTCGTGCGAGAGCACACTCGTGTGTTCCTGGTCGACGCCGCGCGGCGGCGGCACCAAGCCGACACGGTGGAGGCACTGACTCGCGCGTACCGCGATTTTGTGGCGGATATCGTGCCGGCACATCAGCGTCCGCAACTTCACGTCGTGGAGCTCGATCAGTCCGACGGCTGGCTGGGAGTGATGTATGATGAGTTGCCGCTGTTCGCCGCAGCTCCCGATGGCGGCTTTTTTGCCAGAGGCAGCCGCGCACCCGACGTCGCTCACCGCTTCCTGGCGGCCCCCGCAACCAAACTGCGTTGACGGCGCGTCCGTCACTTGAGACGGACATGCCGAACCCAAACGACCCGAACCTGTTGTTGGCCGAGCTCGTGCATCGACTGCGGCTGGCCGAGCCCGCACTGCTGGCGGACGCGATTCAGCGTTGGCGCGACGAAGCCGACGCCTCCCCTGCCCCGCTCCCGCTCGCACAATCCCTGACCCACCAGGGCCTGCTTGACGCCGAGACAGCCGAGTTGTTGGCCGCCTTGGCGAGCCGACAGCTGCAACAGTTTCAGCAGCGCGAACCACACCCTCCGGCCGAGACACCGCCGGCCGGTCAGTTGGCCACCGAGAGCTCGCCAAGCGGCGACAGCATTCGCACGGTCTACGAGTCCGCCGCGACGCGGGGCGACTCTTTGCTGGGGTCGGGCGGCGCCGCGCAGGATGCGCGCGATGAACGAGAGGTGTGGCAGACCGTCACGCAAATCCTGCGATCGCCCGAGGTGACGTCCACGGCGACGTCGCCGCATTCCCAAGAGAGCCCGCACTCGCGATTTCGCAAGTTGGAGGCGCATGCCGAGGGAGGACTGGGCCGAGTGTTTGTGGCGATTGACGAGGAGCTGAATCGCCAAGTCGCGTTGAAGCAGATCAAGGATCGGCTGGCGGAGGACCCGAGCGCTCGACAGCGGTTCATGCTGGAGGCGGAAATCACCGGAGGACTGGAGCATCCCGGTGTCGTGCCCGTCTATGGGCTCGGCATCCACGAGGATGGCCATCCCTATTATGCGATGAGGTTCGTGCGCGGCGAGAGCATGGAGGAGGCGATTGCGGCGTTGCATCACGCGAGCGTGTCGGAGCCCGATCGCTTGTTCATGCTTCGCAAGCTGCTGGGGCGGTTTGTCGATGTCTGCCAGGCAATCGGCTATGCACATAGCCGAGGCGTGCTGCATCGGGATATCAAGCCCGACAACATCATGCTCGGGAAGTTTGGCGAGACGCTTGTCGTCGACTGGGGGCTCGCCAAGGTGGCCGACGACACCGAGGGCGCCGACGTCAGTGATCCGGCATCAACCTACGAGTCCAGCGCCGCCGACTCCGAGGCGGCTCCCCTGCATCCCGCTTCGGGACGCGGCTCTGCGCCAACGCAGCTGGGCAGCGTGATCGGCACGCCCGGATTTATGAGTCCCGAGCAGGCGGAAGGCCGCGTCGACGCGCTGGACGTGCGGAGCGATATCTATTCATTGGGCGCCACCCTCTACGCGTTGCTCGTCGGCAAGCCGGCGTTTCGCAGCGTCGACGAGCAAGGGCGCCGTCGCGCCTTGGTCGACGTGTTGGCCGCCGTGCGTGCTGGGCAATTCACGCCGCCGCGCGAGAGCCAGCCCGCCATCCCCAAGCCGCTGGCCGCCATCTGCGAGCGAGCGATGGCTCGCCTGCCGGACGCTCGGTACGGAACCGCGTTGGAGCTTGCCGACGAAGTTGAACGCTGGCTCGCCGACGAGCCCGTCGCCGCCTATCGCGAGTCGCTCCCCGAACGCATTCGCCGTTGGATCAAACGCAGGCAAACGCTCGCCGCGTCGATTGCCGCCATTGTGCTCGTCTCCGTCGTTGGACTCAGCGTGTTCTCGGTCGTGCTACAGCAGAAGAATGATGCACTGGCGAGATTGACGCAATCCTTGCAGCACAAGAACGAGCAGCTCGACCAACGCGGCCGCGAGCTGCGGCAATCCAACGCCGATCTGCAGGTCGCCGAGGCCAAGGCCCGCCAGGAGGCGGCCACCGCCACGGCTGTCACTCAATTCCTCAACGAGGACCTGCTTGCTCAGGCGACGCCGGGCGACTTTCCCGATCCCGAACTGAAATTCCGCACGCTGCTGCAGCGCGCCGCACATAGTGTCAATGACGAGTTTGCCGACCAGCCGTTGGTCCGTGCCAGCCTGCTGAAGACGATCGGGGTCGCCTACGGACAACTTGGCCAATACGGGCCCGCCGAACAGGCGCTTACCGAGTCCGTGCGAGTGCGCACCGAGGCCTTGGGCGCCAATGATGGGGACACGTTCGCGGCGCAAGCTGCGCTGGGGGCGTTGTATTTGCAGTCTGGCAAGTACGAGCAAGCCGAACAGCTGTTGCGAGACGTGGTGCAACGGCATTCGGCTGCGGCGGGACCGCAACGCCGCACTTGGCTCGAGGCGAAAGCCGACTTGGCAAACCTGCTCATCTGGCTCGCCAAGTTCGACGAGTCGCGTGATCTGCTCGCGTCGGCAATTCCCGAGGCCGAGCAACTGCTCGGACCTCGCCATCGCGAGACGCTCGAGATGCGAGCGAGCGAGGTCGACCTGCTGAAGGAGATGGGCAAATTTGACGAGGCACTGACGGCGGCGCAGCGCGTCGTCGAACTGGCAACGGAGCATCTAGGCGCCGTTCACTCCACCACGTTGTTCGCCAAATATAGCCTCGGTCAATGCTATTACGCCCAAGGCCGCCCGACGCAAGCGAGACAGGTGCTCGAGGAGACGCGTATGGGAATGGCAACGGCGTTGGGCGAGCAGCATCCCGGCACCCTGTCGGTCGAGAACGACTTGGCCCTGATCGAGGCGGACTACGGCGACCCGAATGCCGCATACCGCGAGTTCTCGCGGATTACCGATCGGTTTATCGAGATTTACGGATTGGAAAGCCGCGAGACGATCGTCATTCAGATGAACGTCGCCGACACGCTCGATTCGCTCGAGCGATTCGTTGAGGCGATGAAACTGTTCGAAGAGCTCGTGACGCGGTCGGACCAGGTGCTCGGGCCTCGCCACATGGTGACCTTGCAGCTGCGGCATCTTTGCGCTCGCAGTTGCTTGCGAGCGGAAGACCCTCAGCGTGCGGAGGCCGTGTTGCAAGGCGCCATCTTCGACACCTCAGGAAGCTTTGACGCGGTGGCCGTTGAGGTCATGCTTGCCAAAGTGTTGCTAGCCGAGACCCGCATCAAGCAGGGCGAAACGGATCAGGCCGTCCAGTGGCTGGAGCAAGTCATTGCCGAGTACCCAAGTCGCGGAGCGCAGGCAGTGCGGGTCGGCCGCGATGCCGAGACGCTGTTGATGGAGACCTGGGTGCAAGCCAGCCAGCCCGAGCGCGCTGAACAGCTGTTGGAAAAGATCGCCCGGGGCGCCGGAGAGCAAAGCCATGTCGTGGCCAATGCTCGTATCCGGCTCGCCGATGCCTACATCGCCGGCGATGCGGTCGATCGAGCAGCGCCGTTGCTCGATTCGCTCTCCCAATGGGCGGAGCAGCAGCTTGCCGATTCTCAAGCGGCGACACGAAGTCCCGAAGTGCTGTACGCGTTGCAGTCGTACATCGGGACGCTTGCCGGCTTGGAGCGGCGCGAGGACGCCGTGCAACTTTCGCGGGACGTGTTGCAGGCCTGGATCGCGCTGCGCGGCGAAGATCACTTCGAGGTCGTGTTCGCTCGACGCGACCTCGCCGATGCACTCTATGAATTGGGCGAGCTCGAGGAGGCCGAGCAATTATTCTCGGTCGTCGTCGCGAAACTTGCCGAATCGTACGGCCCACGCAGCGAATTCTCCATCTGGCCACGCGAACGGCTGGGGCATGTCTTGTATCAGCTGGAAAAATACGAGGCCGCTCTGCCAGCGCTGCAGCAGGTGCTTGAGACGCGGGCGGCACAGGGAAAGCCCGCTGCGGACCTGACGATCCTCAATTACGAGATTGCCGAGTCCTTGAAGGCATTGTCGCGCCACGCCGAGTCGATCCCGTTCTACGAGGCAACTTTGCGCGGCGAGCAACAGTCTCTGGGGTCGGAGCATGAGGACACGCTGACCACGATGCATCAGCTCGCCTTTGCCCATGATCGCAATGGCGACTGGAATAACGCGGCGGCAGGGTATCGGCGGGTTGTCGAGATTTGGGACCGGAAAGACCAGCCGCGCTGCGCTGGCTCGTTGCGAGCCTTGGGGAACGTCATTCAAGTGCTGACACAGGCCGGTCAGCAACAAGCGGCTTTGGCGGCCATCGAGGACATGGAACAACGGATCGGCGAACTGCCGGCGACCGACCCGGTGCTGATTGAGTATGGCTACGAGTTGGCCCAAGCTCATCGAGACCTGAGGCAATACGACGACGCGATCCGATGGTATCGTCGAGTGTTGCAAGGCGAACGCTTGACATTGGGCGACGATGCCGCGGATGCGCTCGTGACACTGCATGAAATCGGCAAGGTGGAGCTGCTGGCGCTGCGTCCCGACGCGGCGGCCGGAGCGTTTCGCGAGGTGCTGGAAAACCGCGACCGCACGCTGGGAAATCAGGATGCGAGGTCGTTGGAGGTCCTGGGGGACTGGGCCGCACTCGAGCATCAGCGCGAGAACATCCCCGAGGCGGTGCGGCTCTATGAGGAGCTGCTGGCACGCAAGGTCGCGGCACATGGCGCCAAGGATTGGGAAACCGTTTATCCGCGGTCGCAACTTGCCTCGCTGCACTTCTTTGCCGAACAGTACGACAAGTCGATCCGCTTGCTCAGTGAATGCCTGCGCATCGCGGAGACCGTGATCGCCGGCAAGCCGACCGATGAACAGCGCGAGGCGGTGGGGCTGCTGTTGGTCGTGCTAGCGGAGGCCGAGTCGCGCGACGATCGCCATGAGGACGCCCATAGCCATGCTCAAGAGGGGATTGAGCTGCTGAAGAAGAGCAACAACGAGTGGTTCACCCAGATGGGCCGGAGTGTGATCGGCGGCGCACTTACCTCGCGACGTCAGCTGACGGAAGCTAAGGAGATGCTGCTCGATGCGCACGCCAAGCTCGAGTCCATTGCGGGGCCGCTTGATCGGAAGGAGCTGCGGGTCCTGATCGGCAGCGGCCGACGGATCGCCCAGCTCTATCGTGAACTGGGGGACGCCGATCAGCAGAAAGCCTGGGAGCGGCGAGTGGAGGAGTGGGTGTCGCAGAAGGAACGGTAGACACACCGCTAATCGGCAAGTCGCTAGTCGGCAAGTCGCCTTAATCGAGGTTGAGAGCGAACGGGATCAGCACCTCCTCGGTGTCGTACATGAAGGTGGCGCCGCCAGTCGCGAAGTTGGGCACATCGGCGACGGCCGCTTGACCCTCGGGCGTCGCCAGGATCGCTTCGATCGCCTCGCGCGACTCGCCGTAGAGACCAACGATCATGTAGTACGGCGCCGGCTCGTCGGGACTCAGCGACTCGCACTTGCCGATAGTCCAGCCCAGGAAGCCCTTCATCCGCCTCGCCAGCGGAAGATGCACTTCGTGGTAGTAACTGTCGAAGGCGGCCGGGTCTTCGGGATGGCCGTACAACACCGTGAGTCGCACCATGGTTCAACACTCGCCTTAGGTGAGGATCATTGCCGGAGCATTCTAATGCAGTTCCTTGCCATGGTGGGCGGCCTCGGCGATTCGATCCCTCGCTTACGCGTCGGGTTACCTTCTCTGTCACCAGTGATCGGCAGTGGGCCTGTTGGTCGCTTGGCTGAATGTTCCGGTTTCGGTGACTTTGCGGGTTGGGGTGATGTTGATCCTGCGCGACATCGTCGAAAAACACTTCAACCGCTGTGAGCCGGCTCGGGAAGCCAAATCGGGAGGCTGCAGAGAAAACGAGGCAGATTTGCAGATTCGTCGAGAAAGCTGCGCGATCGTGTCGGTCGTGCCGGCGATAAATCGAATCATTGGCGGGAAGTCGCGTGGCAAGGGCGCCAAACGCTTGTGTGACTGCGAATTGCTGGTATCGTCGAACCTTGTTGGAGCTGCGGACGCCAAAGATGGTGGAGTCCGGCTCGCAATGGAGAATCTGCTGACGGCGGACGAAGCGATGCAAAACACCGACCCCACGGACGAAGTTGCTCAGTTGATGCTAAACGCAGAACTGCGCGACCAGCTAGAGCCCTTTTTGGACGAGTCACTCGACTTGCTCAACGTGCGGCGACTGCCGACGCACGCAGAGAACGAGTTCCTGGCTTCCATGCTGGCATGGGAGCGGGCTCCGACGCTCGCGATCAGCGACTGGTTCAGCCCGTCGCTTGTGTTGCCCCACCCCGACCACTTGGACGGCGAGCAGCTGACGGCCAAGCTCTGGGATACGATCCATCAGCTCTACACAAAGCGGATCGTGCTGGAATTCACCGACCACCTGTCGGATCGCGAGCTGTATACGGTGATCTTCCGTGACATCTTGCCGTCACCCGAGAAGATGGTCGACTTGCCCAAGAATTATCTGCACTGGCACTGCTTGGATGACTCGGACCCCGAGCTCTACCTGCAGTATTACGCGACGAAAAAGGAACGCGACTTATGGGAGATCGAGAACGGCCAACCTGCGCCGCCTCCTCGCGCCCCTCGCTTCCCTCGCAAGATGCCGCGGCGCCCGGTGTAGTCGCTGGATCGCAAACTGAACAACCGACGCCGACACTGAACCCGAAACGCTGAACCTGATAAAGCAAAACGGCTCGCCACACCGATGTGGGCGAGCCGTGTTTTGTTTTGACGCTGCGACGCTGTGAATTAGCGCCGTATTCCACTGTCAGCCGTGAGCTGTCAGTAGGGGTAGTAACCGTAGCTGACCACCGGACGGTAGACCGGATAGGTCGTGGGATAGGCGGGATAGGCCGCCGAGTACGGATAGTACGGCGCCACTCGGACAGGGCTCACGTAGTGAGCGTGTGGGTAGTACAACGGGGTGGTTGCCGCGCGATACGTCACGCGAGTGGCAACCGCTGCGGTTCGAACGGGCACATACGCGGCTGCTCGCGTTGCCCGAACGGCCACGCGAGCCGAACCCACTGCGACTCGCACGCCAACGGGTGGATGAGCTTCCGCAGTTTGCGCTAGCAACGCACAGCCCAACAAGGCCGCGCCCAAGACGCCAATTCTCAACATCTGTTTCTCCTGTGTCCCCGCCAAGGGATGGAAACTGAGCACGTTGTTAGGATTGCCATTGGCGCGAGGAAGGGGAACCCTGCGGCGCGAGAATTCTTGAAAATGTCACCGCAAGTCTTTCTCTGACAAGAGCTTGAGTTTCTTCGGGAAATCCCCGTTTTTTCCCGGATGTGCATCACTCGGGCCCCTCGCCCACTGCCGCCGAGCGACGTAAGGACGCGAGAGGATTGGACTTGAGTGGTTGGGGGAACGTGCGTAAACTCCCCGCGCTGGATGGTCCGACCGCTGCGGCGGTCGTCGATAGACGTCGGCGTCCATGCGGCGCTGGCGACAAGGAGGTCAAAGCATGTGGAAGCGAATGCGCCGTCCTTGGGCTTGGACGCTGGGCATGGTGACGGTGGCGTTGTTGGGACTGCAATGTTCAGCGGCTTGGTTGCATCCAACGGTGCGGGATTCGGTCGAGCAGCCGATCTACGCGATTTGCGCACCGGACCAAGTTCAAGCGTTGGACACCGGGCGAGACGTGATTTTGTGGGGAAGGCTGCCGCTGGGGCTCTACCAAGGCGGACGTGTCTTCGGCACGTCACGCGATGCGTTGATGCACCTTCAACAGCGCGGCATGCTTGCGCAGGGCTATGCGGTATGCCGGATGTCCGGCGACTTCTCGAAGGACACCTACCAAGTCGGCAGTCAGAGTTTCATGTCTCACACGCTGCAGGTCTCGGAGCGGATCGGTCCTGCCTCGCTGGCAAACCGGCCATTTGAAATCAGATAGAGGCGACTAAGATGCGTTGTCGAATCTGCCTTGGGTTGCTCGCAGGCGCGTTGGTGAGTGCACCGCTATACGGCCAATCGCCGACATTGCCGACATTGCCGCCAACGCCAGAACCGCCGCTGATCGAGCCGGCGCCGTTGAGCCCGCCAACGGGTGCTCCGGCGCCTCCCCAGCCGCTGGCGCCCGCTCCGCCGTCTGCTGAAGCTCAAGTTGCCAATTCGCTAGCGGGCGACGCGCAATCCCTTGACTCACCGCCTGGTTTGGCGCCGATGGTGGCGCCGGCGCCTTCCCTGTTGCCTCGCGAGCCCGCCGCCGTGCCGCTGGCGCCTGCGGAGCCGGATGCCACGCCGGTCGTGCGCCCGCGCGACTTGGCCAAGGAGCCCCCGCTGCCGTCGATCGAACTGACCGGCGGCGACCAAGCCGCGTTGGCTGGCCTCGGAGATGAGCCGACGCGCGAACGCCCCGTCGTGCCGCTGGAGCCCACGCGGTTTCACGGTCTGCAACCGGGGAGGTCCAGCGCGTCGGACGTAATGGAGACATTGGGCGAGCCGTTGCAAAGGTCGCTGGCGAAGGCGGACGACCCCGAGGCTGCTGAACCCACTGAGTCGATCTGGGTGTATGAGGTCGCTCCCTTCCCCCGCGTCGAGATGACGTTGCGGAAGAACATCGTGCAATCGATCTTCGTCAAGGTGCCCGACCTGCCGGAGCCCGGCGTGGTCGCCAAGCAGTTGCAGATCGATTCGTTCCAACCGGGCTACGTGTTGGACCAAGGCGGCGAGCCGATCGGTGTCACCTATCCCGAGCGCGGTGTCATTCTTTCCTTGCGAAAGGCGCCGGGCGCCACGGAAGCCGGGGTGTTCAGCATCTTGCTTGAGCCGATCAGCTCGGAGCTGTTTGTGCTGCGTGCTCGCAACGCTCGGCCGGAGCACTGCACACAACGTTTGGACGACTTGGAAACGGCGCTGCGGTTGCGACCCAACAACGCGGAGGCATGTGGCCTGAAGGCGCGAATTCTGGCCTCGATTGGCGAGACTCGCGATGCCTTGAAGCTGACCGAGGATGCGCTGCGCGCCGATCCGGACGGGCTCGAGTGGCGCCTGCTTGCGGCCCGGCTGCGCGGCCAATTAGGTGGCCTGGATGTCGCGAAACGCGAAGTGGAGTCGATGCTGCACGAGGGCGAGAACGACGCCGACGCCGACGCGGAATGGCCCGCCGTGCTGCACGCCGAGGCAGAACTGCTGCTGGGCGATTTGCTGGCCCGAGAGGCGAAGCCGGACGAAGCGCTTCCGCACCATCGCAAGGCGATTGAGTTGGCGTCGCCGTTCCGCGAAGTTCCTGCGAACGAAGTCCGCCGCGCCGCGCTTCGCGTGCTGGCCAACGCCCACTTGGCCGTGGCCAATGACATCGCGTGGGGCAACTGGCGTCGGAAAGCCGAGGTGGTGCCACAGTGGGTGAAGGCAGGGCATCATCTTGCGGATCAATTGATTTCCAATGAAGACGAGGAGTCGGTTCTTGCCCAACGCGTGCAGCGGTTGACGCTGTCCGCATACGCTGGCTTTGCGGAGTGGGTCGATCCGAGCCAGATCAGCCGGGAGGCGCTGCAACAAGGCATGGAACTGATCGCCGCCGCCAAGGACCCTTTGCACCGCCGCCGTTTGGAATGGGAATTGGCGGAGACCATGTACTACGCCATGTTGGCCGAACGGCAGCGAGGCGCCTACGCCACGGCAGTGGAGTTCGCCAAAGTCAGCTCACCGTTGTTGCTCGCCGCCCGCCGGCAGCGCGAATTGACGCCGCGCGAGCTCTATTTGTTGGGCGAGCTGCACTTCTTGGCGGGATCCTGTCTGGCCATCGAGGCGGAACGGCATGAAGACGCCGTGCGCTGGTACGAAAAGGGAGCCATCGTGTTGTTGGACCCGTTTCCCGAGGGAGTTGTCGAAAGCCCCGCCGAACTCGGCGACCAGCTGGTAAGCATGGGCGTTTCCTATTGGCGGACAAAGGCCTCGGAGAAGGCAATTCAACTGACGCTGCGCGGAGTGCAGTTGCTGCAGAGCGATGGCGCCGGAGAAGCAGTGCAAGCATCCCTAAGGATTGCTTACGGAAACCTCGCTGCCATGCTGAGGGCCGCCGGGCGCGAGGATGAAGCCGTGCGGTGGGACGAGCGATTGTCGAGTTTGCCACGATCCAGTCGTTAGCAGCCGGTCAACGGCCTACTCCTACGAACTGATCAGCTCGATCACTGCCACAATCGCCACCGGGGTCAGGCCCACGATCACGGCGAACCAGGTCACCGCTGCGGGCGGCTTGCTTTTGCGCAACCGCAAGACGAGCGGCGTGAGCACTACGACGACCAGTCCCGATATCAACGACACCAACAACAGCAACTGTGGCAGCGACTTCACGACCAACTGGTTGAGCAAATAGGCGAGCAGCGAGGCGCCCATCGCCATCAGCGTCGACATCGTTGCCAGCATCCAGGCGATCGTCATTGCCTCGGTCGAGCGTTCTTCGGCGGGACGAGATTCGGGAGGCGTCGGGTTGTTGCGGGAACGCGAGCGGGACATGGGCAAGTGGGCGGCGAGATTCCGTGGAAGGTCGGTGCGAGCGCAGCGCTGAGACAGCCGTTACGACCGGATCAATCGGCATTGTACTTCGTATCGTCGAGTTGACGAGTGCCGAATGGCGGCCAGTCGATTGCCGCGATCGCCTCCACGTCCTACGGTTCCAACAGCTCGAAGTCCTGAGAAGAACACCCTCCCAAGCCGGGGATTGCTCGTGTCACAGAATGAAATGGTGGAGTTGCTGGAACGCACGGTCGCCGAACTGGAGGCACAGCAATTGACCACTCAACAACTGTTGGGCGAGGCACTTGGCGAACTGGAAGTGCTCTATGCGGAGTTGGAAGAGCAGGCGCAGTTGCTGGCCGATTTCGAGCCGGAAGCGGGCGCTGGCGGGGGCGCCGCCGAGCACCCGGACCAAGACAGGCTCGAGCAAGAGCTGGCTAATGCCCTGCGCGATCGAGAGCATCTCGAGTCGCAGATGATCCGCCTCCAACGAGAGGTCGAGCAGCTCGTCGCCTCAGCCAGCGGCGTCGAAAACGGCGACGCCGCGCCGTTAGAAACCGACCTTTCTCACTTGGCCGTCCCCGGCGCCACGCTGGTGCGGGCGCCGTTTGACCAGCTTCGCCAACAGCGAGGCGAGGCGTAGTTCGGTCGGGATCGCTTCCTACCGCACCACGGTGGCGGGCACTTCCGTCTTTTCAGCGTTGGATTGCGCGGTCCAAGTTGGTTGAGCCGTCGGGAATTGGCTGGTGGACCAATTGAACTGGGCGCTGGGGAGACCGCGAGTCTGCCCCGTGGCGGCCGGCGTTTCGACACGCGGGGAGGTCGCCTGCGTGGGACTGGCCTGGGACTGGGCAGTCGGCACTTGTTCGGTTGCCGACGAGCGAATCCGCAGGCTGTTTCGTTGGCGAACGGGTCCCGGAGCGGGTTGGGTCGAAGGTCCGAGGGTCACCTCCGGGTCCGCGTTCGCCTCTGGTTTGGTGCCGATGGCACGGCGCGTGGTTCGCAACGTGCCGCCTCGGCTTTCACTGCTGCTGGACATGTTGATGCGGACCGGCTCGACGCGTTGAGCTGGCGGAGCCGGCGTCGTCTGTTCCAGGCGAGCGACGACTTGCACGTTGGAAGTGTCAACGGGCTTGCGGTCCTCGGTCGCAATGCGTGTGGCCTGACCCGCGTCATCCGCCAACGAGGCAACGGCAGCGGCGGGTTTGCTTTGCTCTGCCTCAAGTTCCTGCTGCCGCTTCATCGCCTCGGCTTGCTGGCGGATCTGCGCGGTTTGAATCAGGCCATGAGCGGCGGATTTTAGATCCTTGTCAAGCGTCAGCGCGTGGTTGAAGTAGGCCTCTGCCTTTTCGGCATATCCCATTTGGACGAGCATGAACCCCATGTTGGCATGCGCCTCAGCCGGCTCGTTGACCGATTGGAACAGCGACATGGCCTGCCGATACTGTCCCCGTTCCGCCATCAGCATCGCATAGTTGTTGGCCAGGCCTTGATGGCTTGGATCCAGTTGCAGGCCCTGTTGGTAGAGCTTCTCGGCATCATCGAGCCGATCGTTCTTGTAGTACAAGTAGCCGAGGTCACGGAGGATCTCCGGATCGCGGGGATTGAGGCCGCGAGCCTTCGTGAGCAGTTCGGCGGACGACTTGAAGTCGCCTTTGCGCGCGGCGATCACTCCGAGGCGATGATAGGGGCGAGCGTCCTTGGGATCCTCGGCGATGAGCCGCTCGTAGATGCTCTTGGCTGCGTCCGTTTGGTCGCGACGCTCCGCAAGCCGGCCCATGGAAAACTTGCCCTCGCGTTTCTGCTCGGGCGAGACCTTCTTGGGAGTGATCGGCTCGCGAGTGCTCGTGGGGTACTTCGTGTCTTTCTGCTTGTTCCAGGGCAGACGCTTGGTAAGCCAGTTGCCCTCTTCTTTCAGCTGGGGCGCTCCGAAGTTCGCGGGAACCATCGGCTGATTTGTCACCTGAGCGGAGGTTTTCGCCGTGACCAGCAGCGATGCTGCCACCAACAGTGCGATGCAAGCGGGAGTGTTGCGGTGCATGAGAGCTTCCTTGCAATCCTCGAAAGAGTGCCGGGCTTTGGAGTGTAGTCACGCCAAAGCGGTTGAGTCTGCCGTCGGGACACGCTGCATGGTGTTGCGACGAGAGACTAAGCCGCTCGGGGTTTCAACAGCCTCGTAACAGCTTGTTGAAGGCCTGGCCAGCGGCATGGCGGACCCTGCTGGAACAGGGTCCGCCGCCCGCTAGTCAACTGAAGCCGATTGGCCGGTTACGATTAGAACCGGCCGCCGAATCCGCCGCCGCCGCCGAATCCGCCACCGCCGAATCCGCCGCCGCCGAATCCACTTTGCATAGCACGACCGTAGGCGCGGATCGCCTCGTTGGCGCGGTAGCCTTCGGCGAAGGCCGGCGCCACCACCACACGCTCATCCGCGTCCGAGACGCCCATTGCCGACAGGGCGCGAGCGATAATGGCACGCCGTTGCATATCCAGCTGCGGGTTGGGGTGCACCGGATAGCGGAACTCCGTGTCGGGCCGTGCGCTGAGCATGCTGCGTTCGACGACGACCGGGAAGTCATTTCCGCGGGTCAATCGCAAGGCGATCTGCTTCACGTGGTCCTGGCCGGCCACGTTCAACCGCGCCGTGCCTTTCACGAACTCATGCTGATGCACCACGAAGTCGGATGCCTCTGCGTTATGCTCTTGCCGCTGCCAGATCGAGTCGGAGATCGACCCCAACGGGGCCTCCGGCCGATTGTGATTGTGGTTCACGCAGCCGCCTGCGGTCGTGACCGCGACAACCAGCGCGAGCAGTGTCCAATGACGTTTCATGGTTGATGTCCTTGATTGCGTCACCACGGCCAGGGGCCGGGTGCTTGGGTCTTGCCGAGTCCGAGCTGGCTGAGCCATGCGGGTGGCTCAGCCGCTGCCAGCCTTCACGAGCTCCAACGTGTGGCGTCTCGTGTCGGCCGCGAGCTACTCGGAGAAGCCGCTCTCGCCGTTCATGTAGAAAGCCTGGCTGGACTCGAAGCCTTGGTGAAGCTTCGGCACCAAGCCGCGTCGCATCTGCACATTCCAGACCGTGCTGCGATGGTTGCAGGTCGGATGTCCTTCGTAGTTGCCCCACAGGAAGAACTGCCAGTCGCCTGGCTCGGTCACTTCCATGCCGGGCAGAATCGTCGGCGCCTCATCGTCGTCCAACGGATGAACCAACTCGGGGCTGACCATGATGATCAGCTCCGTCTCGTCGCGCTGAACGCTCTTCTGGCTGAACACGGAGTCGAGAATCGGAATGTCACCGAGACCGGGAACGCGCGCTTTGCTGCCGGTTTGAGAGTCCTGAATCAAGCCGGCGATCGCCAGCCATTGTCCCTCGCGAAGGTCGACAGTGGTCGTCACGGCGCGAGTGTCGAGGCCGGGGATGCCATTGACGGCGTTGGCCTGGTTCAACGAGCTGACCGAAGGAGACACCTGCAAGCGGATGAGGTCCTTGTCGATCACGGTGGGGGTGAACTGCACTTGCGTGCCGAAGCCTCGGAAGTTGGTGGTCGCCGCCGCGGCGCCCTCGACGCCCACGACGATCGGCACCGCGAACTCGCCGCCCGCGATGAAGCTGGCGGAGCGGCCGCTCAACGTGACCAAGTTCGGCTCGGCCAGGATCTTCGAGTAGCTGTTGGAACTGATTGCCGACATGGCCAGCATCACTTCGTTGGTGTCCAGCACCGCGCGGAAGGCGCCGGCGACGCCAAGCATCTGCTCCCACATGAAGTCGCCGCCATCCACGTTCAGGTCAAAGCCCATCTGACGCAGCGCGGATCGAGTCAGCTCTGCGACGCGAACCTTGAGCATGATCTGCTTCTCGCCCGGGACGTCCAGCATGTTAATCACGCCGGAAGTCGGCAGCTCGGACTCGCCCGGATAGGGCGACGCCGCGTTGCCCAGGCGGACACCCAGCAAGCCACCGCCAAAGTTGCCGAGGGTCGAGGATGTTTGATTGGTGAGCACGGAGATGATTCGAGCCGCTTCCTCATTGTCGCGAGCCTGGCCGCGGACGATCAGCTTGTCGGCAATCGGCACCAGGTGGATGACGCTGTTCGGAAACATCTCGGAGACCATTTTCTCGAGATCGAGATACTGTTGCTTGCGCTGGTCTTCGACGTTCGTGTCGCGCTTGACGGTCACGAGGTATCGCAGCACCTCGTCCTCGCCGAACCAGAGCGTGAAGGTCGTCTCGCCCGCGGTCAGTCCGATCAACTCGAACTCGGACGGGCTGAATTGGACGACTTCCAAAATTTCGGGGTTGGTGATCGAGAACCGGGAAACCGGCTTCTTGGTGCGCACCAACTTGGAATGTCGCGGGTCCACTTCCAGAGTGGCCTCGGGCAGCAAGACGTCTTGAATGAGCTGGCCCACTTTTTGTTTCGCAGCTGGGCTGTCCAGCGTCGTCTGCGCATTGGCGCCGACGGCGAGCCCCAAAACTTGGCTGCACAAGACGCTGCAGGCCAAGAGTGTGTTCCTATTCATCTGGAGACTCCAGAAAGACTAGATGCGGGAAAGGGTCGATTCCTGGTTGGGTCACGCCTTGCGGCGGGGCGTCCCCAAACCGCAGAAGCAGCACTGTTGAGGACAGCAGGCCTTGGACCATTTGGGCCAACGCCCTAGGCGAGGTCCCCGGGGTGAAACTTCGCCCGAGACCGGACGGGTCGCCCATAAGAGGACGCACACACCACAACATGTGCTGCACTATGTTTCGGTGCGATTGATGCGATTTCTTTGACAATATCGATTGGAGCGAAAGTCCCGGTTTTGCTGACGGCAAGGGTTTTTCCGCAGAATTGCCCGCAAAGTTTGCGCCGCTTGTCTAGGGGCGCCTGCCAAATCGTTGCAGCTCCCGCAGCTTGTACGTATTATCAAACTTGGAAAAATTCCTCGGAACAGAATTGGCGCCGAATTCTCATGACCAACTTGCCCAAACCGCTTCTCTTTCTGGTGGTGGTTGCAGTTGCGTTCACGGGCTGTGATCGCCGCCCCCCGCCAGTCGCACTGCCTCCTTCGACGGCGCCCACTGTCGTGCCCCCATGGCAACAGGCGGCAGCCGAAAAACGCCAAGACGGCGCGAGTGACGCGTTTTCGGGGGCCGATGACGCCACCAAGTTGGTGGCAGACGCAACGCGGCTGATGGACAGTCCCACGCATGCCCCGGCCGACGACGAAGCGCCTGCGAAACCGCCGATCAAGGCACGCACCCCTCTTATCAAGGGGCTTAGTGAGCTGGCGCAAAGCACGCCCCTGGATGATGAGCAGCAAAACGAGCTGCTGGACAGTCTTGCCGAGGCGGATCAGATCCTTGCCGATGTGAAGGATGAGAACCGTCGCGCAATCGCTGACCTCAACCGGCAAGTTCAACTCAAGTCCGAGAACCATCCACACATCGTGCTCGTGGTCGCCAATCAGCTTGCGCGCCATCAACTCGGTTGTTATGGCGCCGAGCGGCCGACGACGGCGATCGACAAGCTCGCTGCCGAGGGCGCCTTATTGCGGCAGTTCTATGCGGGCGGCCCGAGCGTCGAGGCATCGTTCTGGTCCCTGCTGACCGGCAGAGACACGTCTCAGGCGGGCGTGGGCGCCAAGCATCTGCCGGAGGCGATGACGTTGGCGGAAGTGCTCTGGCACGCGGGCTATCAAACTGCGTTCGTCGGCGACTGGCGACTTCCTCCGGCCGGACAACAGCGAGGATTTGACGCCTGGTTCGGGGCGGCGCCCGGACAGGATCATCTGTTTCCCGAGGCGATACTGAGCGGCACGGCAACGGTTCGAGTGCCCAAGAACGCGGATGGACAGCGTGGACAGTTCGTCGACGAACTGTACGTCGAAGAGGCGTTGTCCATGCTCGGTCGGCGCGACCGCAGTCGGCCGCTGTTCATGATCGTGTCGCTGGCGGCGCCAGGCGCTGCGAGCGAATTGGAGGTCGCTGATGTGGCCGACGGGATGGCGGCCAAATTGGATGAGGCGATCGCCCGGATTGATGCCGAGCTGGGCAGTCAAAACATGCGCCGCTCGACTGCCCTGGTCGTGACTTCCCACTCGGCCCCGGGCGGCGGACAGCCGGCATGCAAGGGCGCGCTGGGAGAGCTCTACGAAGGCGGACTGCGAGTGCCGCTGGTGATTCGCTGGCCCCAGCGGATCCGCGCCGGCAGCGTGGTTGAGGAGCCGTTCGGCATGTGGGACCTGCTTCCCACTTGTGCTCGATTGGCGGAGGCGATTCGCGTTCCTCGAGGTCTCGACGGCGCCAGCGCTCTGCCATTCCTTGTCTCGAGTCGCAAGGCTCCCACGCCCATGCGGCGGATGCTGTATTGGGAACAAACGACGCCTGAAGGCAAAGGGCAAGCCGTGCGCATGGGAGATTGGAAGGTCGTTCGACATCCCGGACGCAGCACTCGCGAAGATGTTGAGCTCTACAATCTGGCGGAAGACCCGCAAGAGAGTCGCAACGTTGCGGACAAGTTCCCGCGCATCCTGGAAGCCTTCCTCCGCGGCTCCTCCTAGTCCAAGGCAGGAGGCCTTTGAAGTTTAAGGCTTAAGGCGCGAGCACGAAGGCCGGGGTGAAGAAGGCGCCGATTTCCTCGCGATCATTTGGCTGTTGCGTCCCCGGGTTGCTGCGCCCCGCGGCGACCTGATTCTGAAACAACCGATACAGCTCGCGCACTCTGTCGGGATGTTCCGCAGCCAAGTTGCGAGACTCGCCGGGATCGTCTTTCAAGTTGAAGAGCTGCACAAAAGGTGCTTGCGCCAGATCCTCCTCCGATTTCGGCGCGCGCCCAAACGTTTTCCTGGCCGCTCGCCACGCGTCGACTCGCCGCGGTGTGTTGCCGAACCGGCCGTCACATCCGCTGCCGGGGCACAACGCCAATTTCCAGTCGCCGCTGCGGACGACATGGCCCGCGCTGCCTTGCATCAGCATGGAACTGCGGCGGCCCTCCGCTGCCGGGTGTTGGAGCAGCGGCAGAAAACTAATGGAGTCCACGGCTTGGTTCGCGTCGAGTTTGACGTCGGCGATCTCGGCCAGCGTGGCCATCAAGTCGATCAATCCAACCAAGCGATGGCAGCTGGCGTTGGCCGGCGTCACTCCGGGCCAACGCGCCACCATCGGCACTCTCAGTCCTCCTTCGTAGACAGAGAACTTGTAGCCGCGATAGGGCCCGCAACTGTAGTGCCCCTGTTGTTGCATCAACTGATTTTGGCCCGGAGTCGCTTTGCGATTCGCTCCGGCATAGGCCGCGGCGCCGTGGTCCGACGAGGCGATCACCAGCGTGTTCTCGGTCAGCTTGGCTCGATCGAGCGCAGTAAGAACGCGCGCGACGCAATCGTCCGTCTCCATCACGAAGTCGCCGTAGACTCCGAGCGCGCTGCGCCCCGAGAATTTGTCGCTGGGGCTGACCGGAGTATGCGGGGCGGTCAGCGCCAGATACAGAAAGAACGGTGGAGCGTCCGCGTCCTGTTGGGTAGCCTGCCCTTGTGCGGCGATGTAATGCTCCGCTCGCGTCGCCAACGTGTCCAACACCTTGGTGTCCTCGAAATCGGTGGCGGCGGGACCAACGCGGTTAAACGCGCTCCAGCCCTTTTGCGCAGTGACGTCTCCCACCCAACGATTGTTGTGCACAAACGCGTACGGAAACATATCCAGCGAGCCGGGCAAAATATAGCTCTCGGCGAACTGGAACTGCGGCGGCCCAATCTGCAGTGGCCGCGTGAAGTCGACGTTCTCGGCGGTCTGTGGCTGCTGGTCCTTGGTGGCCATTTGAGTGCCCAGATGCCACTTGCCGACATACGCGGTGCGGTAGCCCGCGTCGCTCATCATGCGTCCCAACGTGTGCTGGGTTGTCGGAAACCGCAGGCCGAGAAATCCCCAAGGGCCGCCCGGCGATGGATCGCCGAACCGCCAGGGATAGCGTCCCGTCATGATTGCCATTCGCGTCGGCACACAGACGGAGGCGTTGACATGCGCGTCTTGGAACCGCACGCCCTCTCGAGCGAGTCGGTCGAATCCCGGAGTCGCGATGCGACAGTACGACTGGCCGAAGCAGTTGACGTCGCCGTAGCCCAAGTCGTCTGCCAGGATGAAAACGATGTTGGGGCGCCGAGCGGAGGCGGCGAAGCAAGTCGAGGCGAAAAGCAGGACGCCCGCGAAGACCATTGTCGCGAAGGGCGAACCAACAATCACACGGGCGTATCGAGTAGCTTCCGATGACATGGCGGTGGCAGGGGCGGAGTGATGCGAGCGGGATCCGATTGGGACTATCGTCGGTGATGGACCAACAATTCGCAAGCCGCTCCGCCGCCCGCCCGCTTACCAGGGCTTCAATTTCCAGCCAAGCACGAACCCAATCCCAAAGCACCACAATGCCGCCACTTCCGGCTTTTCGCTTGCGTAGTGTTTGATGTAATCCATGAGATCCTGGCGGACGTGCAGCTCAGACGCGTCGAGAGCATGGTGATTTCGTTCCGGACCAGCGTGATGAAGGGTGGGGGTCTGCATGACTTGCTCCTTGGGGTAAGGTTGTTGGCTTGGTTCAATGGGGTTCAGTGTGCCGACCACTCATCGCGTCCGTTACGCTTGAACGATCGCTTCACCCAGGCGATGTTTTGCGATAGTTCGGCACGAGATCGATCGAATTCGTCAACGCTGCTCGCGATTCGCGCCCAGCCGAGCGCGCCTAGCGTCCCGGCAAGCAGCATTCCACCGCCAGCAGCAAGGGCCAGGGTCGCGGACTCGGGCAAACGCGTGAACTGCTGTATGGCGGAGCTCAAGGCAAACAGCATGACGGGCACGGAGCCCAATGCCAGACAGCACCCAAGCGCCACCAGGGCCGCGGGCAGCGCAACACGACGCACCGCCGCTTTGGAGTCCGCGGCCAGTAGCTTGACCTGCAGCTCGGCCAACTCCGTGACATCGTGCAGGACATCGGACACTCCGCCTGTCACGGATTCCGATGTTCCACCGGCGGGACAGGCGATCGGGTCGATCGTTATGCTCATCGGTTCTTCCTTCCACGTGAGTCATTTGCGCTTGATCAGCCACCCAAGCAGAACGCCGGCGGCGAATCCGAAACCCAGGGCGACGCCGGGGCGCGCCGCCATCTGATGCTCGGCGGCTTGCACGACGCGATCTACCTGAGGCTTGATTCGCTCCATCAGCGCCGTTGCTCCGCTCTCGGCGGATGACGGCGCGGGCGAAGCTGCGGATTGGCCGTAGCCTTGTGGCGGAGAGCTGAAGATTTGTGAGACTCGGTTGTGCGGCTCCATTTCATCACTCCCCGGTCGAGTTGCTGGAGGAGGGGACGTCGCTGTCCGGATGCCGTGCGGTGATCAGCTTGCTGACCTGTTGGCCAACGATGTGGGTCACCGACCTCATGGCGGCCGAGGCGAGCAAGCTCATCACCGGCGCGACCATGCTGCTGCTGGGGACCGCAGGCGACTCGGCATCGTCACGGAGCGCCTCAACTTGCTCGCTGAGTTGCGAGATGGCGCTGGCCGCGCGATGATTTGGCCGCCGAGGGGCGAGGAAGTACCCTGCCGCGGCGGCAACGCCAACCGCCAGCCATGGGCGGCGTTTGACGATATTCCGCCAGTTGACCAAGTCTCGGGCATGATCGACGACCTTGCCGACATCTTCGTCGAGCGTTTGGCGAATGCACGCCATCTGTTGTTGCACGTCAGCTCGTTCGCTGCTCTCTGCCATGACCGAACTCCACCTTCACTCTACGGTAGAACGTAGTGCCGATTGCCGGGTTAGTGGACCGTCAAGCCTTCGAGTCGGGGTAGGAGAACTCGCGAAGCCGTGGCGAGCCACGAGCTTGGGACGAAGGCCAGCCCAACGAATTGGAGTTGACGGGCACTGGGTGTTTCTCAACGGCCTCTTAGCGGGACCGCATCACCAGACCCAGGATCACGCCCGCGACGAGGCCGCTGCCGAACGCCGCCGCGACAGACTCGATCGGGCGCTGCTTCACCATGTGCTGCGTCTGGTCATACCCGGCCTTCACGGTGTCGGCCACATGCTCGTAGCTCTGGTGGACTCGGTCCGTGGCGTGGTCCGTCGCCTCGCGGATGGCGGCGGCCGTGCGGCTCGCCAGTGAAGCTCCCGAGGACAGCAGTTGGTCCAACTCTTGCTCCACCTTCTCCTTCGCCTCACCGGTCTTCCGCTGAATCAGCCCGACCAGCCGCTGCGCGTTGCCTTGAACCTCCGTCAACTCGTCATCGGTGAGCTGGCCCCACCGCTCCTTGATCTGACCCTTCAGCTCGGTCCAGCTGCCTTGCATGACTTGTTGATTGATCACGACTTCACTCCTTGGATTGAATCACCGTTTCGGAAGGGAAGCTCTCTGCAGGCAATCGACTCGATTTCGGCCTTCAGGCCCTCGCGCCGAATGCCCGCAGAGGAGTTTCCCGCATGCTCACACGCAGCATGACAAACGTTCCCACTGTTGCTGATGGCAATCAGATCGTCGCCCGCTTACACGACGGGGCGACGAATGCCTCCGAAGACCAGGCTGATGAAGAACAGCACCAGGAAGACGAAGAACAGCAGCTTCGCGATCCCGACCGAGGCGCCGGCGATGCCGCCAAAACCGAAGACCGCGGCGATCAAAGCGATAATCAAAAACGTGACGGCCCAACTCAACATGACTGACTCCTCTGCAAATGGGTTTGAATCGTTGCGTCGCTTGACGCTTGATGCAGAGCTAACGCATGTCGCGTGCCAAACGTGAGA
>JAGQPF010000132.1 GCA_020426845.1 Planctomycetales bacterium
GCAGCCACTCGGCAAGCCGTTCGACGGCGGAGAGGAAGTCGTAGTCGAGGCTCATCAGCAAGTCGATGTTGTTGGTGTTGTGGCCGCAGCAAAAACAGTGCGCCAGATTGTTTCTTGGGTTCACGGTGGCGCGAAGCTCGCCGCAGACGGGACAGAGGAAGCGGAAGTGGCCCTCATAGTGCTTCGAGGGCGGACCGTGACCTGCATCGACAGGTCGTTGCGAATGGCTCGCAGCAGTTGGTCGGTGACCTGCCCTCGCCGGTGGGGATTCGGGTCTAGCAAGACCAACTGGACCTTCGGCATGCTGGTCGACGACGGCCGCGCCGTCCGCACGGGGCGCTGTGGCGACATCCCCTGGAGCAGCTCAAGGCCGTGGTAGCACAGCTGAGCGGCAGCTGCGAGCTGAAGCAGTTTTGTGAGAACCGCGACGGCGATGCGCTGGAGCGAGTTTTGCTCAACGTCGCTTGCGGACAAGGGCAGCTGCGAAAGTGCGATGATTGCGGCGAGAAAGGCTGGCTGGCGGAGCTTGTTGAGGCGATCACCTGCTTGGCGTTGGACAAATTTGTCGGCCAAGATTTCTGCAAGAATCTAGAGTCGTGCGGTGAGGCATTCGACGCCGCCCAATCGCTCATCTCATGCCTCAGTTGCGCCGACATCGGCTGTCTTTTTGCCGCGTTCGGAGCGGCGGTTGAATCTCTCGCGGAGCCTGGCAATGAAGAGATCCGGAACGGCGCCATCAATGCGTTGTCGAACTACTTTGGGATCGATCTCGAGGGCCTGGCGATCTTCGATATCGCCGCGATCCTTGATTTTGCCGGCATCAATTCACAAATGGTCGGGTGCTGCGTCATGGCGGGCGCAGCGCAAGCTTGTCCCAACCGCTGCGATGTCACGGCCTTCCGCACAATTATCGAATGCGCCGCGTTCTTCACCGGCGAGCTCGCGCAAAGCGGCAGATCGGCAAGCGAACTGCGGCAAGAGGTCTACGACCTGTTTCACGTGAATGTTGAGGAGATTTGGACTGAGGGCTTTTCTCAGTTAGTTGATGGCGCCAAGGCGGCGTTGATGTCAACCATCGCGGACGCGGTCAAGACGATAGCGTGTAACATGGCGGGCGGTGTGGTGGGGAAATTCGCTCGCTTGGTTGGCGACATTGTCGCCAAGTGCGCCTCGGTAAGCTGCATTTTGAGACTACTCAGCGAAGCCGCCTGTGCCTCCGCCAAGTGTGACGTCGCCAAGCTCAAGTGCATGATTCGCGGGCTGTTGATTTCGGTGATTGAGCCCGTGATTCATCTGTTGCTTGATCTCTTGGAGGGCGACGCGATTCGAGATGCGATCAATGGTTTTCGTCGCCGGATTGGACAGATCGTTTGCGACCTTATCACATCCGTGTCCTGCAAACTTTTGCAATCGTTGTGCTCCAATAACGAAGAGCAATCGTGCGCGCCGCGAGGATGCCCATACGGGGAGAGAAAGTTGCTCAGACGTGGTTTGTTGGCCAAACTTGTGTGGGTTGCGCGGCGTCGTTCTCAAGGCTACCTTGGCTCAACGTTCAACTCGTCTATAGGCGCTGGCTCCACGATTTGGCCAACC
>JAGQPF010000133.1 GCA_020426845.1 Planctomycetales bacterium
CTTCCAGGCCGGGCCCATGTTCGGCATGGCGGGAATCAGCTCCATCTGCCAGGCCCACTTGAAAACGCCCTTGATGCGGACCAGCTCGTTCGCGGTGGTCGTCGCGGAATAGTCTTTCCCCAACTGCTCGCGGAATGCGGTGAAGTCGACCGGGCCAAGGTCCATCACCCTCCGCTCGCGATTCAGGTACCGCGCAATCAAGTCGCAAGTGCGGGTTGCCCCGTCGCGTGTCTTGTGGGCAATCTCACCAGCTTCCAGGCGGGCTTGCTGGTGACGCACAAAGGCGTTGAGGATGTCCCGCACCGTCGCTTGCCCGCGGTGGAGCAACTGATTCTCGGGCGGCTTGACGCCCTGCTCGTACCATCGGCGGCCGGCCTCGTACATGGCCTCCGCTATCGCTTTGTCCTCGTGCAGATAGAACCGGCGCCCTTTGTGCTGAACGCACCACTTCCCGGTCGCCTTGTGTTTCCACAATGACACTGGGAGGACTCCACCGGGCCGAGTAGACGGGTAAATACCCGTTTTAAGTCGGCAGTCCGTTGCCGCGAGCGCAAGAAAAAACCCCAGAAAAACCGGGGCCAAAGGAGTGGTCAGGGGCGGGGTCGAACCGCCGACACTCGGATTTTCAGTCCGATGCTCTACCAACTGAGCTACCTGACCGCCCACACCATTGCTGGATGGGAAACAACCAGATTAGCATCGATCCGGGGAGTCGACAATAGGGTCTCGGCCGTGCCGTCAGGCGCGGGAGTCGGTCGCGCCCTTGGGCTTGATCAGGCAGTGGAAGCCGACGCACGGCTCCTCCGGTTCACGCTCTTTTTGCGCACGCTGCAGCACCTTTTGCACCTCGGTCATCAGCTTGGGATTCAACGCGGCCGAAAGCACCTGCTGCTGGCCGTTGGGCCCGACGACCACCGTTGTCAGCACCGCCACCGTGTCGTCGTGCTGCAAGGCGCGAATGATGTGCTCGCCCACCTGTTGCTCGGCCGATTTGATCTGTGTGACAAAGTGCGCGAGTTGCTGGGAGTCGACGTGCTGCACGACGACGGGCTCGTCCTCCGCCGGCTCGTACTCGAGCTCCTCCACCGACTCTTCTTCCAGGGGTTGATCTTCCTCGTTGTCGGGCAAGTTCATGAGGCTCCTCATCGCCGGTTGAAAACGACCCTTGGCAAGTGGACCCGCGTTGGCGTTGCGGAAAAAACACTTCGACTGCCGGCTCAGGTTTTCAACGGCCTCCTAAGTGGTTTCAGTCACCGCGCGTACACTGCGTCGATCGGACGACACATGGCCTGCGGTCGGTCGTTGCTGTCGACAATCGCCAGCTGCAATTGGTACGTGCCGGGCACGGGGCCCCATTGTGGAACAAATTGAGTCAGGGCGCCACGCCGGGAAAGCTGCACCGGCAACGCGACGGCCGGGCCACTGGGCGGCTGAATGATCCATACGTACCTGCCATTGGGCACGTATCCGGCGAGAAAGGTGTATTCGACACTGAAGCCCATCGCCGTTCCCGACGGCAACGTCTGTGCGAGGGCGAGCGCCGTTGAGAGCCTGACGTGTGGGGCAGCCGGGGCGCCGGGTGTGTTGGCCGTCGAATTCGTCGTTCCGACACCTCCCTCCATGTTGTCCGCGCTGCCAGGCGCGGGTGTCCCGCCGGAACTTGTGGCCGGCGAACGCTGCGGAGCTTGCGGCGGCCGGCTCTCCTGTCGTGGCGCCGCGTCGCGCGAAAAACTTGCCGAGTTGTCGAAGTCGGACGGCAGACTCAGGTCGGAGAGCGGCGCGTCGGACGGCTGCGACTTGCCGTTGGCGTAGGTGACCTCGAAGCCGATCACCTCCGGTTCTTCGGCGAGGTGCTCACGTCCTGTGGCAGGCGCGCCAAGGTCCGCCGGCTTGGCGGGTTCGACCCCGCCGGACGCTTGTTTCCCTGAACCGTCCTGCTTGGCTGGGGATTCGTCGGGCGACATGCCTACCATCGCCATGTCATACGAAGTCGCCCCGCCGCAACCGAGGGCCGTTAGCGCGCTCGCGAACGCGGCCACACAGAAGCCGCACAATCTCAGTCGCATGACTCGTACCGCAGGGTGAACGTGCTGAGGCAATTTCAATGGACGTTCATTCAGTGTACCGTTCACCCGGCCGGAAGGCGATCTACGGCGCGATCCCGGCGGCTTCGTTGGGCGCCGCGCCGTCATTGTCCTGCAGGCGAATCAGCACGAATTGGCGAGGCGCGTTCGGCGAGACGCTGCGTCGCAGCGCGGATTGGACCCAAGTCACAATCGTAGTCAGGTCGTCGGAACTCGCGGCCGAAGAGGTGTCTGCGACGTTGAACAGCAGGCAAGTGCCGCGCCGGAGCTCGCGGCAGCACTCGTTGTGGACCACTTGATCCGCTTCGTGTCGGGCCTCGACTCGTAGCAGACCGTCCGACAGCGGGCGAGCTTCGACGAGTACCTCGCCGCCGTTCGGCAATCGCCAGCGACTCTCTCGAATCTCGTGGAGCTGTCTGCCGGGAGTGCGCTGCTCCACTGCCTGTCGAGCGGCGCCGAGTGATGACTCTGCTCCTTCGTCGTCGGTGGCGGCGCCCGTGAGTTGCCGCGTCGCCACGTCGCCCGCAAGGCGTTGCCACTGCGCCAATGGCACGACGGCATGACTCTTGTTCGGAGCGATTCGCAGCTCGGCCAAGTCATCTCCATCCAACGTGACCAACTCCACGATCAGGCTCTCGCTGCGAGTGGCTTGTCGCAGCTGCTGCAGAATGCGTTCGACGTCGTCGTGCCCGGCGTCGGTGTGGCGGACCTTGAGGCTGCCGCTGGAGAGGGCCGGTTCGATCGAGATCTCCTGTCCACGCTTTTGCCACACGCAGGCCGCGACTAGTTCGGCCAGCTCGGTGAGCCGCTGTTGAGGAGAGGGGCAGCCGTCGAGCAGGTCGGTGACTTCATAGAGTCTGGTTTCCGGCGCGTTGCGAAGGTCCACGATCGCCGCCGCTGGCGCCAGGTTGTCGTCACTTGCGTACGGGGAAATCATTCGGGGCTCCATCGCAGGCGACCCTTGTGAGGCTCGGTCAAGCGCTCGGGCGTCGCCAGCCGGCGCGTCCTCAATCACTTGCGTGGCGCCAACTTGCCGGATTGGACTCGATGGCGACGACGGCGCGCGCCAATGCGCCATCGGCGGGGCGGGCGATGTGGGATTGGGCGTAGGACGCGCGGTTTGACGTGCTGCGGGACGTGTGACTCGCATCAACACCAGCGACTCGCGCAGCCGCTCCTCGCCCTCCGTCGAGCGAACCTTGCGGCGATTGCCGGCCAGCACCAGCGTGCTGCCCAGCGGCAGCTCATGGGTCCAGTTCAGACGCAGCTTCTCGATCTCGGGAATCTGTAGTCGCTGGTTCGGTTGTTCGACCGTCTCGACGCCCAGCACTCTCGACCAATCCCAATGGCCCCGAATGAACACCAAATCGCCCTGCCCTTCGCGCGTCTCCGCCGTCACTTGCAGGCTCCAGCCGGCCGGGAACGAGCGAACTTGGGGGATGTTGTCTTTGAGCCCGATGACGTAGGGCCGTTGTGCTCCGGACTCGGCCGTCGC
>JAGQPF010000134.1 GCA_020426845.1 Planctomycetales bacterium
GATCGAAGAGGATCGCCAAGACTTCCTTGTCGGCATCAGCCAAGGCTTGGCCGCAGTGGTGCCGAACGTCCCAATCGCTGGCCTTACGTGCCTCGTCGATGGTGAGGTCGTTGAGGTTGTAGTCGAAAAGGCTCTCGGTATCGGACGACTCGAATTCTCGGACTCGGACACCACGTCGGTAAATCACCGCCGCTTTGCGGTCGCCCAGGTTGCGGTTCTTCTTCGGCAGGATCGCCTTGTCGAGCGATTCCGGTTCAGAAAAGTGGAGGAACCAGCGCCCCAGGTTGTTGTAGAAGCCGAGAACTTCGGGCGTCAGCGGCAAGAAGACCCTGGTGTGGTTGCTCTTCGCCCGCACCCGGCTCTCATCAACGATCTCGATCTTCACGCTTCGCCAGTTGCCATGCTCTCGAATCGAACGGTCGATGGCATTGCTGACGAACTCACGCAGGGCCAATGCAACTTCGTTCCAATCCTGTTTTCCGTAGTCGAGGACGAAGCCGAGGTCTTCCGTGGCCGAGCGGCTGGCTCCGGTCTGTGTATCAGTTCCGCCGAACTTCACGCAGACCCGAGCGAAGTCCTTGCTCGCTTGCGAGTCGGAGACGGTTTGCGGCTTGGTGAAGAACTCCAACTTGAGCGTGCCGCAAAACACGACCGGCGCAACGTCGTTGCGAAGGCAAACTGCGACTCCGTGCTTGTTTCCAGAACCGAACTGACCGATGACGCCTTGCTGGTCGGTGGTGTCGGCAAGGCTGACTCCGAGGACAGTGAATCCCTCGGGAGGGCAAACGCCGACGTTTTCGATCTTGAGATATGCGGGCAATGGAATGAACTCCTCCAGTCGTGTTGAAATTGGCTGACTCAGTGAGATTTACCTGTAGCACGACGATGGAGGACGAAAATGAAGCCAATTCAGTTGCAGATAACGATCACACCGGATGACGACACCGTGAATACTCTTGTCGAGTTGCTGCGCCGAGTACGCAGCGCAACTTCGGGCATCGACGAGCAGCGAGACGCTCGAATCCGAGCGGCCCAACACGCACATTTCGGAGGACAGATGCCGCCCGAGGACAAGGGCCTGTTGATCGACATGAAAGCGGCGGCCAAACTCCTCGATCTGTCGGAGCGAACAGTCTGGGGGATGGCGAACAGCGGCAGAATGCCGAAACCAATCAAGATCGGACGAGCCGTCCGATGGAGCCACGAGGAACTGCGAGCCTGGGTAAACGCTGGCTGCCCGCCGCTGGATGAGTGGAAGTGGCCCCTGCTAGAGGTCAACTAGACAAGAAACCTCTGCCGAAATGCGTTTCCCGAGTCAGGCGGAGTTCGTATCTCTCTGTTTATAAGCAGTTTGCGCCAAATGACGACCGTTGTTCCATGTTGTTCCAGAAAGTGCTTGACCTTTCGGTTTTTCCGGTTATTATGCTCGTATCGGGATTCTGGAACAACGTGGAACAACATTAACGGAGGGTCGAGATGGCTGAGAAAAAGTATCGAGCGACGTTGAATAAGGGGCGGTCTGGCTGGTGTGTGATCTTCCGACACCCGGTCTGCAAGGCACCGGATGGTCGGCAATCACTTCGGGTCAGGCGGGGCCTCGGAACACGGGATGAGGACGAAGCTAACCGGCTGGTCGGTCAGTTGAATGAGATTCTTGCGGACTCGACGTACTGGAATCCGGCTGCGAAGCCGAAAGCGGACGCCAATTTCGAGCCACAGATTGTGTCGGCCTTTTACGACCACCTGACGCCGGAGAAACGGGATGGCTGGACAGAGCGAAGCTCGGTAATTCCCGTTCCGACCAAGGAAGACGGTTTTGCGACGGTTCAGTTTGTCGGCACCACGGGTGCTGGCAAAACGACGGTCGGCCGACAACTTATCGGCACCGACCCAAGGGAGGAGCGGTTCCCGTCGATCTCCGCTGCCAAGACGACTGTTTGTGACCTCGAAGTAATCGTTTCTGATGGTGATTATCAAGGCGTTGTTTCATTTCTTCCTCGTGACCAAGTGCGGCAGTACATCATGGAATGCGCCACTGCTGCGGTCGCTGCGCACCTGGAATTTGCCACGCCGAGCGAGATTACTCGGCGCTTCATGGAACATGGGGAGCAGCGCTTTCGACTCAGCTACATCCTTGGACGCCTGACGCCAGCAAGGGCCGACGAGGACGAGGAAGAACTGGAAGACGAAGATGAACTGGAACCCATCGGAGAAGATGCGGAAGTCTCAGCGGAAGATCAAGAGCGTTTCGCAGAGCGTCTACAGCAATTCTTCGCCACCATTGAATCGATTGCTTTTCGCTCGAAAGAAGAGATCGCTTCCCACTTCGACATGGATTTCTCCAGAGCGTCGAAGCAAGACAGAGATGTCCTGCAAGAGATGGTCGAAGAACAGTTGTCGCAAGACGACGAATTCCATGCTCTCGTAGATGAAGTCCTTGACGAAGTTGAAGCACGGTTCGAGTTCGTTACCACCGGTGAGCTTCAACGGGGCCGAGATGGGTGGCCTCGCCTTTGGACCTTCACCACGGACGACCGAAGAAACTTCATCAAGTCGATCAATCGCTTCTCCAGCAACTACGCCCCTA
>JAGQPF010000135.1 GCA_020426845.1 Planctomycetales bacterium
CGCTGTCCGTGCCCGATGTCGAAACATGGAGGTTCACTTCGATCGGACCGACGATGGTGACATCGTCCTCCAGCACATCGGTCTGGTACACCAGCACGTCCGGCCGCTGCGATGCGAACCGCTGATCGGCGACCAGGTACTCGGCCTTCATGCCCGGCGCGACGACGTTCATGTACGGCACGGGCTTGCTCGGATCGCTGACGTATTCATCCACTCCCTGCTGCTCCTGCGGAGCGTCAAAAGCAAGTCGCTCATCAGCTCGGAGGAATAGCGATTGCGGAACGGCAGTCCGAGGCGGCCAGTGGTCGTGCTTCCTCCACTGATTGGTGCCCGTCTCAAACACCCAGGCTTCGGGATGGTCGAGCTTCCCCTGTCCCTTGAGATGAAACTCGAAGAAGGGAAACTCGATCTCCTTGCGGTAGAACACGGATGTGTTGGAGTTCCAGGGGATGTCGCCAAATGACGCCCCGTCGCCACTGGACCAGCCGCCATGTCGCCACGGCCCCATCACCAGCATGTTCACGGTGTCGGGATTGTTGCGTTCAATGTATTTGTAAGTCTCCAGGGCGCCGAACAGGTTCTCCGCGTCGAACCAGCCGCCAACGGTCATCACCGCCGGCTTAACGCCCTTCAAATGAGGGCGAATGTTGCGAGACTTCCAAAAGTCGTCGTACGCTTCGTGCTTGATCGACTCGGTCCAGAACGGCACCGCGCCCTTGAGATACTTTTCCTCGATCTCCCCAAGTGTCTTGATGCGACGAAAGAACTCGTAGCCATCGGGCGTGCCGTAGTCGAATGTGGCGGCCGGGAAGTTTTTGGTGGGCTCGGGCCGCAAGCGGCCGTTGCGGGACATCCAGTTGAACATGTGAGCCAGAAAGAAGGCGCCGTTGTGATGCCAGTCGTCGCCGGCAAACCAATCATTGACCGGCGCCTGGGGCGAAGCGGCTTTGATCGCCGGATGCGAGTCGATAATTCCGGCCGCCGTATAGAACCCCGGGTAGGAGATGCCCGCGATGCCCACCTTGCCGTTGTTGCCCGGGATGTTCTTGACCAGCCATTCGACGGTGTCCCAAGTGTCCGTGCTCTCGTCGATCTCCTCGCTTTGCTTGTTCGCTCGATGTGGTCGCATCTGCACGAACTCGCCTTCCGACATCCAGCGGCCCCGGACATCCTGGTTGACGAAAATGTATCCCGCTTTCGCAAACAACGGCGAAGGCCCAAGCTGCTCGGGATACTGATCGACTCCGTAGGGCCGAACGCTGTAGGGCGTCCGCTTCATCAGAATCGGATAGGCCTGTGAGTCGTCCTTCGGCACGTAGACCGAGGTGAACAATCGCTTGCCATCTCGCATCTCGATGCGATGCTCGTACTTGGTGTAGTGCGCCTTGATGTAGTCAACGCCTTGCCCCCAAGCGCTTGAGGCGATCAGCAGGGAGGCGAGAGTGCTCAAAAATATGTTCTGTCGTAACATGGTCAGATCCAAGGTGAGGCTCGACGTGCAGCGCCCATCATAGACGCCCTAATGTCGCCCCACAAACATCCCGGCGGCGCCATTGGCTCGCGCCGTCCGCGACGGACCGAGATGTCCGGCAAGCCGAGCCGAAACGCTCAACAACTGCGGGCCGGCAACTTGCCCAAACGAGCGTCTCTACAAAGAATCAGTTGCCAAAGAAGGCCGGGAGTCACGGCTCAAAGCCACAAGAACACAGCGCTCCCACATGTTGGCAAGCCATTTTCCCTCGTTCCCAAAGAAACCGCCATGGCCGACGAAACGATCGCTCAAGTTTACCTTCAATCCGACCAAGGAGTGCCCTCGAACGAAGCGTTCTACAAGGCTTGGGATGGATTTCGCAAACGAGGAGTTCCCTGCGAGCTGTTCGAGCCCCACCAACTCCACGATGGCAGCCTCCCGCTGTCGCGAGGCACCTTGGTGGCCGGCGCCATCCGCGTCGTTGAATCCGCATTGGAGACTCTCGGCGTCGACATCCCGCCTGCCGACAATCTGCCGGCCTGCTTGGCACAGTATCGCGGACGCCAAGTTCGCAAAACGACCTGGGGCACGCTCGCGAATGAGATTCTGACCAACGGGCTCTCCGATCCGCTCTTTGTCAAATCGTATTGCAGGAACAAAGCGTTCCCTTCGATCGCGGTGTTCAGCGCCGACGACATCGCTGGACACCCGCTCCAGGCAGACGACGAAGTATTGGTCGCCGAGTACGTCGTCTTTCTATCGGAATGGCGATGCTTCGTCTGCCGTGACGAGATTCTCGAACTTTGCCACTACCAAGGCGATCCTTTTTGCTTTCCGGATGGGGCTGTCATCCGGCAGGCCATTCAAGATTTCCGTGGCCGCGCACCCGCCGGATATGCAATCGACTTCGGTGTCCTTACCACGGATCGGTCGACCGAGCGCACCGTCCTGGTGGAGGTGAATGAGGGGTACTCACTGGGCCCCTACGGCATCAACTCGGTGGATTACACGCAAGTGCTCGAGGCACGATGGCTTGAGCTGACAGCGGGTTGATCGGGGCTTGGTGCGCGCTTGGTGCGCCTAACGTGCGCAAAAGCCCTGAAGGGGCGATAGAAATTAGCCACGGGCGCGAGCCCGCGAGCCCGTGGACCCGCGCACCCCACGCGCAAATGCCCCGAAGGGACGCCTGTTCCTTGGGCTCGCGCCCAAGGCTAATATCTGTCGCCCCTTCGGGGCTTGGTGCGCGTGACGGCGCGAAATCCCTGGGCTTGCGCCGGCTTGCGCCCAGGGCTAACCTCTGTCGCCCCTTCGGGGCTTGGTGCGCGCTTGGTGCGCCTAACGTGCGCAAAAGCCCCGAAGGGGCGATAGAAATTAGCCACGGGCGCGAGCCCGTGGACCCGCGCACCCCAATCGCAAAAGCCCCGAAGGGGCGATGCAAATTAGCCGCGCGCACAGGCCATTAAGCCGTCCAGAGTGCCCGTGCTGCTGCCAAAGCGGTCGGTGTCCACGCCGAGTCGTTGCAACATGGTGACGAACAGGTTGCTTAACGGCGTGTTGTTGTGCTGGTCAAAGGCCAAGTGCTGGCCATGATGGAAGCCACCGCCGGCGAGCAGAACCGGCAAGTTCGTATTGTTGTGCACGTTCGCGTCGCCCATGTTGCTGCCAAACAGCACCATTGTGCGGTCCAGCAAGCGGGCGTCGCCGTCGGGCCGGGCTGCGAGCCCCGCGATCAGATCCCGCAAGACCTGCATCTGCCGGTGGTCAACTCGCTCAAGCTGCGCGATCTTGTCTTTCGCCTGACCGTGATGACTGAGGTTGTGATAGCCATTCAGCGATCGCTCTTCGTCACTGATCTCAAATACGGGCGTCGCAAACGCGTCGACCATCAGCGTGACGATGCGAGTCGAGTCGCTCTCCAAGGCTAGCTGTGCCATCGACAGCATCAGCTCCAGCTTCGGAAAGAATTGCGACTTGTCGACAATGTCCGCTGGCGGCTGGCTTGGAGCCTCGGGCCTGGGGCGTTGTTCCCACTGGCCAGCAACGTGCATTCGTTGTTCGAGATCGCGAACCGACTCCACATACTGCTCGAGCCGCTGGCGATCCGCGCCGCCCAAGTCTCGCCGAAAGCTGCGCATGTCGTCGGCCAAAGCGTCAAGGATGCTCCGCCGCTCTTTCAATTCATGTATGCGACGATCGACGACCGCCTTGCTTCCCTGCACGAACATTCGCCGAAACAGCCCTGCCGGACTGTCCTCCGCCGGCAAGAGAACTCCGTCTCGTGTCCAAGACAGGCTGCGGTTCGCCTTGTCGATATTGACGCCCAGATTCAGCGTCGGAAAGCGAGTCTGTTGTTCGAGGCGATCGGCCGCGAATTGATCGAGCGAGATCGTGTTGCGAAAGCCGCTGCCGGTCGGATCGCGCGCGGCCGTGAGAAAACAGTTTTCTGTCGAGTGCCCACCGACGACGTTGGGGTGAGACAGGCCGCTGAAAACCGTGAACTCACTGCGATAGTCTCGCAGGTGCTCCAGGAAGGGAGACAAGGTGTAGTCGGCGCCGGCATTCGTCGGAAAGAACGGACCGGGCAGGACGCCCAGGTTGTTGGAGATCACCAACATGCGCCGTGGCGGTGTTGCCGACGGAGGCGATTTTGCGAATGCGGGCGACATGCTCTCGAGCAATGGCAGGCCGAGCACGACGCCCGCGCCTCGGAGAAATCGCCGACGGTGTATCGGTGGCCTCATCGGTCGCCTCATCGGTTGGCTCATCGGTTGGCTCATCGGTTGCCTCATCGGTTGCCTCATCGGTTGCCTCATCGGTTGGCTCATGGCTCCATCGTCCCCGCAAAAATGTGGCTGGCAGCCAGTTCGCGAATCAGATCGCCAACGCGAAACCCAGTCGCCTCACAACGGTTCAGGATCTGCTCCAATTCCGGCCGATCGGCAAATCGCAGCGGCGTGCCTGTCGCATAGAGAGTCAAGTGCCCCAATAGATTGCGAGCGAGCTGACGCGGCTGCTTCACCAGGATTGCCTTGAGCTCATGAATGTCTCGGAAACTCGCGCCACCAAGGAGCTTGCCTGATGCGTCCACTTCAGGCCCGATGCGGTACTCGAACGGATGGCCCGCTCGGTCAATGCCCGTAATCTTCTCACCCTGCTCCAAACCGCGATAGCGATCTCGCCAGGCGCCCATGATGTCGAAATTCTCCAGCGCGAAACCCACAGGGTCGAACTTCGCATGACACGCTGCGCAGGTCGGGGACTCGGTGTGCTTGGCGAGCAACTCGCGAATGGTGGAGACACCGCGAATGTCGGGCGCGATCGC
>JAGQPF010000017.1 GCA_020426845.1 Planctomycetales bacterium
CCAGCCGAAGTTCGATCTCAAGGAGATGGACCAGCTGCACGTGAGCGTTGTCCCCCGGTCGATCACCGAGAAGCGATTGTCGCGTGCGCTGACGGCCTTCGACTGCTCTGTGGACATCGGCGTGCAGCAACGAAGCGAAATGGACCAGCCGACGCTCGATGCGCTCTCGAATCTGGTCGCGGAGATCGCGGAACTGTTGCGAGCCAATCCGCTGTGGGGATTCCCGGAAGCCAGGCTGATCGAACTCAGTAACGATCCCGTGTTCGCTCCCGAGCACCTGGATGAACTGCGGCAGTTCACCAGCGTCGTCCGTGCCACCTACCGAGTCTGGAGGTGACCGCGATGGCGATGGTGGGATTCAACCAGAAACAGATGTTCTTCGATCGACAGGCAGTGATCGATGCGGTCGGCCGTGCCAATGCAAGAAACCTGTCGCGTGCCGGCAGCTTCATTCGCCGGGCGGCAAGGTCATCGCTGCGGAAACGCAAACGCGTGTCGGAGCCTGGCCAGCCCCCGAGCGTCCATACGCAGGACCGCGTGGCGACGCTCAAGAACATCTGGTTCGTGTTCGAGCGCCGGCGAGCATCGGTTGTCGTCGGTCCGCTGCGGCTCAACGGCTCGACCTTGCAAGGCAGCAACCGATCCACCGTTCCCGAACTCCACGAGCTTGGCGGCAGCGCCGTACTCGAGAGTCGCAAAACCAAACGAAGACGCCGAGCCCGCTACGCCCCGCGTCCCTTCATGGGACCGGCGATGAAGCGCGAGCTTCCCAAGTTCGAGGGCCTGTGGGCCAACAGCGTGAAGTAACCAAGGAGGAAACCAATGGCGGTCAAACTCGGGCTTGATGCCAAGCTCTTTCACAACACCGGATCTTACGCCACGCCGACGTGGGACGAGATCACCAACGTTCGCGACCTGACTCTGAATCTGGAAGCGGGCGAAGCGGACGTCACGACGCGTGGCAACGCCGGCTGGCGGGCCACGGTCGCGACGCTCAAGGACGGGTCGATCGAGTTCGAGATGGTCTGGGATTCTGAAGATACAGATTTCATCGCGATCCGCGACGCCTTCCTCAACAAGACGGCCGTGGAACTTGCCGTCCTCGATGGGGACGTGGTCGCCTCGGGTTCCCAAGGCCTGCGAGCCAGCTTCATGGTCACCAGTTTCAGCCGCAACGAGCCGTTGGAAGAGGCGATCACCGTGAGCGTCACGATGAAGCCGACGTACTCTGCCAACCCGCCAGAATGGATGTCGATCCCTTAATCACGGAGTGAGTGAAGCGTGAAAACCTTCAAAGACAATGCGGATCGCACCTGGACGGTGACCGTCAACGTCGACGCCATCAAACGCGTGCGCTCGCTGCTCAGCATCGACCTGATGGAAGCGGTCGAAGGGAAGCTGATCGAACGGTTGATCGGAGATCCGGTACTGCTGTGCGACGTCATCTACTGCGTGTGCAAGGAGGACGCCGACGCCAAAGGGATCACGGACGAGGAGTTCGGCCGTGCGATGGCGGGCGATGCGATCGAACTGGCGACCACGGCACTGCTCGAGGAGCTGGTCGATTTTTTCCCGCAGGGCAAGCGTCAGCTACTGAGGAAGGCGCTTGCCAAGTTGGAGACGCTCCAGGAGACGATGCTGGCGGTGGTGAGCGAGCGGCTCGACAGTCCGGAACTCGACGCACAACTGCTGGCGGAGCTGCGAAAGCTTGGCGACTCGTCTGGCGATTCGCCGGCATCCTCGGAATCCACCCCGGTCCCCTGACGCTGCGCGAACTGTGGCTGATGGCCGAGGAGCGGCAACGGGATCAGTGGTCCCACACGTCGCTGGTGCTTGCGGTGCTGGCGAACATCCACCGCGATCCCAAGCGAGCCGGTCGCTATACAGCCGATGACTTCAATCCATTCACCGCACGCAAGCCCGTCACGATGAAGGCGGGCGTCGGCATTTTGAAACAAGTGTTCGTGGACAGCCCGAAAGGAAGCACGAAATAGATCATGGCGACCGCATCGGGAATTCGCGCTGGCCGAGCATTCGTCGAACTGTTCGTCGACGACTCTCGACTCGTGCGCGGACTAAGGCGAGCGCAGGCCAAGCTGAAAGCCTTTGGCCGCTCGGTATCCCAGATGGGTCGGCAGTTGCTCACCGCCGGGACGCTCGCCGCCACGCCGTTCGCTCTCTCGGCGCGGACGTTCGCTAACTTCGAATCGCAGATGGCCCGCGTCAAAGCGCTGACCGGGGCCACGGGCGATGACTTCGCGCGGCTGGAAACCGCCGCCAAGAGTCTGGGGGCGACCACCGTGTTCTCGGCCAGCCAGGCTGCCGAGGCCATGAGCTACTTCGCACTGGCGGGATTCGAC
>JAGQPF010000136.1 GCA_020426845.1 Planctomycetales bacterium
GCGGTGTGATTCCCGAGGAGTACTACGTCCACTACACCAACGACCGCGTGTCGACGATGTCGACGGTCTGGATGGGCGTCTCGATGGGCTGTGTGACTTGCCACGAGCATAAGTTCGACCCGTTCGAGATGAAGGACTTCTACCAACTGTTTGCCTTCTTCAACAGCCTTGACGGCCCCGTGATGGATGGCAACAAAAAGGACACCGCTCCGGTGCTGCGCGTCGCCTCCGACCAACAGCAGGCGGAGCTCGACGAACTCGCCGGACGCATTGCCGAACTGGTCAAGTCGATGGAGGCGCCGCAGGAGCAAGTCGATCAGGCTCAGCGAGCCTGGGAAGTCGAAACGCTGCGGGGACTCGAAAGTCAGCCGCAATGGGCGGTGCTGGCCGCGGCCAGCCTCAACTCCCGGGGCGGCGCCAAGCTCGAGCAACAGGAGGACCGCTCGGTGTTGGCCAGCGGGGACAACCCCGACAAGGAGGTGTACACCTTGGAGACGGAACTCGAGTCCGGCGATCTGACGGCATTGCGGCTCGAGGTCTTGTTGCACGATTCCTTCGGCGGCCGCGCAGGGCGCAGCAGCAATGGCAACGCCGTGCTCTCGGAGTTTGAGGCGGAGGTGGCCACGGCTGACTCGCCCGACAAGTGGCAGCCGCTCAAGTTTTCCAAAGCCTGGGCCGACTATGAGCAGCCCGATGGCAACTTCAAAATCGCCAATGCCATCGACGGCCAGCCGGGCACGGGCTGGGCGATTGCCGGCCACCAGAAGAAAGAGGCCCGCGAGGCGATCTTCGTCGCCGAGAAGCCGTTTGGCGCGAAGGGATCACGGCTGCGGATTCGCTTGCGGCACGAGTCGATCTATGGCCAACATCAGTTCGGGCGGTTCCGCATGTCCGTCACATCGGCCGAGCAACTGCCCGCGATTGGCGCCACATCGGTGCCCGCTGAAATCGACAACTTGCTGCGGATCGCGCCTGCCGATCGCAAACTCGACCAACTCGCCAAGATTCGCGACCACTTTCGCCAGCAGGTCTGCGACGACGAGCAACTCGTGAAGCATCGCGATGAGCTCGCCGAGCGTCGTCGTCGTCGCGACGAGTTGGAGAAGTCGCTGCCAACCACGCTGATTTGGAAGGAGATGGTGACGCCCAAGCCCGCCTTCATCCTGCAACGCGGCGCCTACGACAAGCCGGGCGAACAGGTCTATCGCAACACGCCTGCGGCATTTCCCCCGCTGCCGCCCTTGGCCGAGGGCGAAACTGCCAGCCGACTGCATTTGGCCAAGTGGCTGGTGTCGCCCGCGCATCCACTGACGGCGCGGGTGACTGTGAATCGTATCTGGCAACAGTACTTCGGCGTCGGCATTGTCGAGACGAGCGAGGATTTCGGTTCGCAGGGCACTCCGCCTTCGCACCCCGCATTGCTCGACTGGCTGGCGGTGGAGTTTCGCGAGAGCGGCTGGGATGTCAAACAGCTGCACAAGTCGATCGTAATGTCGGCCACCTATCGGCAGTCGTCGCGCCTGACGCCGGAGCTGGCCAAGGCGGATCCTCGCAACCGCTGGCTGGCTCGCGGGCCGCGCTTCCGCATGGATGCCGAGATGATTCGTGACACGGCGTTGGCGATCAGCGGTTTGCTGGTCTCGGACCTGGGCGGGCCCAGCGTCAAGCCGTATCAGCCCGAGGGCATTTGGGAGGCGGTTGGCTACACCGACAGCGACACGGCCAAGTTCTCTCGCGACGCGGGGCAAGCGCTGTATCGCCGCACGCTCTACAGCTTCTGGAAACGGACGGCGCCGCCGCCGACGCTCGTGACGCTCGACGCGCCGTCGCGCGAGTCCTGCACGGTCCGCCGCTCGCGCACCAATACGCCGCTGGCGGCGCTGGCGCTGATGAATGACGAGCAGTTTGTCGAGGCCTCGCGCGGGCTCGGCCAAAGAATCCTCCGCGAGGGCGGCGCCGATGACGAGTCGCGCGCCAAGTTCGCATTCCGACTAGCCACCGCGCGCGAGCCCGGCGAGACGGAGCTGGCGGTGTTGCTAAAGGTCTTCCGAGAAAGCCTGGAGAAGTTCCGCAGCAAGCCGGAGTCCGCCGCCCAACTGAATGCGGTTGGCGAGTCCAAGCCGGACTCGGAATTGGATGCCTGCGAACTGGCGGCGTGGTCGATGGTCGGCAATCTGGTGCTCAACCTGGATGAAACCTTGACCAAGTGACAGGGAGGGATTTTGTAGGACGGACTTCCAGTCCGGCTCCACACGGAAAGATTGTAGGACGGACTTCCAGTCCGTCTCCACACGGAAAGATTGTAGGACGGACTTCCAGTCCGTCTCCACACGGATTGTTGCGACTAAGGTGCCTACCTCCGTTGGGATGATGGACGGCCCGCTGGCCAACGTGCTTGCGGACTTCGCTTTACCGGCTTGTCCTCGCCGCGGCTCACGACGTACAGAAACTTTGCAAGGTGGTTGTTATGGATCCTCGCACCGAAACGATGCTGAATCTCACTCGCCGCGAGCTGTTGACCCGCGGGCTTTGCGCAGCGGGCGCCGCGGCGATTCCGTTGGCCGCTCGCCAAGCGACCGCCGCCGACCGCATCGGCGCTCTGCCCGGCGTGCCGCATCACCCGCCCAAGGCAAAACGCTTTATCTATCTGTTCATGAACGGCGGCCCAGCTCAGATGGACTTGTACGACTACAAGCCGGAGGTCGAAAAACTGTTCGATCAGGATCTGCCGGACGAGGTGCGAAAGGGCCAACGCTTCACCACCATGACCTCGGGGCAAAAGCGGTTTCCGCTGGCGCCGTCGATGTTCAAGTTCGAAAAACACGGTCAATGCGACCGCTGGGTGAGCGAGTTGCTGCCGCACACCGCGAAGGTGGTCGATGAGCTTTCGTTCATCTACTCCGTGCACACCAACGCGATCAACCACGATCCCGCGGTGACCTACATCCAGACCGGACGCGAGCTGCCCGGTTGGCCGAGCATGGGCGCCTGGCTTGCCTATGGCCTAGGAGTGGAAACGGAAAACCTGCCTAATTACGTGGTGATGACACCGACTTGGACCGGCCGCAAGAGCGCTCAGGCGCTCTACTCGCGGCTGTGGGGAACCGGCTTCCTGCCTCCCAACCTCCAGGGCGTGTCGCTGCGCGCCAAGGGCGATCCCGTGCTGTTCATCAATGATCCGCCGGGAGTCGACACGACGATGCGCCGCAAAATGCTCGACGGACTTGCGGAACTGAATCAGCTGCAGTTCGAGCGGCTGGGAGATCCCGAGACCACCGCACGCATCGCTCAATACGAGATGGCCTTCCGGATGCAGTCATCGGTGCCCGAGCTGACGGACCTTTCCGGAGAGCCTCAGCATGTCTTGGACATGTACGGTCCCGATGTCAAAACGCCGGGCACGTTTGCGGCGAGCTGCCTGCTGGCGCGGCGACTGGCCGAACGCGGCGTGCAGTGCATTCAACTGTTCCACCGGGGCTGGGATCAGCATGGCAACTTGCCGAACGATCTACGCAACCAATGTCGCGACGTCGATCAGGCGACCCGCGGCTTGATCGAGGATCTCAAGCAACGCGACATGCTCAAGGACACGGTGATCGTGTGGGGCGGCGAGTTTGGCCGCACCGTTTACTGTCAGGGGACGCTCAAACGCGACAACTACGGCCGCGACCATCACCCGCGCTGCTTCACAATGTGGATGGCCGGCGGAGGCATTCAAGGCGGCCGCTCAATCGGCATGACCGACGAGTTTAGCTACAACATAGTCGAGGACCCGGTCAAGATCGCCGACATCAATAACACCGTCCTGCATTGTCTCGGCATTGACAATCGGAAGCTGTCGGTGAAATTCCAAGGACTTGACGCACGCGTCACCGGCGTGGAGGAATGCCGAGTGTTGAATGAGTTGCTTTAGGATGTTGGCCACGGATGAAACACCGATGAAACACAGATGACTCGTGAAGGAGAGTGAAGGAGAGTGAAGGAGAGTGAAGGAGAGTGAAGGAGAGTGAAGGAGAGTGAACCGCACGCGCACAAGCCCCGACA
>JAGQPF010000137.1 GCA_020426845.1 Planctomycetales bacterium
CTGGGTCGCAACTCATCCCGAGCGTCCAGTTGCCGAAGTGCTGACAGGACGTTGGCTCGATAGAGCGTCGCCAACGGATGGTGAAACCGATCGTCCACTGGCACGGCGGCTTGCGCGTCGCCAATCCGTGCGGCGAGGGCCGTAATCCAGCCGGGCTGCAAGAGCGGCACGTCACAGCTAGTGGCGTAGCACAGCTGGGTGGACAAGTCGGGCCTCCATCGCGGGCGACCCTTGCTGGTTGTAGCCAGCAGCTCGAGTCCGGCGATCAGACCTTCGAGCGGCCCGCGATCGGCGCGCCGATCGCGCGTCACCAAACATCGTGACTCAACGTCGGGGCACCAAAGCCGCAATTGTTCGAGCGATTGATCTGCAGCGGCGACCACCACAATGGGGTCGCACTGCACGGCCACCCGATCAATAACACGCAGCAACATTGTCACATCGCCAAACGGAAGACCGGCTTTGGCGATCCCCATGCGCGCGCTGTGTCCGCCGCAGAGAACCAAAGCAGCCGGCTTCGCTTCGTTGTCGCCCTGCGAATGGCTCATGGGGTAGGCTCCTGTCGGGCTCGACGTACCACCGGGCCTCACAAGGGTCGCCTGCGATGGAGGCCCAATCGGTCCGAGGTCATCACCGCCCAATCCGTTCTCCACGAGTGGCGATCACGACTCACTCGTTCGGTCAAGGTTGCCAGGGCTGCGGCCCGTCCGGTTTGGCGCGAAGAAACTTGGCGTCCACGTCGCGATACCAAGCATGCAGCCGCTGTCGCATCGCGTCGACGCGGTCGGGCATTTGCTTGGCAAGATCCTGACGCTCACTCAGATCGTCGCGAAGGTTGAACAAATGAACGCGGCCATCTTCGAAACGTTCGATGAGCTTGAAGTCGCCTTGACGAACGGCGCCGCCGGGGAACCCGCCCTGATTGCTGTAGTGAGGGTAGTGCCAGAAAATGGCGCGGTCCGACAATGCGTCAGTGGACGCATCACCTGCTTCGCCCGCCACAAGCCGCTTCAAGCTGACGCCGTCCTGATGTTGGCCGGGCCGCGCCGGCAGCCCCGCTAGTTCGAGCAACGTCGGATAGAAGTCGCAGCTGAAGACGGGCGTGTCGCAGGTCGAGCCAGCGCGGCAACCCGGCGCTTTGATCAGAAACGGCTCGCGGATGCCGCCTTCGTAGAGCCAGCCCTTGCCGCCACGCAGCGGCAAATTCGACGTCGGGCTCCCTTCGGATGTGGACAGCCCGCCATTGTCCGACATGAAACAAACAATCGTGTTGTCATCGATGCCCAACTCCTTGAGCTTGCCGAGCACACGGCCGACGGCGCGATCCATGCTTTCGACCATGGCGGCGTAGGTGGCATGCTTCTGCAGGATGCGGACTCGGCGGGCCGGCGCGTCAGGCCAAACCTGCTCCTCGTCGGCAAACTCGGGCTTGTCGTCCAGCCCAAGACGAGTCGCCTTCTCGCGATACTTGCGGACCAGATCAGCCGGCGCCTGCAGCGGCGTGTGCACCGTATAGAACGACAGATAGAGAAAGAACGGCTGCTGGTGCAATTGGTCGATCAATCGCACCGCCTCATCGGTGAGCCGCTTGGTGAGGTGTTCGCCACGAGGCCCGTCTTCAAGCCGTGGATTTTGATAGGGAGAGAAATAGCTGCGAGGAGCGCCGCGCACGTGCCCGCCCACGTTGAACTCAAACCCTTGCGCCTGTGGCCAAAACTCCGCCGTCGGCCCGAGATGCCACTTCCCGAGAAACGCGGTCCGGTAGCCGGCTTCCCGAAATGCCTCCCCCATCGTGGCCTCCTCCAACGCCATCCGATCATTCAAAGGAGCAGGCTGAAACCGCGCCGCACGCGCCCCGGAAAAAAAGTTGGTCGCGTCAACACGCGACGGATGCCGGCCCGTCATCAAACTGAATCGGGTTGGGCTGCATACCGGATTGGCAGCATACCCCTGCGTAAAGCGCACGCCTTCTCGAGCCAGCCGATCCACATGTGGCGTCTCGTAAAACGTCTCTGGATTGTTGGCGCCGATGTCCATATAGCCGAGGTCATCGACCAGAAAGAACACGACGTTGGGCTTTTGCGCCTCCGCGCCGTGGGCTGAGCC
>JAGQPF010000018.1 GCA_020426845.1 Planctomycetales bacterium
TACTCTGTGAGGGTGCGGTGGCGAATTCTTTCGTCACAGTGGTCGAGGTCAACTCGGGAGTTGCCAGCATGGCGAGACACGCCTCCACGCAGCCGACCGACGTCGAGCTGCAGATTCTGAGAGTCCTTTGGGATGACGGGCCCAGCACCGCTCGGCACGTCCACGAGGCGCTGCAGGGCGCCAAGCAGACCACCTATTCGACCACCGTGAAGATGCTCTCGGTGATGCTCGACAAAGGCTTGGTGCGGCGAGATGAGGAGGCCTCGCCGCATCGGTATCGAGCGGCCGTGACGCGCGAGTCGGCTGGCAAGCGGCTCGTCAAGGAGCTGGTCGAAAAAGTCTACGATGGCGCTGCGATGAGCCTCGTGCTGCAGGCTCTGAAAGGCGCCAAGGCGTCGCCGGAAGAATTGGCGGAAGCACGGCAACTGCTCGACGAACTCGAGGGCAAATAGCATGAACACGTGGGCATTGCGGCTGGAGTCGTTGGCACGTTCCGAGCCTGTGCAGCAGTTGGGCTGGCTGCTGGTGCATTCGCTCTGGCAGTTCATCGTGATTGCGGCGATGGCTTGGTGGCTCAACAGCGGGCTGAGACGCAGTTCTGCGCGTGCGCGGTATTGGTGTTTGCTGGCCTGCTTGACGCTGATGGTCGCAGTGACGGCGACGACATGGTGGCTGATGCCGCCGACTCGAGCTGCCGCAGCGGCCATGCCATCAGCATCAATCGCTCCTTCACGGCATGTGCATGTGGCGCCGCGGGCGGAGACTCTTGGCTCGCCCGCTGCCCCCGCCGAGGTCTCAACGCCGACGAAGGCCGCTCCGCTTCCCGCTGTTCCAACGCCTCCGCGGGTTCGGGGGTGGTCGGATCTCGGCGCCGAGTTGGCGACGGCGCTGCAACCTTGGCTGGGCGCGATTGTCAGCGCCTGGTGTGCCGGCGTGCTGCTGTGCTCGATTCGTCCCGTCTGGAGTTGGTTGAACGTCAGGCGGCTGCGCCGAGTGGGCGTTGCGGCTGCGGATCCAAGCACGCTCCGTTTGCTGGAACGCGCGGCGGGCCGCCTGAAGGTGACGCGTCGAGTCGAGCTACTGATGTCGACTTTGGTGACATCACCGGCCGTCATCGGCTGTTTCAAAGCGGTGATTCTGTTGCCGGCTAGCTTCATTGCCAGCGTGCCAGCTTCACAATTGGAGGCGGTGCTCGCTCATGAACTCGCGCATGTGCGGCGGAACGACCTGTTCGTCAATCTATTGCAGACGCTCATCGAGACTCTGTTCTTCTATCATCCGGCCGTTTGGTGGCTGTCGCGCCGAATCGATGTCGAGCGGGAGAATTGCTGCGACGATCTGGTGGTGACGATGATGGACAACAGGCTGGACTATGGCCGGGCGTTGGTGGCTGTGGAGCAGTTTCGCGCCGAGCGGCGATCGCAGCTGGCATTGAGCGCCAGTGGCGGCTCACTTTTAACGCGTATTCGGCGGCTTGCCGACGACGGTCCGCGCGACGAGCGTCGCAGCGCCGCCGCGCCGGCGCTGGGGCTGTCGATGGCCGGTCTGGGCGGCCTGGGCGTCGCCTTGATTTGTTGTCTGGCCCCTAGCGCGCCGGGGAACGCGGCGGCTGGCAACCAACACGCCGGGCAGGCAGACAGCTGGTTGAAGAACTCCTCGCCGGCCGTGGCCACGCCCCCCATCCAGAAGCAACGTTCCATTCACCTGCCGGAACCGGTGTTGGTTCAACAGCCCGTCCAACTGTTGAAGACGCTGCCCGACTCGCTGAACGTGATGGCCGTTGGCTACGACGACACCGGGCTGCTCTGGAGCGTTGCCACGCGCAAGGAGGTGACCGCGCGCCGCTGGGACGTAAATACGGCCAAGCAAGTCAGCGAAGTCCGTTTAAAGATCGACAAGCACGCCAACCATTACCTGAGCGGCGAACTGATGCTGTCGCCCGATTGCAAGCGAGCGTTGGCAGTTGTCGACGGTGGCGTGGTGATCTGGGACACCGCCACCGGCCAGGAAGTCGTGCGTCTGACGGCGCCGGATCGCACTATGTCGCGCGGGCTCAGCTGTTCCGCCGACTTCAAGCGTGTCGCTTGCGGGTGGCTCCAGCTCGGCGCGCGATTCTCGCAGGATGCGGGCGCGGTGGTCTGGGATGTGGCCACGGGCAAAGTGATTCGCGATGTGACGCATGCCGGTTCGGTGCAGATTCAATGCACCGCGCTCTCCTCCGACGGGCGATGGCTCGCCACCGGAGGGCAAACCGAGGGGCTCTGTGTTTGGGATGTGGACACGGGAAAGCGGCAGCACCAAATGCTCAACCAGAACTTCGGCAAGCAGCATCCCAATGATGAAGTGACTCTGGACGGAACCAATCAGGTGTTGGCGACGCAGTTCTCGCCCGATGGCAAGCTGGTGGCGCTGGCGGACCTGCTCGGCGTCAAGTTGTTTGACACGGCCACCGCCAAGTTGGTTGACGAGTGGGACGAGCCGTTCCGATACGGACGTTGCAGCTTGGTGTTCTCTCCCAATGGCGCCATGCTCGCTCGAGCGGGCACGGACAAACGGACTCTGATCTGGGCAACTGCGACGGGAGCGTTGGTCGGTGAGTTGGCCAGCGAGTCGCATCGCTGCTGCTTTTCACCTGACAGTCGCCGCTTCGCGGTGGGCTTCACCGACAAGTCCGCCGGCATTCGCGTCTGGGCACTGCCCCAGGTCGCCGCCAAACGGCCATAAGCAGTAGCCACGGGCGCCGGCCGGCGCGAGCCCGTGGAGTCACGCGCGCCCGTGGAATCACGCGCGCCCGTGGAATCACGCGCGCCCGTGGAATCACGCGGGCCCGTGGAATCACACGAGTCGCGCGCAAAAGCCCCGGAAGGGGCGACAGACGGTAGCCACGGGCGCGAGCCCGTGGAGTTGCGCGAGCCCGTGGA
>JAGQPF010000138.1 GCA_020426845.1 Planctomycetales bacterium
ATTTCTATCCTCGCACCCGCATCGTGTTTGGTCCGGGAGCGATCGCACAGCTCGGCGCGCTGGCCGGAGAGCTGGGCGCCCGCCGCGCGTTGGTGGTCAGCGACCGGGGCGTGGTGCAGGCGGGACACACGCAGCGCGGCATCGAGGCGCTAGAGCAGGCGGGCATCGAGACGCACTGCTTCAGCGACCTGCGCGAGAACCCCACGACCGACGAAGTGGCGGCGGGCGTCAAAATTGCCAACCGCTACGAGCCCGAGCTGCTGGTAGGCCTGGGCGGCGGCAGCTCCATGGACTGCGCCAAGGGGATCAACTTCGTCTACTCCAACGGCGGAGAGATGCGCGACTACCATGGCGTCGGCAAGGCCCTGAAGCCAATGCTGCCGATGATCGCGGTGCCGACCACGGCCGGCACCGGCAGCGAGGCGCAGTCGTTCGCGCTGATCTCCGACGCCAAGACCCACGTCAAAATGGCCTGCGGCGACAAAAAGGCCAGCTGCCGCGTGGCGCTGCTCGACCCCGAGCTGACCGTGACACAACCTCGTCAGGTCACGGCGCTGACCGGAATTGACGCGGTCGCGCACGCGGTTGAGACGTTTGTCACCAAGCGACGCAATCCCGCGTCGCTGGCCTTCAGCCGCGAGGCGTGGCGATTGCTGTCGGCCAACTTCACCAAGGTGCTGGATACGCCGGGCGACATTGAGGCTCGCGGCGCCATGCAGCTGGGAGCCTGCTTCGCCGGCATGGCAATCGAGAACTCGATGCTCGGCGCCGCCCATGCGCTGGCCAACCCGCTGACCGCCGCGTTCGGCATCGCCCACGGGCAAGCCGTCGGGCTGATGCTGCCCCACGTGATCCGCTTCAACGGCGAACTGCACGAGGATTGGTATCGCCAGCTGCTCGAGGTCAGCCGCGGCCAAAACGGCTGCCCCGCCCCCGAGGAGGGCGTCGAGGGGCTGGCCGGCTGCATCCGCGAGATGGTGATCTCCGCCGGACTTCGGGATCGGCTCGGCCAACTGAATGTCCCCGAAGACCAACTGCCCGCGCTGGCCGCCGCCGCTGCCCAACAGTGGACCGGCACCTTCAACCCGCGCCCGGTCGATGCCGCACAACTCGAGCAGATCTACCGCCGCGCGCTGTAAAAACGTCGTGGTGCAGACTGCCAGCCTGCAACTGGCCGCCAAACCACCATCATCACAGGCTGGCAGCCTATCGTGGTGCAGGCTGCCAGCCTGCAACTTGCTGCCCAACCGCCATTATCACAGGCTAGCAGCCTATCGTGGTGCAGGCTGCCAGCCTGAAAATTGTTGTCAAACCGCCACCATCACAGGCTGGCAGCCTATCTTGGTGCAGGCTGCCAGCCTGCAACTTGCTGCCCAACTGCCATCATCACAGGCTGGCAGCCTGTGCTACGACAGGCTGGCAGCCTATCGTGCCACGACCGGCATATTTCCACGTCGTCAGGACGACTTTGGTACAATAGCCAAACCGCTGCCGGCCTCATTGACGGGCCCGTTTTCACTCCCACCGGTGGACAAACGAAATCGCCGCGCGGTTACCCTTGGAGGCGAACAGGCGTTCGCACCCATTGCGGGAGATTTCGAATCGACATCGGAGCAACGCGCATGATGAAGCACATCACTCGACAGATGGTCCTCGGGCCCTTCGGTGCCCTGGTTGCAGTGGCGACGATGTTGACGTTTGCCGGCGAAACCGTCGGCCAGCAGCCCGCCAAAGCTGCCGGCGGCGACAGCTGGCGACTGTTCCGCGGCGACCCGACGGCCACCGGAGTCGCGCACACCACGCTGCCCGACGAGCCCCAGTTGCTCTGGAAGTACCGAGTGCCGAAGGGCGCTTTCGAAACAACGCCCGCCATCGACGGCGGAGTGGTTTACATCGGCGATCTTGACGGCCATGTGCTGGCGATCGACTTGGCGACTGGCGCCGAAAAGTGGAAGAAAAAGTTCGACACCGGATTCATGGCGGCGCCGGCTGTTCGCGACGAACGCATTTACCTCGGCGACATCGACGGAGTCTTTCGCTGCCTCAATGCCAAGGATGGTAGCGAGCTCTGGAAGCTGGAGGCGGAGGCCGAGATCGACTCGAGCGCGAACTTCTATAAGGATCAGGTGCTGTTCGGCTCGCAAGACGCCACGCTGTACTGCCTGAATATTAAAGACGGTTCACTGGCCTGGAAGTTTCAGATCGAGGACCAGATCCGCTGCTCGCCGACCATCATTGGCGATCGCTGTTTTGTGGCGGGCTGCGATTCGAAGCTGCACGTAATTGACTTGACCGCCGGCGCCAAAGCCTCGGATGTGGCGATCGACGCGCCGACCGGGTCCACGCCCGCCGTCGTCGATAGCTTCGCCTACTTCGGCACGGAAGGCGGTGAGGTGTTGTCGGTCGACTGGAAGGGCGGCTCGGTGGTTTGGCGGTTCGTTTGCCAGGGCCGCTCGATGCCGTTTCGCAGCTCGCCCGCCGCGACGGAGAACCTCGTCGTGATCGGCGGTCGCGACAAGCGGCTGTACGGGATCAACACGGCTGACGGCACCGCCAAATGGACCTTTCTCGCGAAGCATCGCATTGACTCGTCCCCCGTGCTGGTCGGCAAGCGGGCCTTTTTCGGCTCGGCCGATGGACGCGTGCAAGCGGTCGACATCACCACCGGCAAGTCGGTGTGGAGCTACGAGGCGGGCGGCAGCTTCACCGGCTCTCCCGCCGTGGCGAGCCAGCGGTTGGTGATCGCCAACGACGACGGAGTTATCTACTGCTTTGGAGCGCCCTCCTCGTGAGCGAAGACACAAAGACGGAAGTCGGCAGCTACTTCATCTCCAACTACCCTCCCTTCTCGCAGTGGAAGAAGGAGCACGTGCCGGAGTTGCGGGCAGCCCTGAACAGCCCGCCCGCGCCCGACACACCGCTGGGGTTGTACCTGCACATCCCATTTTGTCGCAAGCGTTGCAAGTTCTGCTACTTCAAAGTCTTCACGGACAACAAAGCCAGCGACATCGAGACCTATCTGTCGGCGCTCTCTCGCGAGATTGAGCTGGTCAGCAGCGTGCCGGCAATGGGCGGTCGCCCGTTTCGCTTCGTCTATTTCGGTGGCGGCACGCCCTCGTATCTCAGCGTGAAACAGCTGCAGTCGCTCGTCGATCGGCTCCGCAAAAACATCTCCTGGGAGCAAGCCGAGGAGGTGACGTTCGAGTGCGAGCCCGGCACGCTCTCCGAGCCCAAGGTGCACGCGTTGCGAGAACTGGGCGTCACCCGCCTGAGCCTCGGCGTGGAGAATTTTAGCGACCGTGTGCTCGAGGAGAACGGCCGAGCGCACCTGTCGGCCGAGATCGAGCGAGCCTGGGAATGGATTCGCGAGGCGAACTTCCCGAGCGTCAACATCGATCTGATCTCCGGCATGGTCGGCGAGACGGACGAGAACTGGACATCGTGCATCCGCAAGACCATCGAGATGGCGCCCAACAGCGTCACGATCTACCAAATGGAGCTGCCGTTCAACACGGTGTACTCCAAAGACATTCTCGGCAACAAAATCGAAACGCCTGTCGCCGACTGGCCCACCAAGCGACGGTGGGTCGACGAAGCGTTCAATGAGCTCGAGGCCGCCGGGTACTCGGTCTCCAGCGCCTACACGATGGTCAAGAAGCCCGCGTCGGCCGAAGGCGCCGCGGCGGGCGGCTTCAGCTATCGCGACAACCTGTGGCGCGGGTCGGATCTGCTAGCCACCGGCATCGCCAGCTTCGGACACATCTCGGGCGTGCACTATCAGAATCTCCCCGAGTGGGATCAGTACATCGGCTCGCTGCTTGAGCAAGACGAATTGCCGCTGGGACGCGCACTGCGTCCGACGCCGCATCAGTTGCTCGTCCGCGAGATGATCCTGCAGCTGAAACGCGGCTTCCTGGACGTCGGCTACTTCCGACGGAAGCACGGCGTCGACATCGTCGAGCACTGGCGTCCGCAGTGGGAGGATTACGCAGAGGAGCAATGGCTCTCGTTCGATGCGGACCGGATCGAATTGACTCGCCAGGGCCTGCTGCGCGTCGACGGACTGCTGCCCGCGTTCTTTGAAGAGGAGCACCAAGGAGTTCGCTATACATGAGCGAGCTGGTGTTCATGATGGGCGAGTTCGAGGCAAAATTTCCCACGGACCGCCGCTACGCACGCAATCACATGTGGGCTCTCGACGCCGGCGACGGACAGCTGCGATTCGGATTCACCGCCTACGCCGTGCGGCTGCTCCAGGATGTCTACTTCCTCGAATGGACCGTCGACGAGCCGTCGGAGCTCGGCGACCGCCAACTGATCGGCGCCATCGAAAGCAAGAAGGCCGAAAGCGACCTCTACGCACCGTTGGCCGGCCGATTGGAACGTTTCAATGCCGAGCTGCTGGACGACCCCTCCGGCATCAACGTCGACAAGTACGGCGGGGGCTGGCTGTTCGAAATGTCAGGCGGCCCCGGGCAGTGGGACGCCCCCCTGCTCTCCCCCGCCCAATACCTGGACCACCTCAGCGAGGTCTGGGAAGTCACTCAACGCACCATCAAAGGTCAGCTGAACGAATAGCCACGTCTATCCCTCGCTTACGCTGCGGGTTTCCCTTCGCGTCGCTTCCATGCGATAATGCTGTAAATTCCGGTTTGACACGACATCCGCCTGCGACATCGCTTATGCTCCACGTCATCGTCTCTCGAGGCCAAAGCAACAACCCCAAGAAGCGGGCGTTGGAAGATCAGCTGATTGAACAGCTGGATGCGATGGCCGGAGTTCGCGTGGTGATCACGCCCAACCTCTACGACTTGCCCATGCAGAGCGAGGGTATGGATGCGCTGCGCGAACTCGAAGGCGACTTGGTCGTCTTGTCCTGGAGCTACCCGCGAGCGGCTCATTGGACGCTGGACCGTTGCGGGATTCGCGGCGCCGAAGGCGCGGTGCAGTTGATCGAGGCGGTGGACGAAGACGATGAGGACGATTGGGAGGCGGATCTGGCCGAGGATACGCCCAAGGAGCGAGTCGCCGACCAGCGGACGCCGGCAGAGCGAAACATCTTTTGCATCCACCTGGCCGTCTCGGAGGACGCGGCGGCGTTCGTCGACGAAGTGCAGAGAATCGTCAAGGAGTCTTCCGCTCATCTGCTGCAGTGGCTGCAGGGCGAGGCAACGTCCGAGCAGCTCGACCGCTATCTGGATGACCGCAATGAGCCTGCGCCGCTGACGATCGCCGCCACAGGCGGCCGCCGCTGGTATCCGGTGATCGACTTCTCGCGCTGCACGAACTGCATGGAGTGCATCGACTTCTGCCTGTTCGGAGTGTATGGCGTCGATGGAGCCGAGACGATTCTGGTCGAGCAGCCGGACAACTGCCGCAAAGGCTGTCCGGCCTGCAGCCGGGTTTGCCCCGAGAATGCGATCCTCTTTCCACAACACAAGTCGCCGGCGATCGCCGGCTCGCCCGGCGCCACGGGCGGCTTGAAGATCGACCTCTCGGAGCTGTTTTATGGCGGCGGTGGCGACGCGGTCCAAGTCGCCGCGCAAGAGCGCGACGAGCAACTGCGGCTCGCTGGACGCGAGGCAGTCGGCATGACGATCGGCATCCCCCGCCGACAAGATCCGGATCAGGAGCGTCCCAAGGACGACCTCGACTCGTTGATTGACGAGCTGGACGAACTGGACGTTTGACGAGTTGGGCCTCCATCGCAGGCGACCCTTGTAAGGCCCGGTGGACCGGCCGGTCCACTTAACTTTTCGCGTCATCCAAAATCATTTCAACAAACCAACTGGCGATCACGTCGCGGCTGGGAGCGATTATGGTTCTTCGATTTGCCTGGCGGCTGCTCCGCGAGACCGACAAGCGGCTGCTCTGGAAGGCGCTTTGGAACGCTGGCTTCAAGGGCATCCGCTCGGTGCAAAAGCACAAGCGACGGCAGAAGCGCGGCGAGTTCTTCCCGCCGTTCCTCTACATCTCGATCATCAACAGCTGCAACCTCCGCTGCCAAGGCTGCTGGGTCGACGTCGCCGCCAAGCAGTCGAAGATCGAGAAAGAGGACATGAACCGGCTCATCAACGAGTCGAAGGCGATGGGCAATTCGTTCTTCGGCATCCTCGGCGGCGAGCCGTTTATGCACCCCGACCTGCTGGAGATTCTCGGCAGCCATCCCGACTGCTATTTCCAGGTCTTCACCAACGGGCAGTTTATCACGGATGAGGTTGCGAAAGAGCTGCGGCGGATGGGCAACGTCACTCCGCTGATCAGTGTCGAAGGCAACGAGATCATCAGCGACGAGCGGCGCGGGCGACTGAATGTCTATAGCGACACGATGCGCGGGCTGCGAGCTTGTCTCGACAACAAGGTGATGACGGGCGTCTGCACCAGTCTCTGCCAGACCAATTTCGACCTGCTCCGCGAGGAGTGGATCGACAAGCTGATCGAGATGGGCGTGTTCTACACCTGGTTCCACATCTATCGGCCCGTCGGTCCCGACGCCGCCCCCGAGCTGGCGCTGACGCCCGCTCAGCAGCGACAAGCCCGGCAGTTCGTCGTCGACATGCGAGCCAAGAAGCCGATCGTGATCATCGATGCCTACTACGACGGCGAGGGGCAGGCGCTGTGTCCGGCTGCCACCGGATTCACGCATCACATCGGCCCTTGGGGCAACATCGAGCCCTGCCCGATCATTCAGCTGGCGACCGAGTCGATCTACGACGAGCGGCCGCTTCGCGAGACGCTGAACAACTCGGCCTTCCTGCGCGAATTTCGCGAGCTCGCGGCGACGCACACTCGAGGCTGCATTGTGCTCGAGCGTCCCGACTTGTTGAAGGAGCTCGGCGAACGCCACGGCGCCGCCGACACCACGGCGCGCGGCACCTGCTACGAGGAGCTCGGCGCCATGCAAGGCCGTTCTTCCCAATACGATCCCGACACGGTGATCCCGGAAAAGAGCTGGGCCTATCGCCTGGTCAAACGCTTCTGGTTCAACGACTACGGCGCTTACACCAAGCACTTTGACGCTCAGAATTGGGTCGACGTCCGCCAACCCGCGTCTGCGGAAAGCACCCCGGCGCCAGCCGAACCGGCGAGCAACCGAGAGCATCCGTAGCATCGGCGCCCATGCTACGCGCGAAGCGTGCCTCGGCCGGCGCAGCGGCAGCCGCTCAAGATCGTCCGTAGCATGCCTCGGCCGGCGCAGTGGGGTTGAGCAGTACTGCACGGGCGAGCAGCCGCAAAACGCCGCCCTTGCCCCAACGCCCTCATCCTTGGCCGAGTGCACATCCCGTTCGCGATGGCCGATACTTTATACAAACCTCGATTAGTCCTGCGTAGACTTGCACTTTGCACAGAGCACCCACATATTCAACCGTTGGTGCTCATCTGTGTTTCATTCGTGCTTCATCCGTGGCCATGGGTGAATTGGCCATCGCAACAAGGTTCTGCACGGGCGAGGACGCCCATGCTACGGTCGAACAAAGGAGCAGTTCGTGAAGGCAGCTCGCCAAGTGCTGGCATTCATCTGGGCGTCTCCCTACTCGTTGCTGGGTTTATCAATCGGCTTGATCGGGCTCTGCACCGGTGGCCATGCGCAACGGCGAGGCCATGCACTGGAGTTTTACGGTGGCTTCACGAAGTGGTTTCTCCACCGCCTGCCCAGCGGCCAGTTCGTGCTGGCCTTAACGCTGGGACACACGATTCTGGGGCAAACCGAGGCGGCGTTGGATGTCGCTCGCGAACACGAATGGGTCCACGTGCGGCAGTTTGAGCGTTGGGGGCCGTTCATGGGCCCCGCCTATCTGCTTTGCTCGCTCTACCAGTGGTTGCGTGGTCGCCGCCCTTATCGCGACAATCCCTTTGAGCGAGAAGCTTATGGAGACTAACGCGAGCTAAATATGTTTGAACCGATTGATGCGCACTTGCTGCCCGACGAGCGGCCGTTTCTGGACAAAGTGGTGGATGAGCCGCTGAACGACGAGGCTCGTGGCGTCTACGCCGACTGGCTCGACGAACGCGGCGACCAGCGCGGCGAGTTTCTGCGGCAGCTGACAGCAGCCGGACACACACTGCAGGTGGCCGACTTTCCGGATCCAGCGGAGATCGCCTCCGCCTGGCTGGAACTGGTCGGCCACCCGTTGTTGCTCGACTTGGCCGACTGCGAGGACAAGTCGATCCGTGAGGCGGCGCTGCCGCTCGCTCGGCCAGCGCTGCGGATGACGTCGGTCGAGCGTTCCGACGACGTCTTGGAGATCGGCGCCAGCAAGCTCGGTGGCCTGCCGGACCTGCCGTCACCCAGACACTGGCCGGTGGGCGAAGCATGCCGAGCGATCTACAACGATGCGACCGCGGGCTATCAAGATCTCGCCGGATTCTTGGGCCAGGTGAACTTGGCGGAGATCGCAGGCAGTTATGCGGCGCGCGACCTCCCTTCCGAAGGTCTGCTGTCGTTCTTCTGTTTTCAGGATTGGGAGCAGGACAATCCCGACGCGGTCGGGGTCTGTGTCCGGTGGTTTCCGTCAGCGGACCTGCGCCGGATCGAGCCCCACCTGTCGCTCACATTGGGCAATGAGGTGATGCAGGCTCGGCAGCTACAGTTCGCCGAGACGCTCGATCTGCCCGAGCCTTACGATGGCCCCTGGAGTGACCTGCTCCATCCGGCGGATGACGACAAATACTTCGACGCGCTGAACCTCGTTCGCGAGCGAAACTTCACCAACATGCTCGGCTACGGCCGCGCCACCAGCGGCGCAGACCCGACACCCGATCGCGACTCTCGGCATCTGATCGTGCTCGACAATTCCTACGAGTGTCGCATGCACATCCAAATTCCCGCCAGCGAGCTCGCCCGCGCCAACTTCGACGCGGTGACGCTCAATTGGGTGGACTTCGATTAGAGATCAGCGGTTCGCCTCGTGCTTTTCAATTGCCTGGAGCAACGCTTGCAGCTGCTCCCTCGGCAACGGAATCTCACTGCGATTGGTCAGACTCTGCAGCCACGGCTTCAACGGGGCGGCCTCGGCGGGGAACCTCGCCAGAATCTCCGCCGCCTTGGCGAGTGGGAAAAGCCGAGTCACCCGACTGTCCACACCGATGAAGCGATGCTGCCGAGTGAGATGGCCAGCGAGCGGGCGGTCCTTCAGAGCGGCGACCCAAAGCGGCGCCACGGGCCGAGCATGCTCGCCAAGCACATCGACATAGTGCAGAACATCCAGGCCAAGTGGGAAGAAATTGGCATCGTAGGAGGCAAGCATTTCGCCCACATTCAGTTTCATGTCATTGGGCGAGCGGAATCGACACTCCACCAGCGCTTGGGCCATGGCAGGCGCCCACACGCCGGCAAATTTCTCTGGGTCGATCAAATAGAGCTCCCGGACTGCGATGAATTGATGCTCCGTGCCCGAACGCTTTAACCACTCCTGGAAGAGACGTTCCAGCTCCGCCGGCTCCATCGATTCTCGCAGCAACGAAGTAGGCAGCTCCAGCTCGCGGAACCCCGGCACGAGGTCCGCCCATCGTTCGACCAGCTTGCGAAATGCCCGGTGCTGTCGAGCCCGCTTGCTCGTTCTCGAAGACAAACCCAGCATCGAGAAAAGCGAATGCCGGGCATCGTAGTCACGGGCGCCGCTCTTAAGGCCTTCAACGATGAAAGCTACCCACAGCTCGGGGCTCGCCAATTCATTGAAGTTGTGGCCATTCCTGGGTCCTTCTGCGGCAATTCGCCGTCGTTCCAGTTCCAGCAATTCCTGCATGGACTCGTAGGGGAACAACGCATGCGCTCGACGGAGCTGCGACATGGCGCCCCCAAAGTTGAATTGATTCGCCAACGTCTGCAAGTGTTCGAGCAGTGAAAACGACAGTGGCTTCGCGGTGCGAATCTCACTCGGCAGCTCTCCGGAAAGCAACACGATGGTCTTGGCAATCTCCACCGGCGTGCCGATCAGGGGCCATTCATTCAACTGCGCATGTGTCGCCGCATCCCGTGCTTTGATCAGCAAGGCTAACTGGCGGTGCAGTTGGGAGAGCGCGAGTTCTCGCAGCTCATCCGTTAGCTGCGTCCCGACAACCAAGTGACAGAAGTTGGCCCGCAGCTCCGCAGTGCCGAGCTCGCGATCAAGCCGGTCCGCCATTTGCCGAATGAGCAACTCGGTGGCGCGCCGATGCGTGTCGCTCGGCGAATCCCAGTTCACGCCGAACAACGGCCCCAACCCACGCTCCCAGAACGTCGCGGTCAGCTTGCCGGAGTCGGCCTGAAAAACCTCGGCCAACCATTCCATCTGCTGCTTCTCCGAGACCTCCAGGTCGCGAGTTCGCGCCGAATGTATCCAAGTGAGCAACAAGGAGACGCTGGTGCCGTGGATTGGGGCGCGTTCGAGATGCTGAGCGGCCGCAGAGGCCGGCGAGCACGCGGCGAGCACCGTGAGCGCCATCGCTCGCCAAGAGTCCGAGCGCTGCTCGAGCGCTGCTTGTCGCTCCAACTCCGACAGCAGAGGTCGCCAGCCCGAGCGGTTGCGAATGTCGTCTTGCAGCACGTAGGCGACGCGCAGCGCCAGCCGCTCCTGTGCCTCACCTTGCCGGAAAAGCTGAAGCAGCACGTGAGCAGCATCGGCGGCAGCGACACGCTGCGCCATGGCCGCCACGACCTCCTCGGGCTGCTGCAATTCGGCATCGGATCGATGGGCAAGAATGAAGGCTGCCAGTGACTCATCGCTGGAAACTTCGTTTCGCCACAAGATCGCAACCGCC
>JAGQPF010000139.1 GCA_020426845.1 Planctomycetales bacterium
CGTCGGCCGTCATCACGAAGGCTGAAGGCCTTCCTCACGGCAGCAGGGCAAGCGCAGCGCCACCCCAAACAATTGCATGATTGTTGAAAGGGTTGCTCGGTCTCTAACCGCCGATCGGGTCAAACACGCTGCCACCCGCGGAGCCGTTTCGATTCGGGCGGCGTTCGTTGCAAGGCGAGAATCTCAAACCAAACCGCAACCCGGGGTGGCGCCGCGGTAGCCCGGTGAGGAAGGCCTTCAGCCTTCGTGTTGAGGGGCGACCCGAACCCGGGGCGGCGCTGCGCTAACCCCGGGCTGCGATGAGGAAGGCCTTCAGCCTTCGTGATGCGCGCCACGCCAACAGCCTCTTCGTGATGAGCGTGACCCTCAAACGTACGGCGGCGCGCTTTAGGGGGCGTTAGCCTCGGCCTACGGCGACCGTCTTTGCCTGTCTTGCCTGGCTTGCCATTGTGGCGATTTAGCCAAATAGAGTGAACTTTTCCGATCGAAAGAGAGATAGTAAACGAAGGAATGATGACGGGCCGGTGCGGGCGCAACTGCGTCCCGACGATCGAGGCCGAGGATGTGTTGGGAGAGCGACAGGATGTCGATGCTTTTTGAGACGGTCTATCGGAACGAGTGCACCAGCACGCACCACAAGCTGGCCATGGACGCCTTGCGCCACTTTCGCGACAAGCAGGGCGAGAACTGGCGGCGGCTGTTTGTGCGGCACTACGAGGATTACCTCGAGGGCTCCAAGGCGCCGGACAAGCAGTTTCGCGACTTCAAGAATCACGTCCTGCACGTCAGCGACAACTATTGGGGCGGCGTGGTCAAGGCGGCGGCGAAGTGGTACGACCGCGCGGTCGAGTCGTTCGTCAAGCAGGACTGGGTGGAGGGGGTCTATTGCGTCGGCGTCTTGTCCCACTATTACACGGACGTGTTGATGCCGTTCCACACCGGGCAGACGGAGGAGGAAGGCAAGGTTCACCGCGCCTTCGAATGGAGCGTCTGCAAAAGTTATGACGAGATTATGTCACTCGTCAGCGAGTACCCTGAGTTGGAGACGCCCGGCGGCGACCACTGGCTGCGGGACATGATTCATGCCGGCGCCGAGCAGGCTCATCGTCACTACCAGGTGTTCGTGGACGAGTATGATCTGGAGCGAGGGCGAAAGCGGCCGCAGGAGGGGCTTAACGACGAGCTGCGACAGCGACTGTCGACGCTGCTCGCGCACGCCATCGTCGGGATGGCCCGCATCGCCGAACGCGTCTTCCAGGATGCTCAGGCCAAGCCTCCGGGAGTGCGCATCGGCTTGATGGGCTTGCTGACACGGATGACGAGCCCATTCGGCAACTTCTCGCAGTTTCGCGCGTCGAGGCAGGACAAGAAGGTCGTCGGCAAGATCTATCGCGAGTTTCAACGCACCGGTTGTGTGATTGACTCGCTCCCGGCGGACGAGAAAGAAGTTCGTCAGGCTCATGCCGAGGAGGTGCTGGGAATCGCGGTGCATGATCTCAACGAGATGACGCGGAACGCAGCGGCGGACCGTCGGGCAACGATGCAGGCGGAGGGACGCGACTCGCAAGCCGAACGCCGTGAGGCGGCCAAGGCCGCCAAAGCGGACGCTCGGGCTGCCAAGGCCGAGGCCAAGGCGGCGAAGGCTGAAGAACGTGCCAAACAGAAGGAAGAACAGACGCGGTTGGCGGCGCAAAAGGCTGAGGAAAAAGCAGCGCAGAAGGCGGCACAAAAGGCTGCACAAGAGGCCGCTCGCGAAGAGGCAGCGCTGGCGGCGAAGCGGGCCGCCGAGCCGATCGACGAGGAGCCCGAGGACGAGGATGAGCCGGCGCCGGCGACCGTTCGCATCACCGCCGTATCCACCGGCGCCAATTCGACGGCGCCCACGTTTCATCTGCATCGCCAAAGCCCCGTTGTCGATGCGCCGTCCATCGGCGCCAAGACGGCACGTCGGTTGGCCAAGATCGGCGTGCAAAACGTGGATGACCTGTTGGCGATCGATCCCGACGAGGCGGCCGCCGAACTCAACTCCAGCTATATGACTCCCCAAGCGCTCCGCGACTGGCAGTCGCAAGCCGCCTTGGTATGCCGAATTCCCAACCTGCGAGGCCACGACGCCCAGATGCTCGTCGGCTGCCGGCTCACCGACCCGCAGTTGATCGCCAACATGGCGCCGGGCGAATTGCTGGATCGAGTCGAAGAGTATCTGCTGTCGGAGGAAGGCGAGCGAGTACTGGGCCGCTGCAAAGAGCCCGATCGCGAGGAAGTCACGAACTGGATTCGCTGGGCGCAGCAGTCGCGGAAGCTCGCGGCCGCGTGATCAGCCGCCGCGCGATCACTGACGTCCCCTTGTCATAGCGGTTCGGCGCGGTCCTCGCCGCTGCGGACGCCGAGATTGCCGTAGCGATGGTAGTTGTCGCAGATGCTCTGTTCGCGCACGTACCACAGCAGCTCGACACGCCCTTCCCGGAGCACGGGCGAGTCGGCGAGATAGACGCCCGAGCCCGCCGCGGCGCGTCGCACCACCTCTGGGACGCGAGTTGCACAAGCGAAACGCACGCGATCGGTCTCGCCGTTGGCGACGACATTTGCCAGCGCCTCATCGGACTCCTCGACGAACTCGATCGCGCCGGCCCAGGACTCGGTGAGTTGCTCGAGCATCGCGACGGCGCCATGCTCCAAGCCGGTTGGCACACTCACCGTGGCTCGGCAGCCGCACATGCGGGCGGCGGCCACCCGCGCGAACGTCTCGAACCAACTGTCCTCCGGAGCGACGCGGATGCGCAGCGATCCTGCGGGCAAGTAACGACGCAGATTGTCCTGGCCGACGAGGCGGAAGTGGTCGTGCGTCACGCCGAACTCTTCGCGATGGCGTTTGGCGTAACTGGCCAGCGCGACGAGGACGTGCTGCAACTCATCCAACGGCGCGTCCTCAAATCCCTGCTCAATCAAAGTCAACAGGTCGCGTGCCAGCCCGCCAAGCGGATGGCCGTGGGGGATGTCGTCGCCGGGCGGGGCCGCGCGGTCGCGGAATCGCATTAGTTGCATGACATAGTTTGGCCCTCCCGCTTTGATGCCGGGCCCGAACGCGGATTTGCCGAAGCCCCCGAACGGTTGGCGAAGCACGATCGCACCTGTCGTGCCACGATTGACGTATAGGTTGCCCGCCCGAATCGACTCACGCCACAGCTCTTGCTCGCGATCGTCCAAACTTTCGAGCCCCGAGGTCAAACCGTAGCCCGTCTGGTTGACGATGCCGATCGCGTCTTTCAGATTGCGGGCGCGGACGACCGCCAGCAGCGGTCCGAAGAACTCCGTGCAGTGCGTGAAACTTCCGGGATCGACTCCGTACTTCACCCCCGGGGAGTAGAGGTGTGGATTGTTGTCCACGACGGACGGCATCACGGCCCATTGTTCGCCGGGCTCCAACTCTTTCAATCCTCGCTCAAGCACTCCCGAGGGCGGTCGGATCAGCGGCCCGATGCGCGTCGCAGGCTCCCACGCCGAGCCAACACGCAGGCTGCGGACCGCGTCGCAGAGCGTGCGCCGAAACGATTCGTCCTCGTAGAGCTCGTCCTCGAGAATCAACAGCGAGGTGGCGGAGCACTTCTGTCCGCTGTGGCCGAAAGCGGAGTGCAAGACGTTTTTGATGGCTTGATCACGGTCGGCCATCGCCGTGACGATGGTCGCATTCTTGCCGCCGGTTTCCGCGAGCAGGTGCATCGCGGGGCGGGCGGCGAGCATTCGCAGCGCGGTCTCCGTGCCGCCGGTCAGGATCACCGTATCGACTCGCTCGTCGCTGACCAACTTGGCGCCGGGCCCGCCGCCCGAGCAGGGCAGGAATTGCAACGCTTCCAGCGGCACTCCCGCGTCCCAAAAACAACGGCACAGGTGATACGCCGGCAACACTGCGTCGGTCGCCGGCTTGAGAATCACGGTGTTGCCCGCCGCCAATGCCGCGGCGACTCCGCCGCAGGGAATGGCAATCGGGAAATTCCAGGGCGAGACGACGGCGACCACGCCTTGGGGCGACGCGGTCAACTCGGGATAGTCGCGATAATAGTGGGTCGCGCAGCGCGTGTAGAACTCGACGAAGTCCACAGCCTCCGACACCTCGGGGTCCGACTCGGTCAGCAACTTGCCGCCGTCGGCCATCGCGGCGCCCATCAGCACGTCGCGACGTGACCGAATCATGTCAGCCACTTGGGCGAGCGTCTCGGCTCGCTGCTCGGGCGTGCGCGACCTCCAGCCCGAGCCGTCCCGCACGGCGCACTCGAGCGCCCGGTCCACGTCGTCGTCGGTGCCCGAGCAATAGCGGCCGACGATGACACCGGGGCGGGAAGGATCGATGCAGTCCTTGACCTGGCGATCCCCAGAGTCAGCGCTCGGCAGAATCTGCTCGCCCGCGACCACCAGCGGGATCCGCTCGGCCTCGCCGTCGCAGCGACGCTGCCAGCGTTGGATGATGTCCAACGCCCACTCCTGATTCGACTCCAGCGCGAAGTCCGTGTCCGGCTCGTTCGTAAATTCGAGGAAGCCGGTTTTGCCGGCAGGAGGCGGGGGACTCGATGGCAGTTGTCCACCCGGTGGCCTGGACTCGCTGGTCTCCCACTGGCGGTTCTGAACGCGGCGGCTAACGGGCGTCTCGTCCAGCAGCGTGAACGAGTCGACAAAGCTCCGCTCCAGTTGTCGCCACTCGTCGCTGTCCACATCGAGCCGGAAGGTGTGCCTTAAAAAGTTCTCGGGGCCGGTGTTCTCGTCGAGCCGACGAACGAGGTAGCCGATGGCGTGGATGAACTCGGACTTCTTGCAAGCGGGCGCGTAGAGCAGCAGGTTGTCGACTAGCTCGAACAGCGCGCGGCGCTGGTGGTTCGCCATGCCTTCGAGCATTTCGAACTGCACATGCTCCAGCGCGTCGAGGTCCAAGGCCAAGGCGAGGCCATAGGCCACGTCAAACAGATTGTGCGAGGCGATGCCGAGCCGCACGGCGCGAATGTTTTCCGGCCGCATGCCTTCGTGAAGCATGCGTTTGTAGTTGGCGTCCGTCTCACGCTTGGTCTTGAACGTGGCCTGTGGCCAGCCGTGCAGGGCCGCTTCAAAACGCTCCATCTCCATGTTGGCGCCTTTGACGACTCGCAACGTCACCGGGGCGCCGCCGTTGGCCACACGCTCCCGCGCCCAGGCGTTCAGCCGCTGCTGCATCGCGAAGGAATCCGGGATATACGCCTGCAGCACGATGCCCGCGCGCGCCGTTTCAAGCCCCGGCAAATCGAGCGTGCGCATGAACGCCTCGGCGGTGATCGTCATGTCCCGAAACTCTTCCATGTCGAGATAGACGAACTTCGAGGTCTCTTCGCCGTTGGCCCAATGATGTCGATTTCTCAGCGCCGACCGGTACAGCAGTTCGAGGCGCCGACATAGCTGGTCGAGCGTGTGCGCGCGAGCGAGCGGGGAGATCTGGGAGTAAAGCGTGGAGATTTTGACCGAAACGACCTCGATCTCGGGAATCTGCAAAGCGTGCAGATAGTGTTTGAGCCGTTCGTTGGCGTCATCCTCGCCGAGCAGCGCTTCGCCGAGAAAGTTGACGTTCATTCGCACGCCTTCGGCTTGGCGGCGTCGCAAATGCTTGACGAGCATCTCCTCCTCGGCCGGCAGTATGACGTTCGCCGTCTCGTGTTGCATGCGTTCTTTGACCAGCGGCACGGCGACACCGGGCAGATAGCTGCCGAAGGATTGAAATCCCTTGAGCATCGACCACTCGAGCGGACTGAAGAAGCGCGGGATTCCCTGGACGTCGAGAATGTGAATCAGCTGGTCCGCGGCACGATGCGGCGTGCGTGAACGAAACGCCTGATCGGTCAGCTGCATCAGTGTCGCCTTGTCGCCCGGATGATGAATCATGCGGTCGAGCTCAGTCTGCTGCTTGCGCTCCTGCGGGGTCTGCAGTTGAGACGCGCGAATCTGCAGTTGGCGCGCCAGACGCAGCGCCACGGCAACACGCTTGGCCAGGTTCGGGTCAGCCAATTCGGGCCGCTCGCCCGGAGACACTGCAAGTTCTTCCACCAACTCTCGCAATTCAGACAGCTTGGACAGCTTCGATAGCTTGTCGGCCATGGCGTTTACCCTTGATAGCAAGAACCATCGGTCGCGTTCTGTCAGAACAGTTGGGCACGAATCTCCAGCACGCCGAACACCAGAAAGAAGACAAAGGTCGCGAACAGCGCGATTGTCGACCAGAGCGAGTTCTTGGACGCTTCGCCCACATATCGCCCGCGATTCAGCAGCAGCAACGCCAACGCCAGCATGGGAATCAAACCCGCTCCGACAATGGCGTACACCTTCTGCGCCTTGGCAAAAGACATCCAGAGACCCGCTGCGGGCACGGTGGCGATAAAGGCGAGGTAGCCGATGTACGGTGCGCCTCGGGTGTTGATGCGGCGGCTTTTCGTGTCACCACGGAGCAGTCGCCACACGTCGGCGAACAAGTAGGGAATGCTTTGCCAGACGCCCAGCAAGCTGCTGGCGACGGCGCCCCAGGCGCCGATCAGAAAGCACCAGCGGGCTACGGGGCCAAGTTGGTCGTTCAACTGATTGCCAAGCTGCACCACCAAGGCGGCGCCTTTGCCCGACGATTCGATCCGGCTGCCGAGAATCACCATGCCGACGCCGAACAACGCGGTCATCGTGTAGCCTGAGGCCAAGTCGATGCGGCAGGCGCCGAGGTCGCTCGGCTTGGTGCGGCCTTCCTCGACAATCCAGTATCCGTAGCAGAGCATGGTCAGCGTGCCGCCGACTCCGCCCATCAGCGCCACGGTCCAGCCGACTCCTTGTCCGCCGGCGGACGGAATCGTGGGCCACAGCAGTCCGCGCAGCACTTCGCTCCAGTCCGGTCGCACCATGGCGGCCGTGACAACGACGGTGACGAACATCACGCCGATGCAGACGCTCATCAGTCGCTCGAACAGGCGATATCCGCCGAGCAGCACTAAAGCGACCGCGACGAGGCTATGCGCGATGCCGTAATAGATTTTGTCCGACGCCGGCTCACCCCAAGGAATGAGGGCGTGCGCGGCGACGCCGCAAGCGCCCATCAGCGCAGCGCCTACCCAAAACGTCCAGGCGACCATGTAGACGAGAAACAGCGCGAGCAGGCCGCGGCCAAAGTGACGCTCGACACCCTCGAGCAGGCTTTCGCCCGTGGCCAGTTGCCAACGGGCGAGGCCCTCGTTGAGGACGTACTTCATCAACGCGCCCAACAGCACCGCCCACAGCACCGCCACGCCGAGCAAACTGCCGGTCAGGGCGCCCGTGGCCAAGTCGCCGGCCCCGACACCCGTGGCGGCGACCAACATGCCCGGCCCCAGCATCTGCAGCCAACCCGCCAGACCTCGCGAGAACGGGCGGTTCGCCGGCTCGCCAGACGAGGCCTGCGTTTCAGAGTTGCGCGAGTTCATGCGGTGATTTTCAATAGGGGCGTCCGACTCGCAGATGCACATCGACGGAGCACTTGGAGGCCTTCAACAGACCGCTAGCCGCTGTACTCCTTCAGGTAGCCACGGAAGAGCACCAAATGCTCCTCTTCGGACGCGAGCAGGCGGATGCAAAGGTCCTGCGTGACGTAGTCCTGTCCGTCGGTGGCCTTGATGATCTTGTTGTAGTGAGCGCAGGCGGCCTCCTCGGCCTCGATCACCGCTTCGATCACGGCCACCACGTCGGTGGTGTTGTCGGACGGCTGCCGCTGGTTGCCGAAGGTCACCGACGCCGAGCCGGGCACCAGGCCGCCCAGCTGCTTGATTCGCTGTGCGAGCTGCTGGGCGTGCATCAGCTCTTCGGTGATGTCGGCGGCCAGGGACTTCTTGATTTCCTCGGCGCGGACGCCGTCCAGATTGATGCTGTTGGCCAAGTAGTTGCAGACGGTCTCCAACTCCATGCTGTAGGCGGTCTTCAGCAACTGAATTACTTCCGATTTGTTAGCCATCTTGATCTTTCCTTTGAGGGAGGCGGCAGCCGGGCAGGCGAACCGAACGTGCGTTTCCAGGCGATTGTAGCGGACACCCTGCGGTTGCGCCCATGAGGGCGAAGGAGTGTAGCAGGAGTGGAGCAGGAGTGGAGCATTGCCGGCAATTCCAGCGTATGATATCGGGCGGTCAACTCTGTTAACTCAACCACCCCATTTCTCCCCGCCGGTGTCTCCCATGTTGCGAGTCGCTCTAGTTGCCATGCTATCGTTTCTCACGTTGCCGGCAGCGGCCCAAACGCCGACGACTGCCGCCCCGCGTGCCGATCAATCGGCTCAGGAGTTGCCGAGCGGCGCGCAGCGATTCAGCGGCATGATCGTGGGCCGGCTGGCGGCGAAAGATGTCGAGAAAGGCACGTTCATTCTCAACGTCGACGCAGTGCCTCGCGTTTGGAAGAACAGCAAGGCCGAGAATCCCAAGAGCATGGTCGGCAAACGGCTCGCCGTGGAGGGAGTCTTCGGCAAGTGGCTCGACGCCCTGCTGTTGGTCAAGGAGGGCGAGACGCTTGAGTGCGAGGCGCGACACGATGGCGGCGCCAATCTGGCGTTTCTCGGTGAGACGTTGCGAAAGGTGGCGCCTTTCAAGCCCGGCGATTATCCGGAGCTGCCCGAGGCCTTTCGCGGATTCAACGGCAAGCTGCAGGCCAAGGTGGTCAAGAAGAGTTCGGAAATGCTGGAGGTCATCGTCGAAGTCAAACAGGTGCTGAAGGTTGGCGAAGGGAGTTCGGCCAAGCAGCCCGAGAGCATCGTTGGCAAACAGGTGATGCTCGGCGGATTCTGGCAACGCAAGGATGCCTATCACCAGCTAAAGGTCGGCGACTTGCTTGACCTGCAGGTGCAACACATCGGGCGGCAAAGCGATCATCTCACGGTTCGCGAGTTCGGCCGCACTAGCGCAACTGAGTCGACGTCGGACGCGACCAG
>JAGQPF010000140.1 GCA_020426845.1 Planctomycetales bacterium
ACGGCAAGGGCGGCGAGAAATGCCACTGCGGGCAAGGCGCCGGCAACGGCCGCGACGATAGACCGGGGGAATCGCTTCATCAGTGATCTCACTTTGATTCTCGGACAGCGGATACATTCGGGTTAAAATGCCACGATCGCCTCCGGCGCCAACTTCCGCCGGGAGCACCGCGAATAACCGATCTTGTCGGTCTTTGTCGATGTTGGGTGGACTCCATCTTGTCACACGGTGAGACCGGATGAAAGCAAACACATCCGCATTCGTCACTCATCGCCGTTTGAAGCTGCGCCATCTCCGTCGCCCACGCCAACCGCCAACCTCCGGGAGCTACGCCCTCGTGTTTCGACATCTACTTCTGATATCAGCCGCGTTTGGCGCCGCACTCTCCTGCGCCTCGGGGCAGGCCGCGGAGCGTCCCAACGTTGTCTTCATCCTCGCCGATGACTGGGGGCTGGGGGACGTGAAGGCCTATGGTGGCGACCGCTGCAAGCTGGAGACGCCAAACATGGACCAGCTCGCGCGCGACGGCATGCGCTTCACCGACGCCCACAGCTCGTCTTCCGTCTGCACTCCGACACGCTATGGCCTGCTCACGGGACGCTACAACTGGCGCAGCCGGTTGAAAAATGGTGTGCTGTTCGGATACAGCGAGCCGTTGATCGAGCCGGACCGCGACACGGTGCCCGCCTTTCTCAAACGGCAAGGCTATCGCACTGCGATGTTCGGCAAGTGGCACCTGGGCATGCGGTTTCCCACAACGGACGGCAAACCTGCGTCGTCCACTGCGACTCAGGCAAACGAGCTCGCTTCCAAGTGCAACGTGGACTGGAAGGGCGAAATTCGACAGGGGCCCAACTCCATCGGCTTCGATTACTTTTGGGGCATCTCCGCGTCGCTCGATATGCCGCCGTACATTTGGATCGAGAACAACCGTTTCGTGGGCGAGTGCACGACGATCAAAGCATTTCATCGACCAGGGCCGGCTCACGCCGACTTTGAAGACGTCGACGTGCTGCCAACCCTGACTCGCAAGACGACCGAGTACATTCGACAACACGCTCGGGAGCCGGAGCCGTTCTTTGTCTATCTGGCCTTGAACAGTCCTCACACGCCGATTTCACCTTCCAAGGACTGGCAGGGGAAAAGCAAGCTGGGGCCATACGGCGACTTTGTCATGGAAACCGATTGGTCCATTGGCCAGGTCATTAAGGCAGTCGATGACGCCGGGATTGCGGAGAGCACCTTGATCATCGTCTCGGCCGACAACGGCTGCAGCCCGGCCGCCAAGGGCGGTGATCCGCACGACATGATTCGCTTCCGGATGGGCGACGGTGAGCCCACCGACCCCGCAAAGCACTACTCGAGCGACATCTATCGCGGACATAAAGCAGACATCTACGACGGCGGCCATCGGGTTCCCTACATTGCGCGCTGGAAGGGCAACGTCGAGGCAGGCACTGTCTGCCGATCACCGATCTGTCTGGTCGATCTGTTTGCGACGTGCGCTGATCTGGTCGGCAAGCCGTTGCCGAGCCGCGGCGCCGAAGACTCGATCACTGTGCTGCCTCATTTGCTGGGAAAAGTCGACAAGCCCGTTCGCGAGGCAATCGTCCACCACTCCATCAACGGCTCCTTTTCGATTCGTCGAGGCAATTGGAAACTGGCGTTGTGCCCGGATTCGGGTGGCTGGAGCAAGCCTCGCCCCGGCAGCAATCAGCGCGGAGAACTGCCGGATGTGCAGCTATACGATCTCGACACGGATGTCGCGGAAGCGGTCAATCTCGAGGCCAAGCACCCCGAGATCGTCAAGGAGCTCACGGCACTGTTGACGTCGTACGTCGAACGGGGCCGCTCAACTCCGGGCGAGTCCGCCGAGAACAACGGCAAGGTCACGATCCAGCGTCCGCGAGCCCAGCCTCAACAGAAGAAGAAACAAAAACAGCAACGGAAAGCGAAACAGTCCTCTGCGAAAGAGACTTCGGTTCCAGTTGCACCACCGAGCCCGGGCAGCCCCGATCGTCAAAGGGCGCTTGGCATCAACGTTGTCGCTGATGGCGCTGCGGCGGAGTCGCTCCAGCTTCCCGACGCTTGGCAATACGGTCCGCCGCTGATTTCACCCGAGCCACGGGATCGCGAGCCGAGCCACGCGCAGAAGGACCCGACCGTCGTGTTCCACGGCGGCCGCTGGCACGTGTTTATGACCGTGAAACTGCCTGACCGTTCGGCCATCGAATATTGCTGCTTCGAGGATTGGCAGGAGGCCCAGACCTCGAAGCGAACTCTGCTCACGGTCAGCGACAGCAAGTACTTTTGTGCGCCTCAGGTGTTTTACTTCGAGCCACACCAAAAGTGGTACCTGGTTTATCAAGTTGGCATGCCCAATCTCAAGAAGATGTGGGTTGCCTACTCGACGACGACGACGATCGACGACCCCAACTCTTGGACGAAAGCGAAGCCTATGCTGGATGGCGGGCCCGATGATCCCCGCGAGGTCGGCGGCATCGACTTCTGGATCATTTGTGACGACCAGCGCGCTTATCTGTTCTACACGAGCAACGACGGCCGCATGTGGCGGCTCTGGACCCCTCTCAGCGATTTTCCCAATGGGCTCGGGCATTGCGAGCTCGCGCTGCGGGACAAGATTTTTGAGGCGAGCCACACCTACAAGCTCAAGGGACGTGACCAATACTTGACCGTGATTGAGGAGAACGGCCAGCGGTACTACAAGGCCTACGTCGCCAGCCGGCTGGACGGCCCTTGGTCGCCATTGGCCGACACGTTCGAGCGGTCCTTTGCCAGCGCCAAGAATGTTCGGCCCGCGGCCGGGGTCGAGCCGTGGACGGACAATGTCAGTCACGGCGAGCTGCTACGCGATGGCGTGGACCAAACAATGACGGTCGACCCTGCCCGCCTGCAGTTTCTGTTTCAAGGCATGTTTCAGAAGCAAAAGGCAGGCTTGCCCTACGGAAAGTGGGCCTGGCGAATTGGTTTGCTGACACCGTCCACGTTGATTCAGTAGGAAACCAGCGCAGGCAGCCGAAAGCCTGTCGGGGTAAAATAGGTCGCAGTAAAAGCAACTTTCAGCGACTGCCCAACTTCTCACTCCATCGCCCGAGGATCCGTGTTCATGCCTCGCGACCCAACCCTCCGCGCCGGCAGCAGAGACGCTGTCACTCGTCGCGAAATGCTGCGAGTGGGCGGCGCGCTGGGGCTGTCCACAGCTTGCTTGCAACGGGCGCTGGCTGAAACGTCGGCGCCGGTCGGTGGCTCCTTCGGTCGCGCCAAGGCGGTGATCGTGCTGTTCCTGGCAGGTGGCCCGCCACAACACGAGACGTGGGATCCCAAGCCGGATGCCCCGGCGGACATTCGCGGCGACTTCGCCGCCATCCGCTCCAGCGTGCCGGGCCTGCATGTTGGAGAGTTGATGCCCAAGCTGGCCCGCCAGGCGGATCGCTGGAGTGTCTTGCGAGCGATGCGGACGGCGGACAACGCTCATTCGGCCAGCGGCTACTACATGCTCACGGGGCGCCCGCACCTGCCCAAGAACCAAGAGAACGCGACCCCCAAAGAGCCCAATCGCTGGCCCTGTGTTGGCGGAGTGACTCGGCAATTGCTGCCGCGCCGCAGTCCGCTGCCGGGCGCGGTGACGGTGCCCGAACACATTTGGAACACCGGGATGATTCCCTGGCCCGGCCAGGACGCCGGATTTTTGGGACGGGCGTCGGACCCGTGGCTGATCCATTGCGACCCCAGCCAGCCCGAGTTCAAGATTAGCGGCATCGGCTTGCCGGAGGGCGTCACCAACCGTCGCCTGCAGAATCGCTTGTCGCTACGCGAACAGATTGACACGCGACTGGCGCGATTGCAGGACGAACTGCCGCTTGAGACACATGACATCTGGACTCGCACTGCGTTTGAGCTGCTCACGAGTTCCGAAACTCGCGGCGCCTTCGATCTGTCCGCCGAACCGTCGCAGCTGCGCGAACAATACGGCATGCACCGCTTCGGACAAAGCGTGCTGCTCGCACGGCGATTGGTGGAGTCTGGGGTGTCGCTGGTTCAGGTGAACTGGACACGAGACAAAGACGGCACGAACGACAGCCCGATGTGGGACACGCATCGCGGACACAGCGAGTTGCTGAAGACGAAGCTGATGCCGCCGATGGACGCCGCCTGCAGCGCCTTGATCGAAGATCTCGAAGCGCGCGGCATGTTGGACGAGACATTGGTGGTGTGGATGGGCGAGTTTGGCCGCACACCGAAGATCAATCCGCGCGGCGGCCGCGACCACTGGGGCAACGTGTTTTCCGTCGCCTTGGCCGGCGGCGGAATCCGTCCGGGAGTCGTCCACGGCGCATCGGACCTCAATGGCGCCCAGCCCAAGGACGACGTCGTGCATCCCGAGGAATTGATCGCGACGATTTTCCATTGCCTCGGGCTTCGCCCCAACACGGCCGTCATCGACCATCAGGGGAGGCCGCATCCAATCGCCACCGCGCAGCCCATTCAAGCGATCCTCGCTTGAGTTGAGCCGCCTCCGCATCGCGCGGCTGCTCATTGAACGGCATCCATCGATGCACATCGATCCACGTCGGCTGCTTATGGGCCGCACATCCAGCGTGCATTCGCTTTCCTGACATCTCCCGCTTTCCCTCGATCGCAAACGACTCGACACCATGAGACACGCCCTCCTGGCGACCGCCTTCTCGCTCGCCTGCTTGTCGGCCGTCCTTGCACGCGCGGCCGATCCCGCCGCCTCCATCGACAAGCCGAACATCTTGTTCATCATGGTCGACGACCTCGGCAAGGAATGGATCAGTTGCTACGGCGCCGATGGCATTCAGACGCCCAATATCGACGCGCTCGCCAAAGGCGGCCTGAAGTTTCACAACGCCTGGTCCATGCCTCAGTGCACGCCGACGCGAGCGACGTTGCTGACGGGGCAATACCCGTGGCGCACCGGCTGGGTGAATCACTGGGACGTGCCGCGGTGGGGCGTCGGCTACTTCGACTGGCGAGAGTATGTCACCTTTGCGCGGGTTATGAAGTCCGCGGGTTATTCCACCTGCGCTGTTGGCAAGTGGCAAATCAACGATTTTCGCGTCGAGCCGCAGGCGATGAAGAAGCACGGCTTCGACGACTGGTGCATGTGGACCGGTTGGGAAGAGGGCAACCCGCCCAGTGGGAATCGCTACTGGGACCCCTACATCAACACGCCCCAAGGCAGCAAGACATACGACGACAAGTTCGGCCCCGATGTCTACACTGACTACTTGATCGTTTTTATGACGAAGCACAAGCAAGAGCCGATGTGCCTCTACTTCCCGATGGCGCTCACCCACGGCCCGTTGGTGCACACGCCCAGCGAGCCGGACGCCAAGACGCCCCTGGCGAAACACAAAGCGATGGTGCGTTACACCGACCAACTCGTCGGACGGCTCGTGGCCACGATCGACGAATTGGGCATTCGCCAGCGCACGATCATTGTTTTCACGACGGACAACGGCACCTCGGGAGGGCTGCGCGGCACAGTGGGCGGCGTGAAGCCCTCCGGTGGCAAGGCTTCCAAATTCGAGGGCGGCGTCTCCGAGCCGTTCATCGTGAATTGTCCCGGTGTCGTGCCGGCCGGCGCGGAGACGGACGCGTTGACCGACTTCAGCGACCTGTTGCCGACATTCGCCGAACTGGGTGGCGCCGAGCAGCCGGCGAACGTCGAGCTCGATGGCGTGTCGCTTGCGCCGCTGTGGCTCGGCAAAGCAAACGACTCGCCCCGCCAGTGGATCATGGCGCTTGGCCACGGCGCCGCCAAGCTGGACGCGCAAGGCGTCCACGGCACGTCGCCGTACGTTTCCCGAGTGCTCCGCGACAAGCGTTGGAAAGTTTGGGTGAACACCAGTGGCGAGATCGATCAGCTTTTCGACATGCAAAATGATCCAGCCGAATCGAAGAATCTGCTCCAGGGCGGTTCAGCTCCGTCGTCGGCTACCGCTTCCATGAAGAAATTTCAAGCGGTTGTCGATTCGATGCCGAAGGCTGACGCTCGTCCCAGGTATGCACCGCGAGCTGCCAACCCTTGGGACAAGCAGCCCGACGGCAAGAACGCCGAAAAGCGGCAGCGGAACAAGCAGAAGCGGGGCGGCAAGAAGTCGGCGAGCTGACCAACCGCCGCTTGTTCCGCACTGGTGGCGTCGGCATCAGCGTCGTTGACTCCGCTTGACCCACTTGACAAATTGGCCCTCAGCCAAAGAATCCACAGTGCTGCCTGGCCGCCGCTGCCTGCATTGAATCCCCTTCACCGTCTGCTTCAGTTCGATGTCGCCGCACGCTCTCTCCGATCAACAAAGAATGCAGCGTCTTGACGAGCTGCTCAGTCACGTGTGGATGGTGCGCACGTTTCTCAAGCATTCCGAGGAGGCGGAGGAGGACGATGAGTTGTGCGAGGTGCATCGCACCTTGTACGACTACATGCTTTCGTTGGGCCCGTCGCTGACCGCGGGGGACGCCGCGGGCTACCTCAAACAGGCCACGAAGAAACTCGGCAAGCTCCGCAAAGCGGTTGAGTTGTTTGACGAGATCCAGCCGGAGATTTCCAGTCACACCAACTTCGTCATGGCTCGCACATCGCTGGCGGTCGCGATGGCCGAAATCGTCCCTCTGTTGGAAGGCTAGCGCCCCGTCAATGTTGAAACAACAGGTCGGACGCCGCCAATCATTCAAACTGCGAAATACTGCCGATGTCACGAGAAATGCTTGAAACGTTCGACAACGAGTTTCCCGAACGAGATTACGAAATCGAGATCATCGCTCCCGAATTCACCAGTGTCTGCCCCAAGACAGGCCAGCCGGACTTCGGTGTGCTGAGGATCGTCTACACCCCCGCGGCCAAATGCGTGGAGCTGAAGAGCTTGAAGCTCTATTTGCAGAGCTTTCGCAATCAGGGAATCTTCTACGAGAACGTCACCAATCGAATTCTCGACGACTTGGTAGCGGTGTTGTCGCCCCGTCGCATGAAGTTGGTCGCGGAGTTCTCGCCGCGCGGCGGCATCTCCACCAACGTCACCTGCACCCATGTGGCATCGCACGACTAATCTCGCTCAGCACGAAGGCTGAAGGCCTTCCTCATCGTAGCCCGGGGCCAGCGAAGCGCCGCCCAGGGTTGCCCGTTGCGCGCATCACGAAGACTGAAGGCCCTCCTCATCGTAGCCCGGGGCACAGCGAAGCGACGGCCCGGGTTGCCCGTTGCGCGCATTGCGAAGGCTGAAGGCCTTCCTCATCGTAGCCCGGGGCACAGCGAAGCGACGCCCCGGGTTGCCCGTTGCGCGCATCACGAAGGCTGAAGGCCTTCCTCATCGCCCGGGGCACAGCGAAGCGACGCCCCGGGTTGGCTGTGTGCCGTGTCGTGCCGTGTGCCGACAGCAGGCTAGGCGGACTCGCGAATGGCCAGCTCCTCACGTTCCAGCAGCGTCAGTGTCAGCTGAAACAGCGTGACTAGATCCAACGCGTTGTGATGCAGCACGCCGCGCATGGCGTACGCGTCGCGACTGCGGACGTACTGATGGTAAGCATCCGGGATATCGCGGCCGGGGATGTCGCCCGTCCGGCGGCGGCCACAGATATGCCGTTCCAGCGTCTGCAACTTGCAATTCGGCAGCTCATGTCGCCATTGGCGTCGGCACTGGTGCAACAGGTCGCAGTGCGCGATCTCCTCCTCGGCCAAAGGACCGTGGCGTTCCAATCGGTGCAGCACGGTGCGATCACGCACGACAGGCCAGTCAAAGGACTTGCCGTTATACGTGGCCAGCACGGTTTGTTGACTGGCGATCTGCCAAAGGGTGTGCATGATCGCTCGTTCCTCGCCATAGTGTCGAGCAAACAACTGGACCAGCGTCATTCCCTTCGGGCCGGCCACCAGCAGCCCGACGAGGAACACCATGGAGCCGGAGAATCCACACGTCTCGAGATCCAGAAACATTACGGAGTCGGGCAACGCTTGCCGCAGGCCATTGAGGTCGGCGAGCCACTTCGGCTCTCGCCGTGCAGGCGGTTCGATGTGTTGGCCGCTGGCGACGGGTACCCGACGGCTTCGGCTCCAGCGTTGGAGCCACCGCTGACCTTGGCGCCACAGCTCATCCAAGGGCCTTTCGATGATGTAGTGAGCGCCCACGGGCGTCTCGAGCTCCCGTCCGGGCGGCAAGTCATGGAGGTTGCCGTCGTGTACCGGCTCGCGCCATGCCGGCGGCGACATCGACTCGCCGGGGCGGGCGTTGGTCGGCTGCCCAGCCTGTCGCGCACGCGCCAGCTGCGCGCGCCACTTGGCCACCACGGCGCCGGCGTCCACGGCGTGTGGGGACGGGCCGTGGGCCTCCGCCACTTGCGATGCCGGCGCCTGCCGATTCAGCTCGCTGATGCGTCGCAGTACTTCCTTGCTCAACATGCGTCACTCGTGTCGTAGTGCAGGATGCCTGTCTGCAATCTGCAGCCAAACCCACCACCATCGCAGGCTGGCAGCCTGTGCTACGTGCCTGTTCCCACGGCGGCGAGCGGCAGCAGTTCCAGCAGCCGCTGTGTAGCACGCTTGTCGGGAATCGGATACCCGCGTGTCAAGTCCGGATCGCTGTGGATCGCGGGACGCAGGTTGGGCAATCCCACGCAACTCGGGCAGCCGTCGTCACAGGGGCATTCGTCCACCATCAATCGGCAAATCTCCAGCAGATTTTCGAGGCAGGCGTAGCCTTTCTCGCAATAGCCAAGGCCGCCCGGGTAGCGGTCGTAGAGGATCAGGGTCGAGCGGCCGAAGTTCTTCGTGTCGACCACGCCGCTGATGTCGCGGCTGTCGCACATCGCCACCAGCGGCAATGCCACCACAGCGAGATTTCGCAGTCCGCATAGCGCCTCGCTGGGGCGGAGCTGTTCGGCTTTCAACTCCGCGGCGACGGTCTTGTCGGGCGTCAGCCACAACGCCGTGGTCGGCAGGTTCTGGGCGGGTATGTCCACCGAGCCAAAGCCGATGTTCTCGCGCGTCTCGAATTTGATCTTTTTAAATGCCACGGTTTTCCACGAGACATCCGCGTCTCCGAATCCCAATTCGGCCCGCGCGGCAGGCTCGCGTCTGAGCCGCTCTTCGTTCACCTTCACGGAACTCTCAAGCACGGCCTGCGTGTAGTAGTCCGCGTCGCGTCGTTCGACGTAGGCGACCTTGCCTTCCAAATCCAGTTCGCGAACGAAGAACGACTCGCCGTTGTGCAGGTAGATGGCCTCGGGATACACCAGCTCGGGGGCACTGATCGCGTCGACATTGGCGATCACTTCGTGCCCGATCGGCGCCGAATTGCGACGTGGACGGGGGCCCCGAATCGATGGGGACAACTCGCCCGGCTGCGGCTCGCGAGGCGCCATGCCCGGCGATCGCAGCACAATGCTGAACGTATTGTCGCTCATGTGCCGGAGGCTGACTCGCAACGCCGGCGACTGCCCGCCGGCGCCGTGGTAGTAGTGTCCGTCGATCATCGTGAACTGCTCGGCGTCGCAGAGCGCGTCGGCGATTGGCTGCGCGGTCGCGCCGAATTCGTCACAGTCGGGCTCGCTGAGCGGAAGCTCGAAGGCAGCCGCCTGCAGGTGCTTGGCAAGCACGTAAGGGTTCTCCGGATCAACGACAGCGTGCTCGGGAGACTGCGTGAAGAAGTACTCGGGATGCCGCAGCAGGTACTGGTCAATCGGGTCGTTGCCCGAGATCAACACGGCCACGCTGTCGTCGTGTCGTCGACCACAACGGCCCGCTTGCTGCCAAGCGCTGGCGATGGTGCCGGGATAGTGAACCAGCAAGGCCACGTCGAGCGAGCCGATGTCCACGCCCAACTCAAGCGCGTTGGTGGCAGCGACGCCGCGAATGTCGCCGCTGGCCAGCTTCGCCTCGATGGCTCGCCGCTCCTCCGGCAGGTAGCCGCCACGATAGGCTCGCATGCGTCGCGCCAACGGCGAGCCCTCGTCGTTGAACTCTTGCTGGACGTAGCGATTGATGAGCTCGGCCGACTGCCGCGTGCGAGTGAACGCCAGACACTGGGCGCCTTCCTCCATCGCTTCCTTCAGCAGCCACACTGCGTCATCTTGCGCCACGCCGTCGTGGTCGGATTCCAGTGGCGACGGGTCCCAGAGAGCAAACCATTTTTCGCCTCGTGGAGAGCCGTCGTCCGCAATCAGTTCGACGTCTCGGCCGATCAATTGGCTCGTCAGCTCGGCGGGATTGGCGATGGTGGCGCTGGCGGCCAGAAACCGGGGCTCCGCGCCGTAGTGCCGGCAGATCCGCTGCAGTCGCCGCAAGACGCAGGCGACGTGGGCGCCAAGGATGCCGCGATACATGTGCACTTCATCGATGACGATGTACCGCAGCTCGGCGAAGAAACGGCTCCACTTGGGGTGCTGCGGCAGAATGGTCGCGTGCAGCATGTCCGGGTTGGAGAGCACCAATTGCGACTCGGCTTGAATTCGCCGGCGCTGTGCCGGAGACGTGTCACCATCAAACACCCCCGGCGCAAGTTGCCGCATCAGCTCAGGGTCACTTTGCAGCATGCGTTCCAATCCCAAACGCTGATCTTGCGCCAGCGCCTTGGTGGGGAACAGATACAACGTGCGCGCCCCGGGATTCTCCACGGACGCCTCGAGGATCGGCAAGTTGTAGCACAACGTCTTGCCGCTGGCCGTTCCCGATACAACCACCCAGTCTCGGCCCGCGCGAGCAGCATCGAGCGCAGCCGCCTGATGCGAATAGAGCGCATCGATCCCCGCGGCCGACAGCAGCCGGCTGACCGCGTCCGGCAGTGGCTGGCTGGGAGAGGCGAATCTGCCCTCGCGGGCAGCCAAATGCTCGACATGCGTCAATTGGCCGTGATATCTGCGGCTGCTGCGCAGTCGACCCAAGAATTGCTCAACGTCCATCCGTGGCGCCTTTTTAATTGACCTGTCGGGCCTCCATCGCAGGCGACCCTTGTGAGGCCCGGTTGACCCGTCGGGCCTCCAGCGAAATGAGGGAATCGCCGTCGCCGGCGGACCCGCCCACACCTCGGGTTGGGTTAAACTGTGAAGGTACCACGGACCGAACCTAGTAGACAAGTGTTTACCACTTTCTGTCGGTTGGCGGAGCCGCGGGAATCACTCAATCACCTACGAATCAGCAGATTTTCATGAAGAAAGTGGACGCGGGCGGCGGATGGCCGGCTATCCGGTACACCCTGCGAAAGGCTCGCGAGGTCGGCGGCTGGTGGAAGCTCTGGAAAGCGATGCGATCTCGCAACGCTTGCAAGACGTGCGCACTGGGAATGGGCGGCCAGCGAGGCGGCATGGTCAACGAATCCGGCCGCTTCCCCGAAGTTTGCAAAAAGTCGCTGCAAGCGATGGCCGCCGACATGCAAGGCGCCATCCCCGACTCGTTCTGGAACACCTACACCATCGAGCAGCTGCGAAAGTTCACCCCGCAACAGCTTGAGACGTGCGGACGTCTCGTCACGCCGCTGCGCATCCGCTGCGGCGAGACCAACTACCGGCCGATCTCCTGGGAGGAGGCGCTGGGAGCCATCGCCGACAAGCTGCGGCAGACCGAGCCCGATCGCACGTTTTGGTATTTCAGTGGCCGCAGCTCCAACGAGGCAGGGTTCTTGTTGCAGCTGTTCGCCCGGCTTTATGGCACGAACAATGTCAACAACTGCAGCTATTACTGCCACCAGGCATCCGGTGTCGGACTGAGCAGCGCGATCGGGTCCGGCACGGCGACGGTGGTGCTGGAGGATCTCGAGCACGCCGACTGCGTGTTCCTGATCGGAGGCAACCCGGCCAGCAACCATCCACGGCTGATGACGAGCCTGATGCACTTGCGACGGCGCGGCGGCGAAGTGATTGTGATCAATCCCGTGATTGAAACGGGACTGGTCAAGTTTCGCATCCCCAGCAGCGTCCGTAGCCTGCTGTTCGGCACCAAGATCGCCACGACCTATGTGCAAGTCGACATCGGCGGCGATCTGGCGCTGCTCACCGGCGTCGCCAAGCGAATCGTCGAGATGGGCGCGCAGGACAAGGAGTTTCTGCAAAACCACTGCGAAGGAGTCGAGCCGTGGCTGCAAAGTTTGGCGCACACATCGTGGGATGAAATCACCGCCAAATCCGGTTGCACACGCCAAGACATCGACGCAGTCGCCGAAAAATATGCCAGTGCCAAACGCGTCGTGTTCAGCTGGACGATGGGCATTACCCATCACGTGCACGGCGTCGAAAACGTTCAGGCCATCGCGAATCTGGCGCTGTTGCGCGGCATGGTGGGACGCCCGCACGCCGGTCTTATGCCCATCCGCGGACATTCCAATGTGCAAGGAGTCGGCTCGGTCGGCGTCACGCCGCAATTGAAGCAGGCGATTTTCGAGCGTCTCGAAAGCCACTTCAAAATCTCACTGCCCACCACTCCCGGTCTCGACACATTGGGATGCATGGAGGCAGCGGAGCGGCGCGAGCTGAAAGTGGGCTTCTGTCTCGGCGGCAACCTGTTCGGCTCCAACCCCGACGCCGACTTTGCCGACCATGCGCTGCAGCAACTGGAGTTGCTCGTGGGCATGAACACGACGCTGAACACGGGCCATGCGCACGGACTGGCCGAGGACACCATCGTGCTGCCGGTGCTGGCTCGCGACGAGGAGCCCCAGATGACCACTCAGGAGTCGATGTTCAACTTTGTGCGTTTGAGCGACGGCGGTCCCGCGCGCCACACCGGCCCCCGCAGCGAGGTCGAAGTGATCGCCGACCTCGCCGCGCGAGTGCAGCCCAGCGGCCCGGCCCACGGACCATTTGACTGGAGCGACATGCGCGACACCGGCGCCATCCGCCAGGCAATCGCCCGAGTCGTGCCCGGCTTCGAGCAGATCGAGCGAATCGCCGAGACGAAGCAGGAGTTTCAGATCGCCGGCCGCACGTTCCACGAGCCGCGTTTCGCCACGGCCTCCGAACGGGCTCGGATCCACACTCACACGCTGCCCGAGCTGCGGGGCGGAGACCGACAGCTGCGGATGATGACGGTCCGCAGCGAAGGCCAGTTCAACACCGTGGTTTACGAAGAGGAGGATCTCTATCGCGGCATCGATCGCCGCAATGTGATCCTGATTCATCCCGACGACTTCGAGCGGCTCGGGGTCGCCCCCGACCAGACCGTGACGGTCCGCAGCGAAACCGGCGAGCTGCCGGGCATCATTGCGACTCCGTTCGAGGCGATCAAACCCGGCAACGCCTTGATGTACTTTCCGGAGGCCAATGTGCTGGTGCCACGGCGCGCCGACCGGCAAAGCCGAACGCCTGCCTATAAAAACATCCTGGTCACCGTGGAGTGAGCGCGATGAAACGGCGCACGGACGAGCCCGACCCCGCCACCGCCGTTCCGGACGAGGCGGAGCGGCGCAGCGTGACACTGGCGAGCATCACTCCAACTTCGGCGCCCCCCAGCGACGACAACGCGCCCCACGACCAGGTCGATCCGGAGGCGCCGCATTGGCGCCGCGAATGCTTCATTCCGATCCGCAAGTCCGAGCTCGTCCGCCTGCTCGCCAAGCAAGCGGAGCTGTCGCCGCAGGAGCGTGACGAGTTTTTGTCCGTCTGCAAGGTGCTCGACGCCACGCTGCACTTTGAATACCAGGGGCAGTTGGATCAGCTCAAGGATGTCTATGCGGCCTTCAACCCCGACATCGACACCCGCACGCTTCGCCAATACACGCCCGCCGAGCTCGAGGACTTGTCTCCCCGTGTCTTTGACGCTTTCGTGTTCTTGTTGAACCGCGCCAACTATCAGCGGCTTTCGCGCGAAGAGATTCAAAACGTCGTGGGCGCCGCCACCGACTGGGGCGTGCGACTGCAAGTCGACTTCGAGGTCTTTGACCGACTGGAAGTGTTCGTCCGAGGCGACATTGTCGGGCAGCGCACGCGACGCCGATTGCGAAATCTGTATCGCTTGGAAACCGTCGATGTCGACATCTATCAGCGCCTGATCGTGGTGTTTCGGCTGCGCGAATCCGGCGACGACTCGCGACGGGCCCGCCGGGCCTCATCCGATTCGCCTGCGACGGACGCCCGATCGTTCCACGAGCGGCCCGTGTTCGTGAAACTGTTCAAGAACATCCCCAAGCAGGATGTCGACATGCTGTTGCCGGGCGCGCGCATCAAGCTGACACTGCTGGATCGGGGCAAAATTGCGCTGCCCACCTTGTCCGGCTTGGTTGTAGCCACGATCAAGATCGTCAAAGGCGCCGTGCTTGCCGCGATGTTCGGCGGCATCACCGGAATCATCGCGTTCACCACGTTCGTGGCGGGCACGATCGGCTACGGTCTCAAGTCGTTCTTCGGCTATTTGCGCACCAAGGACAAATACCAACTCAACCTGACCAAAAATCTGTACTACCAGAACTTGGACAACAACGCGGGCGTGCTGTTTCGTTTGTTGGACGAGGCGGAGGAGCAGGAGTGTCGCGAGGCAGTGTTGGCGTATTACTTGTTGTGGCGCCGCGCGGGCGATCAGGGTTGGAGCCAAGACGAGCTGGACCAGCACGCCGAACGGTTTCTGTTGGAGCAGGCAGGACTCGATCGCGTTGACTTCGAGACACACGACGCGGTCAGCAAACTGCTCCGACTGGGCATCGCCTATCAGGATGAGTCTGGGCGCCTGCACGCCCTCTCGGCCGACCTTGCCATTGCGCAGCTCGACCGCTCGTGGGACAGCTGCTTCCAATTCGAAACCACGCACACACCCTGGAAACGACCCGATCACCATCCGCCTGCCGAGTGACACGGGAAGCCGAGCCTGGCTGAAGATTGAGTGCGTGATTCACGCTTGCCGGCCGCTGATTGCGACGCCGCTCACGTGGCGCACTATGCTTCTCAAAGCACCCAACGACCCGCAGCCACGGCCCGCCTCATGAATTCCCCATTCGCCGCGTCGCGAACCGACTCCTCGAGCCGCGCGACCGAAGCGACCTTCCCCGTTAACGCGACCGAGCCCGTTGTCGCTCGCCGCGGGGAGTTTCTGCTCACTTCGCCACGCACGCGCCGGCTTTCGGTGTTGTGCATGACCGACGACTCGCAACGCACCGCTTGGCTTGCGCGCAGTCTGCGCAGCCGTGGCATCGATGTCATTCGCGCACACCACGGCACCCACGGCTACTACCAAATTGTCACCAAGCGTCCCGACGCAGTCATCATCGACTCGTCCAGCAGCGACTCGGTCGAGGCGATGCTTACGGGCATGCTGCGGCCTGAGATGTTGCTGCCCGTTTTAGTTGTCAACGACACACTGTCCGACGAGCAACAACGGCGGCTGAAAAGCCATGGGGTCCATTGTTTTCTGCCGCGTCCGGCCAGCATTCAGGATCTCGTGGACGCATTGCGGTCGCAGCTGGAACCCGAGTAGCGGGCGCGGCGAAAACTACTTCCGGACGGCGGGCATCTTCAGCGGCTTCGGCGATTCTTTGCCCTGGATGGCCGCGCGGGTCAACAGCAACTCGAACCCCTCGGCGACCCAGCCGGTATGCCAAGTATGCTTGCGTTGAGGGCCGTCGACGTAAACGTGGGGCGTGTTGGATTTGACGAGCAATTCGTGCATGGCGACATGTTCGTTTCGGAAGTTGCCGTAGCCCGTCAGAATCAACCGAGGCGATTCGGCGGCTGGCTGCTTTCGCCAGCGACTGGCCGTTAGCAAACTCCGCACCTCATACTCGCGAAATCGCTCCAGCGTGCCAAAGATGGGTTTGGCCCCATACTTGGTGTGATCTTGCATCATCATGGGCGCATCCCAGGCCAAGGCTCGCCCAAACCGCTCCGGGTTGCGAAGCATCAGCGTCCAGGCGCCCCAGCCCGACTTGCTAAACCCCAACAGCAGGTGGCGCTGCGGATCATCGCTGCGGACATATCGCTTTGCCATCCAATCGGCGACCTGGAGCAGATACTGCTCCTGTTGACTCTTCTCGTCCTCGGGATGGTCGGCATACCACGGCAGCGCGGAGAACGTCATCGACACCACAATGACACCATGCCGGCTCGCCAAGCCGCGCCGCTTTGCCTCCTCGATCGGGTCGCCGTAGCGATGCTCATCTCGAGGCTCTACGGGCAGCAGATAGACGACGGAGGGGGTCGCTGGCAGTGGCTCGGGGAGCAACACTTGCAGTCGAGTTTCCTCGGCTTGGAAGCTGGAACGCAAGCGATGCTCGATGACGCCCTCCGACTCGATCGGAGCGCCAACCTCCAATGTCCCCGCCTTGGAACGCGATGGCTCTTCCGCCATGGCGATCGCGACATGTGCGATGAGCGCGCCCCAGACGGCAAAGCAGGTGATGCGCGACGCTAGCTGTGTTCTCACAAGGCACTCCGAATCGTCACCGCGGTCATCGGCTCGATCGACAGAAACAAGGAAAAATCGCTTCCTGATGAAGGGATCGGGAATTCCGCCTCCGTCCCTTATAGCATCCCGGGAGACACTGTGGCACAGGCTGCCAGCGCTGCCAAACGTGGCACAGGCTGCCAGCCTGTGTTGAGTGCGGTCGTGTCCACAACCGCAATTGCAGGCTGGCAGCCTGCACTACGACAACGTGGCACAGGCTGCCAGCCTGTGTTGAGTGCGGTGGTGGACGCAAATGCAGGCAGGCAGCCTGCACTACGACAGTCGGCGCGGTGGGAATTGAACCCACGGCTCGCGTCTTATAAGGACGCCGCTCTGACCACCTGAGCTACGCGCCGCGCAGATCAGGCGACGGTTATGGCGGGAGTGGGGCCAGCGGGGCTCGAACCCGCGCTTGACGAATTAAAAGTTCGCTGTGCTGCCATTACACTACGGCCCCGCAAATTGATGCGGAGCGTGCGTTTCAATCGCTGGCGGTGCATGGCGTTCCCCTTGTGGAAGTGGTCGGCCACTTGTGGCCTCCTGAACTTCAAGACGCGCCGGCTCGGCATGGGTTCGCGAGATTCTTGGCCGCAAGCAGGACGGACTAACGTCAGGCGGCCTGCCGTTTCGTCGTCGTCGGCAATCCCAGCAGCTCGCGAGTCTGCTGCGGGCGGGCAATGTCTCGGCCGATCGCGCTGGCCACTCGCACGATGCGATCGATCAAGCCGGCATTGGTGGCCAACTGTTTGTCGGTCCAATCGTAGTAGAGCGCATCTTCGAGCCCCACGCGCACGTGTCCGCCCATGGCGATGGCCAGGGAATTGACGAAGAACTGATGTCTTCCAATGCCTGTCGCCGCCCAGGTCGTGCCGGGCGGCAAGCAGCGGACCAAATGGCATAGGTTGTCGGGCGTCGCTGCCATCGTGCCTAACGAACCGAGCAGTAAATTCGCGTAGAACGGCGGACGAATCAGCTGCTTGTCGGCCAGGTATTGGGCAAAGTCCGCCATCCCCGCGTCGAAGATCTCGAGTTCGGGACGCACACCTCGTTGCAGCATCGCCGCCGCCAACCGTCGAATCATCTCGGGTTCGTTCAGGGAAGCTTGTCGAGCGAAATTCAGCGAACCGAGCGTCAGCGACGCCAGCTCCGGCTGCGCGTCAAGCACTTGGGACCGCTGCCGGAACTCGCTGTGCATTCGGCCACTACAGGAGCCGGAGATGACAACTCCGGGGCACTCGGCGCGCACGCCCGCGAAGATCTCTTCGTACACCGAGCGTTCATAAGTCGGACGGTCATCCGCGTCGCGAGCGTGCAGATGCAGAATGGTTGCGCCCGCTTCGAAGCATCGCTTCGCGTCGGCCACAATCTCCTTGGGCTGCAGCGGCACATACGGGCTGTCGGTGCGCTGCGGCACCATTCCGGTCAGCGCAGCGTTGATGACCAACGGTTGCATCAGGCGGCTCCTGCCACGGCAGAGCCGTCGCGGTCCCATGTCGCCACATCGCCTAGCAGATCGAAGAGCCGATTGGGGATCTCGACGCCAGCCGTGGCGAGATAGCAGTGAGCGACGGCGGCGTACGTGCGTTCGACGGCGGCGTCGAGATGTCCCGCGGCCACGTACTTCGGCCGATTCATGTCGAGAAACGGATTGGCCTCCCAGATCACGATCGTCCCATCGCGAGTGTAGCTGTAGTCAAAGCCCACCACCTCCATTCCCAACGCCACGCGAGCTCGCCGAAACGTCTCATGCTCGTGCTCGCGCGTCGGGTGACTGACGAACGACTCCTCTTCAGCCATCGCCTGCTCGTCGCGCACGCGACGGTGAGGGCGGGCATCCCACTGCATGTCCGTGATCAAATGCCGCGGCACACCGAGGTGGCCCGCAGTCACGTAGCGATATTTGCGGAACCGACCGCGCGCGTCGCGAGTGTCGACGAACTCGGCGACAATCGGTGTCGCGAAGCCGGTTAGATCGGCCTGATTCAGCGCACGCTCGTCGTTGAGCAGCAGCGAGGGGCAGCCGTGGCCACGCTCCTCACGAATCAAGACCGGGTACTGCAGCCCCAGCGTCTCAAGCACGCGCGGTGCTGCGGCGTCTCGCCAATGGGGCGGCGCCCAGCGACATTGCGGCGTGCGCGCGCCGCTGGCCCGCATCAACTCGCTGCCGCGCAGCTTGCCAACATTGTGAATCCCGCCGATTGCATTTACGACGCCAACGCCCGCCGCTCGGCACTGCGCGACGAGCTCACATTCCTGGCGAAAGCCGTTGGGCGACCAAAGATCTAAGGTGTCGTTGATCCAGCAGACGTGCGCGGCGTATCGATGTCGGGCGGGCAACTGGAACGGCAGCCGACGGAACTCGAGTCGGCTCATTAGCTCGGGCACTTGCTCACAAACCCACGTGAAGAAGTCACGAAACATCGTCGAATGCTTGGCGCAGTGGCGTGTAACCAAGATCCGCTGGTCCTGGGCGGCGCAGCGGCGATTGCGTCGCGCATCCTCCAGATGTGCCGACGCCCAACCGAGCGCCGACTTGAGTCGATAGCGAGCACGCGACCACGCGCTGGTCGAAAGCATGCTGTAGTTCATTCTCGCGGCCCTCCGGCGATGGACGAAATCGCAATCGTGGCTGGCGCCGCGAGCGTCTTCGCCGCCACAGTGAAGCGAGTCTGGGGAAACCGTGGATCGGATGTCGCCGGTCCCAACAGCTGCCAGCCCCGTCGAACCAACAGCCGGCACATCGCGGGCGACGCTTGCCGAACAGCCAGCCGCGCCCCTTCCGCTTGTGCCGCTTGCTCTTGCAACTCGAGCAGGCAGTCGGCCAATCCTCGATTGCGCGCAAACGGAGCCACCACGACTCGGTCGGGGGCGGCGATCCTCCCCTCCAACGGAGTCAGCAGCTCGGCATAGCGCAGGTACTCTTCGGCCTCGCACAACGTGTTGAGCGACTCGTGCAACGTCAGTCGCGCCGCCGCCACGAGTTGCCCCGAGGCATCCCACACTGCCCAATGCCGCGCGCCTTCATCAAGTTCATCTCGCCACGAGTCTGGGAGCAATGCGCCCGAGCCGGTCCAAACCTCCGCGCGCAACCGACAGATCCGACGCAACGACTCCTCGTCGGAGACTTCGCGCACCTGGAACTCGTCCGAAAAGTTCACGGGGTGGATTCCGTCACGAATGGTGTGGCCATACGACTAACGTCGAAACACGACAGTCCCGTCGGCCCTCATTGGCCCAAGTGCGAGGACGGCCGTTCCGTGCGCGACAACGGCCCTGCGGGAGCTACAATCCGGTTGGCCCCCTGACAGTGCCGTTTCATCTCGGGAAATGTGCTCTGGCGATTGCCGAATCAGGTGCAATTGGGCAGCCTTCGACCAGCCGTCAGGGACACGGCCTACTAACTACCGAACCCCCGGCTTCACGGCAACGCCGATTTGCGCCAAGAATCAACGGAAAGGCCTTCTTCAACGTAGCCCGGGGCACAGCGAAGCGCCGCCCCGGGTCCGCGCGTTGCATCTTCGTCGAAGGCTGATGGCCTTCTTCAAAGCCCCGGGCGTAGCGAAGCACCGCCCCAGGTGTACGCGCTGCAACTTCGTCGAAGGCTGAAGGCCTTCTTCATCAAAGCCCGGGGCAGAGCGTAGCGCCGCCCCAGGTGTGCGCATTGAATTATTTATCGAAGGCTGAAGGCCTTCTTCAACGCAGGGGCGGACCCAAACGCCGCCCCCGGTGCGAGCGTCTTGACCTCTTGGCAAAATCATGCGGACGGTAAGAATGGCAATAATCCAGTCGCGCAGTCAACGTACGTTCACCGCTTTGATAATTGCGCCCCCGGAAGGACTTATACCACGAAGAGCACGAAGAGCACGAAGAGCGGACATGAAGTGTTGGATAAGGCAATTGAGGCACCAACGCACAGGCTTCCGTCACGGGCAAAGTTCATCCATCGGTGGGCGGTGTCAGACGATGGTGCCTCCGTTCCTTCGTGCTCTTCGTGTCCTTCGTGGTAATCCTGCCGTCGCGGCAAACAAGGCCGTCAACCGGAGCGGCCGACCGCAGGAATTCCTGAGACAATTCACTTCACGGCCGCGCAGTCAACGTGCGACGGCTGTTCCAGGATCAAGGCCCGCTTCCCTCGCAACGCCTCATCGTCGGGCGATTGTCTGTGCGCTGCATTTACTGAATCGAGGCCCGCAAACCGGAGCGTGATTCTCCATTTTGTATGGCGGGCAACAACACTTCCACGAAGGAACAAGCTGTGGCAACGACGATCGCGAGATCCTTTTTGGGGTTGGTAGGAGCCGCTTACCTCGGCCTGGGAATCTGGTGCGCCGTCGCCCCGGAGCAAACTTCCACGGCAGTCGGCTTTGAACTACGACCCGGACAAGGGCAGTCGGAGTTCCTAACCGTGTATGGCGGGCTCGAAGTCGCCTTGGGGTTGATGTTTCTTCGGCCGCTTTACAAGCGTGACGAGCTGGCTTCCTCGCTGCTCGCGTGCCTGCTGATTCACGGCTGCCTCGTCGTATTCCGCACCGTTGGCTTCGTCATCTACACGGGATTCCAGCCGACCACCTATGGCCTCGCGGGGCTGGAGTGGGCAATCTTCCTCGCGGCAGCAGCGTTGTCAATCACCGTGAAGAGGTAGCGTGAATCGACGCGAAAGCTACGACACAACGGGAACGTTCGACGACCCGTTCACCGCGCGAAACATCGAGGCGGCGGACTCTCGGCCGAATCGCTTCTGTTGGCGACGAACTAGCGGGTAGCCAACCCGTGACAAGATGTGGTTCGGCTTGGAGAATGCCAGAATGTCGTATGCAACCCCATCGGTGCGGTGGTCCCATTCGATGAGGAATCGTTCTTCCCCGCATTCCATATGTCCAGGCAGAGTTCCGTAGGCGAAGCCAAATTGGGTCGTTTCTCCGGGATCGTCGGGCAACACAGGGGTCGCCAGCGATGGCGGGCGCACAACTCCGACATCCACCGTGTAAACGATCCGACAAGAATTCAGCCACCAGAGCCCACACGACCGCGCGAGGATCGCCACGACCTGGCCGGCTTCAAGTGGCGTTTCCGGCGGCCAAACGTCGAGCCAGCCAAGTCGGAACTGCCGCCATGTTTGAAGCGCGGACTTTGCGGCCAGAAAGACAGACTCTCCGGCGCCAAGCTCGATTCGCGTTCGATCTACCACAAAGCCGTCAGGCAGCGCCTTGGCCGTGGCCCCGACTGCCGCGTAACTGAAGTCCAATCCGGACTGTTCCGCCACGAATTGACTGAGAACATCCGGTTCGGGTTTCTGCAGCCGCAAGGTTCGCATCTTGAACTCACGAGGGTGCCGAGACTATGTCAGCGTTAACCGCGACCCAAACGGCGGCTTAACCCAGCAGCGTTGTGCGCCGGGGGCACTTGGGGCGGCACAATCGGGCGGAGTTTCGTCCGAGCTGCAAGGATACTCCGCGAAGGGCCTGAATGCGCCAATTCAAGTGGACTCAACGGCCTCTCTCGCAGGCTTTCATCACCAACGATCGACTCGACAGGGAGTTCGTCACCACCTACAACGAATCGTGACGACTTACTGGGGAAATGCCGTTTTAGCGCCCTGTCAATCAAAGAATTCTGCGGCCGTCCGAATCGATCCTCACCACCTGAGACTTAAAGACATGGGACGTAGGAGCATGCCTGTAAGAGTGGCTTCCGCACTTCTTTTGGCTGCTGTCGTTCACGCCGCCGCCCCCGAGCCGAATGAGCCGGTTCGGCTGGAGACGGAGCCATTGCGCCGTCCGCATCGGACTCGCGAGATGACGGTCCCTGATCACCTTGAGCATCGATCTGGGCGCTCGCGAACAAACTTAAGGCAGAGGAAAGTTGCATTTACCAACGCGGATGCTGCACTTGTCTCAGTCTCGCAAGATCTCTCCGAGTACATCCAAGCGACGCTCGCCGACACTGGCATACCTTCGATATCGATTGCCTTGATGAAGGACGACGAAATTGTCTGGCAGCAGGCATTCGGCAACTCAAATGCCACGCTGCAAGTTCCGGCGACGTCCGATACGGTCTATGCCGTCGCGTCCTGTTTCAAGCCGGTGACCGCGATGGCCGTCATGCAATTAATCGACAAAGGCCTGGTCCAACTCGACGACCCAGTTAACAAGCACTTGGGTGAGCATGGAATCAAAGATCTCAGCGAAGCAGGCAAGCCGGTCACGATTCGGCACATCCTAAGCCATTACTCGGGGCTCTCCGTGTCGACGCAGCTCGTGCCTTTGTGGGAGCGCAAACTTCCCAAGACAATGGAAGAGCACGTCGCCGAATTGAAGCCCGTCCGTGATCCCGGTGTGAAGTACGAATACTCTAATTCCGGCTATACCGTGGCGGGCTTGCTAGTTGAGAAGGTGACCGGCCAAACGTTTGAGCAGTATGTTGCGGAGAACATTCTGAAGCCGGCAGGTTGCAAGACACGCGGCCCGGTGCATCCGACCCCCGAAATGTTGGAGCAGCTCGCCCGGCCGTACAAGATCGTAAATCGAAAGCCAGTTCCCGAAGTCCCCTATCGACTCGACGTGGTGCCTGCCGGAGACATTTACCTGACCGTGCCGGACCTCGCGCGCATTCTGATTCCACACATCAACGAAGGATTGTCCGGAACCACGCGACTGCTGAGCAAATCTTCCCTTCAGGACATGCGCACACCTCAGTTTGGTGGCAAAGATGGCCTCGACTTTGGAATCCGCAAGACGGACCGCGAGCTGTTCGTCATGCACGGTGGAGGCGTGCCCGGCTACAGCAGCAAGATTTTGTTGGCGACACGATCCGGATACGGCGTCTGCATCGCGTCCAACGCCGGAGACCAACAACTTGTGGTCAACACGACCGCGTGCCTCGCGATGGATCTGCTCCGAGGCAAAGGCGCCGGAGGAGAGCTGACGCAGAAAGTCGTTCATGTGGGCATCAACTTTCGCCAGGACAAAGACACCGGCCTGCTGCGCATCGGAACGGTCTTCCCGAATTCCCCCGCCAGTGGCGCCGGGCTTTCCGTTGGCACACTGATTCGCAAGATCAATCAGACCAGCGTGAAGGGAAAGTCGCTCGGCGAGTGCCTTGCGTTGATGAAAGGCCCCCAAGGGACGGCGCTGACTTTTGAGCTTTTCGAACCCATTCAAGACATCACGCGGGAAGTTGTCTTGAAGAAGCAGGAGTTCCTCGCTCCCGCATAGACAAACTCCTGCTCGGCGATCAAATGACGCCGGGAAAACAGTCCGGGGACAAACCCACCCGCGCGACGACGAGAATCGGAGAATGCCCGGTCCGTCAAACCGCCGCGAGCGGTATGCCAAGTCAGCCGAACGAGAAACCTCTTGACATCCGGCTCGGGGAAGAGGAAACTCAACACTTACTGACACAGAGACTCAGTATCAAATACCCAATTCGTTGAGAGAGTAGCCAGCCACCCGCTCCTATCGGGCAGCACGCCAGGCTCGACGATTCCTTTGAAACGCGGTGTTTCGAAGGTCGTCTGTTTTGGTTCCCGGGAGCGAGTCCATGAAACCCACCCGTCCACTCCGCCTACAAGCCGGATTCACCCTGGTCGAGCTACTGGTGGTGATCGCAATCATCGGCATACTCGTCGCACTGCTGTTGCCTGCGGTGCAAGCAGCGCGCGAGGCCGCTCGGCGAATGTCGTGCGGCAGCAGGCTCAAGCAGATCTCGCTGAGCGTTCAGCTGTTCCACGACACGCATCGAGAATTCCCCTATGCCACCCGCGACCGGCTCGCAGGCGACGACGCCGACACCTGGTCGACCGGGTTCATTCAGATTCTGCCCTATCTGGAGCAGGACGCCGTGGCGCAGCGTTGGGAGCCGGAAGAGCCTCGCAACAGCACAGCCGACAGCAACGGCGATGGGTGGACAAACGCAGAACTGCAGCAGCGGACGATCCCGACCTACCTGTGCCCAAGCATGCCTTTGCCAGGGCCACTGGGCGCCGCCGAGAACCGGGCGCCGAGCAGCTACTTGTTTTGTGCCGGCACTCCCAGCCCGGTGCTGCTGCACTACGGCGTCTACATGGGTGGCGAGCCGGCGTATGACGGCGCCATCGTGCCGATCAAGACCTATTCGGCCCCGCCATTTGGCTCAGGGCCGAACCATCGCGCTCCCACGGCGTTCCGCGACATTACAGACGGCGCCTCGAATACGCTGCTGATCGGCGAGACCGACTTCTCGCCGCGCGGGCGTCCTTCAAGCGAGATGGGTGGCGTCTGGGCCTATGGCTACATTGGCTACGCCTGGGGCACTGCCCACCGGCGCCTCAATGATCACGACATTCCGGCCACCGCCGGAACCTACGGCTGCTTTCGCAGCCAGCACCCTGCCGGCGTGCAGTTCTCTCTCGTCGATGGCTCCGTTCGTTTCCTCAGCGAGACAATTGACTTCGGCACCTACCAGGCCCTTAGCACTCGCGATCTGGGCGAGGTGGCGGAGCTGCCATGAGCGTGTCATCCAATCCGCAGCATTGTCGTCGCGCAGGAATCCGCTTTCACTGGTCTGCATCGCTGCTCGTGCTGATCGCGGCGGCCGGCTGCGGCAATTCGCCGGAGCCGCCCGAGACATCCTTGAGCGGGCCGCTTTCGATCGAGCAGTGGCGAACCCTGCCGACCGACTTGAAGTACTCACCGAACACCTTCGAGCGAATTCGCGCGCAGGTGCTCGAGCTTCAAGATGAGCGGGCTTGGAGCCGGTTCATGATTGAGACTGTGGTTCCCGAACGCCGACGAGATCTGCCCGACGACGTGCCAATCCACTGACACGACACCCGCCTCGAGCGAAATGGCAGCCCAACCCCTCATTGCCCATCGCGCTCGGCTTCCCAACCAGTCATTAAGGATCCCATCCTATGCTTCACTTTCGCTGGAACATCTACATTGCCCTTGTCCTGGCCGCTCTGTTGCCCGCGTCAGCGGCCGATGCGCATTTCCTTTGGCTCGTAGCCCAGAACGGCCGTGTCCATGTCTATTTCAACGAATCGCCAGAGCCGGGTGAACCGGAGTTGGCGGCGAAAGCGGCGGGGGCCCAAGTGTGGCGGCAAGCGGGCGACCGCCCCGCCGAACATCTTCAGCTTGCCGCGTCGGACACAGGCCTCAGCGCGGAACTGCCCAAGCGCGACCTGGCGCCGGCGACCTATTCATTGCGACATCGCTGGGGTGTGGCGACGAGGGGCGAGCAGCGTTTTCTCTTAAACTACTACGCTAAAACGGGCCCCGCATTGGGAAATGATGCCTGGGATCGCGCCGCATCGCCCACCAAGAAGTCAGGCACGCTGCCCTTGGATATCCTGCCGAAGCTCATCGACGAGCATTTGCTGCTCACCGTCACGTGGCGTGGCAGCCCCGTATCGGGAGCGGAATTGAAAGCGAGCGGACCGGGACTAAAAAACTTTACTGGCGAGACTGACGCTCAAGGCCAAGTTCGTTTGCCCAAGCCCGCGCCCGGGCAATACGCCATTCGAGCGCGCCACATCGAGCCCACGAAAGGCTTGCTGGACGGCGAGCCGTATGAATCGATTCGCCACTACACGACCCTTGTGCTGCCCGTCGCGTCCTCTGTTCCCACATCGCTTCCGGATGTCCCCGAACAGGTGACGAGTTTCGGGGCGGCGATCGCAGGCGACGCGTTGTACATGTATGGCGGCCACCGTGGCCGCGCCCATTCCTATTCACGGGAAGCCCAGGGCGACACGCTTTATCGATTGGATTTGAGTCCTCGTGCCAAATGGCGGCCGGTTGCGCAAGGGCCGCGACGACAGGGGTTGGCGCTGGTCGCTCACGCCGGCAAGCTCTATCGGATTGGCGGCTTTGAGGCGAGGAATGCCGACGGCGAGGAGCACGACCTTTGGTCGTCAAGCGACGTGGCCTGCTATGACACCAAGCAAGCAACCTGGACGGCGCTGCCGTCGTTGCCGGAGCCACGATCGTCGTTTGACGCCGCCGTGCTGGATGGCCGCATCTACGTGATGGGAGGCTGGAAACTCGCCGGCGATCAAGAGCCGCAGTGGCACAAAACCGCCCTGACGCTCGACCTGAACGCTCAGCCACTCGAGTGGCGCTCGCTGCCCGAACCACCGTTTCAGCGGCGTGCGTTGGCCGTCGCGAGCCATCAGGACAAGCTGTTCGCCATCGGCGGAATGGCCTCCGAGGGTGGGCCAACGACTCAGACCAGCGTGTTCGACCCGGCAAGCCATGAGTGGAGCGAGGGTCCAAAACTGAACGGCAAGCGGATGGAGGGCTTTGGCGCGTCGGCGTTCGCCGCCGGTGGCCGGCTCTACGTGTCGACCTACAGCGGCCTGCTGCAACGTCTGTCGGATGACGCCTCCCGATGGGAGGTTGTCTCCCAATTGCCACGAGACCGATTTTTCCATCGCTTGCTCCGCCTGACGGACACGGAGTTGGTGGCGTTGGGCGGCGCCAGCATGACGCGAGGGAAATTTGCGGAAGTCGACGTGATCGATGTCAGCAATTCCAAACTCGACTCACTTCACCAGTGACATCGATGCCCAGCTACCTCTCCCTCCGCGCCCGGACCTAGAGAGCCGCTATGAATGAGCAACAATCGAAAGAGCAGCCATCCCCCCAACAAATGCCCAATTCGCCCTCACTCCAACCTGTGCGAGTCTGTTGGGACTCGGACGAGCTGCTGCAGGGAGAAAAGGAGGTGTTGATTTCGCACCACGGCGAAGTCTATCGCTTGAGAGAAACTCGCAACGGAAAACTGTTATTGGGCAAATAGCAACGACAACGACCACCACGAGGGCTAGCTCGAGCTTGGCGTGGCCGCACAAGCGAAGCAATCTCGCAAGCGAAGCAATCTCGCAAGCGAAGCAATCTCGCAAGCGAAGCAATCTCGCAAGCGAAGCCATCTCGCAAGCGAAGCCATCGTGTACGCGAAGCAATCGCCGCAGCCACGAGGACCAGGGGCACTGCCAGTCCCCGCCCTCTCGTTGTCTTGGCATCAATGCTTTGGCCGAAGTGTCGCGGAGCCAAAAAACTTTTGCCCGAGACGCGTCGTCCCGGAGAATGCAAGCGCAATCTCTCCGTTTCGGAGAGTACCCCGCATGAACATTTTCGCACGCCCGATAAGCGGTGACTCAAATTCTACCAGCCCGCTTCCATGCTCCGGAGCCTTGCCGGAAACTTCGAACTCCAACTTGTTGCCGTCACCGTTGATCGCAGCAATGGCTCCCTGGAAGGCGCGGCCTTTCCGATCGGACACCGAGAGCGCCCACTGTGTTTTGCTCTTGTCGTTGTTGATCGCCTCGCCAACCCAAACCACTCCTGGTTGAAACGGGTCGTCTTTGGCAGCGACTGCCGCACCAGCGACGGCCGCACCGGCACCAGCGGCTTTGGCGTCGCCTTTCAAACGCGAGTTTTCTTTACGAAGCACTTCACATTCTTTTTCAAGACGCTCGGCTTCCCGCTCCGCCAGTTGCAGTTTTAGCTCCAACAATTCAACTCGATGTTGAAGTTGCACAAGATCCGACTCTTGGGCGACGCTGACAACGGACATCCGGATGACAAGGATAGCTGCGAGAACAATCGTAAATCCGCGAAACATTGAAAAACTCCCTCTGGGTTATGCCTGACAGTCGCTCTTGGACAGTCGCTCTTTGAAGTGTCTAACGCCGGACGCTGAAAGCACCCTCCAACGGATGATCCTCACGGCCCGGTTTCCCGCGCACGCGTCCACAGGTCGCGGCTGATCCGGTGGACGTAGATCGAAGTTGTTGGCCCCGAGGCAAAAATGAATTGCCCAGAGCGATCAACGTCAAACACAACCGGCCGACTTCCCGAAAGCACCTTTTCCGGAATGACAGGGATGACCGCCAAAGGCTTCTCCTGTTCGGCGGCGCGAATCTGCAGCATCCCGCTGTCATAGGCGGTGGAGAGCAAAAGCGATCCATCGGGAGTGAATCTCAGTCCCAGCACTCGCTCATGGGTCTGAAACTCGCGCACCATCCGCTGAGTGGACAAGTCCCAGAATCTGATGGCGCCGTCGTGATGTCCTGTCACTACCAGGTTGGATTTCGGCTGGATCGTTAGGTTGTTTACGGTCGTCGTTGTCCATGCGGCGATTTCTTTTCCATCGGACACCTTCCACACGTGCACCTCTCCCGTATTTCCGCCAGCCGCAAGGAATTGTCCATCGTCGCTGAATGCCACGACAAAACCCCAATGATCCAACTGCCCAAAGCGGTGTATCTCCGTGCCGGACTTGCTGTCCCAAAGGTGAAGCGTACTGTCCCATCGACCGACGCCTGCGATCGTTTTTCCATCCGGGCTGTAGGCCAGGCTGACCAATTCGATCGGCTTCGCAAACCGCTGCCGAGCGTCGGAGGTTTGCCAAACTTGAAACTGAGTGCAGATTGCGAGGTCTTCTCCGTCCGGGCTGCAAGTCAACCAGGCGGCCTGGTGGGATAGATGATGAAATAGCTCGCTGCGAGGCGACGCAACGTCCCAGCGCCGTACCGTGCAATCGAAGCTCATCGAAAACACGGTGCGGCCATCCGGATGGACGGCCAATGCAGAAACCGTGGCGGAGTGGTCGCGTTCGAGTGCGACCGCTTCCGGCTTCCACGTTTGCGTGTCGTAGTATCGGACCGCACCTGCTCCGTCCCCGATTGCAAGTGTGCGGCCGTCGGCACGGAAGGCGGGGAATCCGTAACCCCAGAAGCCATACAGATGCTCCCGCGTCGTTTTCCGAGTTGGAACATCATGGGTGAAAAACCCAAACCTCGTCAGAATGACGATCGTGTTTCCATCGGGGCTGAACTGCAGGCGCCCGGGCTCGCCGAACTCCGTGGACTCGCCGCTGTCGAGATCCCAGAGTCTCGACACATCTCGTCTGCCCGCGGATGCCAGCTGTCTGCCATCCGCGCTGAAGACAAGGCTATGCACCGTCGAGGTATGGCCGGTGAGAATCTGCTTCGGTGTGCCGTCAGCAGTGTTGAAGAGATGAATACGATAGGTTGGATTTGCATTGTCCCAGGCACACGCAAGTGCGTCTCCGTCCATGCTAAACGCGATCGTCGACAGTTCGCCCGCGTCGGAAGGCGGTAATTCGATTGGCGTCTCCCATTGTGACCAATTCCAAAGCCTCACCTTGCCGTCTTCTCCGCCCGCCGCCAGAAAGCGTCCATCCGCGCTAACCGCCAGACGCATGTTGCTGACACCAGCAGTCAGCGAAGCCGGATCCCCATCTCCATCGATGGGCCAGAGCTTGATCACTCCGTCTCTGCTGCCGGAAACCAGAGTTTTGCTGTCAGGTGAAAAAGCGACGCAATCGATTGCCGCCTCGTGGCCCGTCAACACGCGTACCGCCTCCCCCGAGGCGACCTCGCGAA
>JAGQPF010000141.1 GCA_020426845.1 Planctomycetales bacterium
ACGTGTTGATCAACATCGTGCTCGAGGCGGATTTGACGTCGGCCGGCGAGAGCGACGCGATGGAGGACACCGTCAACTATCGCACCATCACCAAGCAAGTGATCGCGATGGTCGAGGCCTCCGAGTTCCAGTTGGTTGAGCGACTGGCGGCGGAGATCGCGGCGGTCTGTTTGTCCGACCCTCGCGTGAGCGATGTCGAGGTGACCGTCGAAAAGCCGGGCGCGTTGCGTTTTGCCCGCAGCGTCGGAGTCACGATACGCCGCAGCCAGTCAGCGCTTGAGTCGTGAGTCACATGGACGCGGACAATGAGGCTCGCGCTGTGCCCCATCGCGCGCTGATCGCCTTGGGCTCGAACATCGAGCCCGGGCGCCACCTCCCCGCAGCGGTTCACCGATTGCGGGAACTTGGCGTCGTGCTGCGCTGCTCTCGAGTCTGGCAGTCGGCGCCCGTTGGGTTTGCCGAGCAGGCGGATTTTTGCAATGCCGCAGTGTTGTTGCTGACGCCGCTGCGTCCGCGCCAGCTGCGAATGCAATTGCGGCGGATCGAACACGAGCTCGGCCGGCGCCGAGATCCCGACAATAAGAATGGGCCGCGGACCATTGATCTCGACATCGCCGCCTTCGACGACCTTCGCGCCCGCCGCGGGGAGCCTCCGCTTCCCGACCCCGAAATCCAGCGCCGTGAGTTTTTGCTGGCGCCGTTGGCCGAAGTTGACGGTGAATACTGCCTGCCCGGCGACGGCCGAACGTTGGCGGAGTTGACCTCGGCGTCCCGATTCGGTGACACGCTTCAACTCCGCACCGACATCATGCTGCCGTCCAGCGTCCTGGACGACACTTCGCCCGTAGATAGAATGCGTGAGGCCCTCGGCTCACATCGCTCCGACACAATTGGGCTCCACGATCAAACGCCCGGCAAATTCAGCTCCCACCGCCTCATGAGTCTCGACACCATCCAGCTGCGATTTTGCTATGGGCATCGGTTGCTGAATTACGCAGGCAAGTGCCGGCACCTGCACGGGCACACGGCACGCGTCGAATTTACCTTGGGCGAGTCCGCCGATCCCGATCAATGGGATGCTCACCGCAGCGAACTGGATTCCTGGATTCGGGGCCACTTGAACGCGCGGATGATCCTTTGCCAACAGGATCCGGCGCTTGCCGCCTTGGCGCGGCTCGGTGAGCCGGTGCATTTGGTTGAAACGAATCCGACCACGGAGAATCTGGCAAGGCTGCTATTCCATGCCGGCCTGGAGTTGGGCGTGCCGCTGATCCAGGTGCGGATGTGGGAGTCGCCACGCTGCTCGGCCCTGTACCTTGCTCATCCCCAACCCCGCGTCGAATCCGCCGCTCAGCAGGATCCTCATGCCTGACTACGACCCACGATATCTCGAGGGCATTCGCCTCTTTAACGAATGTGAGTTTTTTGAATCTCATGACGCCTGGGAGGAGTTGTGGACGGAGTACCACGGGCCGTCGCGGGATTTCTTCAAGGGACTGATTCAGGTCGCGGTCTGTTTGGTGCACTTCAACAACGGCAATGTCCATGGCGCTCGCAAGTTGTACCAGTCCTCCACTAACTATCTCAGGCCTTATGCGCCGATTCACGAAGGGTTGAATCTCGAAAAGTTGCTGGTCGAGTTGGAATCGTGCTGTGCCCCGATATTCGTCGGCGACGAGGAACAATGGAGCCGCGCGGAGCTCGACCCCGATCTCATCCCCGAATTGCATCTGGACGACGGAGATCACGCGGAAGAGCATCGCTGACAGGTAACTGAGTGCAGCCGTCAAACGGCAATCTGCAAATGAGTCTATTGGGGATTCGCCTGCAGCGATCCTCGTAATCGCGGACAGGAAGGAATGCGGCCTTAGCGGCCATCGCTCACGCCATGGGAATGTCGTTCGGATCGTTTGACGAGTATTCCGATCTGTCGGATTTCAATGGTCGCACGCGGCTCTTCCCGCTGCCCGATGTCACCATCTATCCACACGTCGTGCAGCCGTTGCACGTTTTCGAGGAGCGTTACCGCGAGTTGTTGGCGGACGCGATGGAATCCGATCAGCTGATTACCATGGCGGTGCTGCGATCGGGATGGGAGGGCGCCGAGGAGCCGCTTCCGGTGGAGCGGGCCATCTGCGTGGGCCGAGTGCTCTCGAACACGGCTCTGCCCGACGGCCGTTCCAACATCTTGCTGCTGGGCCTGAGCCGCGCCCGGATTCGCCGCGAGCTGCCTCGGAGCAAGCTGTATCGCGAAGCGGAGATCGAGCTGCGTGAAGACGTCTACTCCGCCGCGGGCGCGGGGGACCGAGCCATGTTGCAGCAACGACTCCTCGAACGCTTCAAGCAGGTGCTCGGCGGTCAATCGGAAATGCGCGAGCAATTCGAGAAACTGATCACTGGCGCCGTGACGCTTGGTCTGCTTACCGACATGATCACCGCCACCTTGCAGTTGCCGCCTGCGACGCGCCTGGAGCTGCTCGACGAAATCGATGTCGACCGACGCGCCCAACGGTTGATCGACGCCATGGAGCCTCCGCGGCTGTCGCCCTACCAGTGGGAGTTCAGCGACAATTGAACCGGCTGGGCGGGACGTAGGTTGGCGTAGGGGAAACGGGAGGCGATGCTTCCTCGTGGATTAGCCGTGTCGCATGCGGCGCTCGGCAAGCTCGAATAACGCCTTGACCAGCAACGCCATCAAGGCCGCCGGCACCGCGCCTTCGAGCATCAAGTCCGGAGAATTCTTGCGCAGTCCGGCCATGATCGGCTCGCCATAGCACCGTGCGCCGATGAGTCCGCCCAGCGTCGCATAGCCCACGTTGATGACTGCCGTCGTCTTGATGCCCGCGAGGATTGTTTTGGCCGCGAGCGGCAGCTCAATCTGCAACAGCTGGTCGCGCGACGACAGCCCGAGCGCCTGTGCCGACTCGATCAGCCGAGGGGGGATGCCCTGGATGCCGGCCATCGTGTTGCGAAGCACCGGCAATAGGCTGTAGAGAAACAACGCAATGATCACCGGCGGCTCGCGCAGCGAAGGCAACGACAGCCGTTGCAGGGCAGCGCTGAGAAACACCAGCAGCGCCAGGCCGGGAATCGTCTGCACGATCTCGGCAGAGGTCACGATGACTTGCCCCAGTCGCGGGCGCTTGGCCGCCAGCACTCCCAGCGGGACCGCGACGAGTATGGCGGCGGTCAGCGAGCTGAGCACGAGCCACAAGTGGCCGCGCGTCGTCTCGTTTAACCGGTCCCAAAGTGTCCGCTCTTTGACATCAGTTTCCACGTCGAGCGCACCGCGGGCAAACGCGGCCGCAACCAGGGGCTCCTGTTCGCCGTGCACTTCAACTGCTTCATTCAGCTTCAACATGGCGGACTCGTTGATCGCGCCCTCCAAACGCCGCCACTGCGCGACTACTTCCGGATGCGTCTGCTCCAGTTCGGCGCGGTACAGCAACAGTGCGTCATAGCGAGGGAAGAAGTCGTCCTCCAGCACGCGCAAGCCGTGCACTGCGATGGCGGGATCGGTCGAGTAAATGTCGACCACGTCGAGATCTCCCGCCTCCAGAGCCTGGTAGGCGAGTTGGTGATCGAGCCCCACCACTTCGCCCTTGAGCCCAAAGGCTTGTCGCAGCGCGGGCCAGCCATCGGCGCGTTCGAGAAACTCGTTTCCCATGCCATATCTCAACTCCTCGTGCGCAGCGAGGTCCGCGACGGTGCGAATCCCCAGTCGTTCGGCCGTCTGCTCCTTCATTCCCAGCCGATAGCTGTTGGAGAATCCGAGAAATTGCGTGGCATGAACGCCGTCTCGTTGCAGGCGCTGACGGAGTTCATCGTCGTCCTGCAGCGTCTCGTCGGCATAGATCTCTCGATGGATGGTCCCCGTGTAGTCGACGTAGGCGTCAATCTCGCCGGACCGCAGCGCGGACCAGACCACTTGGGTTCCGCCCAGGTCCTCGGCAATCGCGGTTGCGCCGGCGTGTTCCGCGAGCAGGCGGGCCAGTTCGGCGAGCACCTTGGACTCGGTGAACGACTTGCTGCCCACGCGAACGTCCGGCGCGGGCTCGCCACGGAACAGCCAAATCGCCAGCGTCACCGCTGCGACTGCCGCCAACGCGGTTCGCAGTCCGAACTTCATAGCGACTCCAACGGACTGCGCTGAGCTTGAATGAATTCCGTCACGAACGGGTCCGCCGGTGAGTCGACCAATGCCCGCAACGAACCGCGTTGCAGCACGTGGCCGTCCTTCAGGACGATGACCTCGTCGGCCAGAAACCCGGCCTCGCTGATGTCATGAGTCACCACCACGACCGTCTTTTCCAACTGCTGAAAGATGTCTCGCAGCGCGTTTTGCAGTTCGAAGCGAATGAGCGGGTCCAAGGCCCCCATCGGCTCATCGAGCAAAATTACCTCGGGATCGCGAAACAGCGCCCGCATCAGCGCCACTCGTTGCGTCTGGCCCCCGGAAAGGCTGCCGGGATACTGTTCCAGCGTTTCTCGATCGAGCCCCGTCATCGCGGCCAGCTCGGCGAGTCGAGCTTGAATGCGCGAGTCTTCCCAGCGGAGTCGCCGCGCCATTAGGGTGACGTTGTCGGCCGCGGTGAGGTGCGGAAACAAACCGCCATCTTGGATCATGTAGCCAAGTCGTCGGCGAAACTCCAGCACGTTTCGGCGAGTCCGCGGCTCGTCACCGAGCAGGACCTGGCCCGTGTCGGGCTCAACCAGACCCATGATGATCCGCAACAATGTCGACTTCCCACACCCACTCGGCCCCAGCAGCGCGAGCGTCTTGCCTTTGGGAAAGCTGAGCGACAACGGATGCAGAACCATTGTCTCGCCGAACCGTTTGGAGACTCCCCGGACCTCGAGCATGAAGAATTGATCGGAGTGGGTGGGTGGTGGAGAAAAGGCTCATTTCGCCGTGAGAGTATAGCAGATCGATCGGGCCAGTCTGCTAAGAAGCCCAACTGGCGGCCTTCGGCGGACTGCTATACTGTCGCATTCATTCAACACGACCGAAGTGAGCTTACGGTGGAAGAACAGATTATTGCGCTCGTCGCGCTGACCGCGATGGAGATTGTGCTGGGGATCGACAATATCGTCTTCATCGCCATCATCACCGGCAAGTTGCCTCGCGAGCTACAGCCACGCGCTCGCAAGCTCGGGCTATTGCTGGCACTCGGCACGCGCATCGCGCTGCTGTGCACGCTGAGTTGGATCATGGGGCTCACCAAGCCGATTTTCGAATTCTCACAACTGGGCATCACCGGGCTGGAGCAGGAGGCCAATGAGTTTTCCACGCGCGACTTGATTCTGCTGGCTGGCGGCCTGTTTCTGATTGCCAAGAGCGTGCTGGAGATCCATGACAAGGTGCACGGCGAGACCGAGGAGCACGGCAAGCAGGCAGGCATCAGCTTCGTTGGCGTGCTGTTTCAAATTGCCGTGCTGGATGTGGTCTTCTCGCTGGACTCGGTCATTACCGCCGTCGGCATGTCGGAAGACCTGTGGGTGATGGTGACAGCCGTGGTGCTGGCGGTCGGCGTGATGCTGACGTTTGCCGAGCCGATCAGCGCCTTTGTCGAGAATCACCCCACGCTCAAGGTGTTGGCGCTGAGCTTCTTGATTTTGATCGGTTTCATGTTGACCGCCGACTCGCTGGGCAAGCCGATTCCCAAGGGCTACATCTATTTCGCCATGGCCTTTGCGTTGGGCGTGGAGTCGATCAACTTGCGAGTCCGACCGGTCCACAGGGCCTCACAAGGGTCGCCTGCGATGGAGGCCCGTCCGGTCCACTGGGCCTCACAAGGGTCGCCTGCGATGGAGGCCCGTGCGGACCAACATGATGCCGAGAGCTAACGAGGGAAGCACAAAGTCGCGGCATCCGAGGAGTCTTGAGACGCGAGCGTTGAGGATTCTCGGCTCGGGAGATCCATGGTCCCGCGTGCCTCTGCTTATTTGCAGGTTATTCGCAGCTTATTGGCAAGTGCGGAGCGCGGTTTCGGGAAGGCCAACGGCAGTTATCCCAGCGACGAGCCACAGTCGTCGCAGTAACGAGCGTTAGCGTCGTTCGAGGCGCCACATTCATGACACCGGCGGTCGGTGAGCACCTTCGATCCACACTGGTCGCAGAATCTCGCTTCGGCATCGTTCTCGACGCCGCAATTGGAGCAGCGCACTTTCCGCTCTCCAGCGAATCCCTCGCGGACGGCGCCCGCGACATGCCGCACGGCATCGCGCGTCTCAACCGCCATGTAGTTGATGGTGTCCTTGGCGACCGGTGCGCTCTCCGCCGAGATGTAGCGGAACACGGCGCCCATGTAGGCGAATTTGGTGATCGCCAATCCCACTCCCATCAGTGGGATGCCGACGAAGCAGCACCAGAAGTACTTAGGGGGCTGAAAACTTCCGAACGAGGTAAAAAAGCTCGCCATGCCCACCACCAAAAACAAGAGCCCCGTGGCCAAGATGGCGGGCCCCACAATTCGCAGCACAAGTCGAATCTGATCGTGGCCGGAATTGAGTCGATTCTCGTCCTTCATAGCGCTCCTGTAGTTCGATGAATTTTCCATCCATTCGAACTGCGGGCGCGATTCTTGGCAACACCGCCGGGTTTTGGGGGCAAACGCGGGGCGTCTTCTTTCGAGGACGCCCCGGTGAGCCGATCAGCGGACTCCCCCGCGGGGGAATTTATCTGCGCGCTTAGCGATTGAGCCCCACGGCGAACAAGCCGCCAACGAGCCCCATGTCCTCGGTGTCGCCATCGCCGATCACTCCGCCCGACCAGTACTGGGCCTCAAAGGCGCCCCGAGCGAACCAGTAGCCGCCATTTTTTGCGCGGCGGCGATACTGAACGCCGAGTTGCACTTCGGCGATGTTGAAGGTGACGTCGTTAATCAACGCTCCCTGATCTGCACCCTTGGGAGCATACTGCAGGGAGTCACGCGCGCTGACCAGCAAGTCCCATTGGTCGGTCAAGGGGCGAGCAACCTCGACACCCAATACGGGGCCCCAGCTGTCGAACATGCCGTCCAGGTCGAAAAAGCTGAATTCCAAGTAGTCGGCGTAACGCAAGCCGGCGCTGAACTGTCCGAGCCAATGGCCGATGTCGAACTTATCCGTCACTTCCAGGTCGACGACCGTCAAGTCGACCGCAGTGGTGAAATTTAACAGAGCGGGATCGTTGTGGTGATTGTGATAGTCGAGCCAGCGAGCGCGAATGCCGAGTCCGTTGTCGTTGGTCCAGCCAAAGCTGAGCCGTGAGGCCGGATGCAATTCGAAATTCGGGGACTCTCCCTCCGAATGATAGGGCTTCAGAAACAACATCTCCGCGTTGAACGTGTAGCCAGCCACCGTGTCGCAGGCGAAGCAGTAAGGCTCGTGATTGACGACCCGGGTTCCCTGTTGCTCTTGAACCGCCAGGCGCCGCTCCGCATCGGCGAGTCGTTGACTGAGCGCAGCAAATTGTTCCGGGGTTACCTGGGCGAGGGCCGCTTGAGTCGTAAGGAGGACGAAGGCGCCCATGACGAAACAGCGATTGAGCAGTGGCATGATGACCTCGAAATGGGGTCGATGGGATTGGCAGGCGTTGTGCCCGGCACTTTCGGAAGATGGGGCACCATCCCCAAAATTCGGCCATCCATCGCCATCGACATGCCGAGGAATTTAGATTCAGTCCGGCGAATCTCTGCCACGCTCGGTTCACGCGTCACGATCGTTACAGCTTGCCAGCCCGACGTTGGACTCAAAGCGTTCTTACAAGCTGGTTTTCAGCTCAATCTTCGGGATTTTCATCCTCGAAGACGGGCGAGGACGTGGGCTCGGTGACCAGGACATTCGAGGCGAGTTCGCCGGTGACTCGTTCGCCAAGCCCCCCTGCTTCCTCGCGTTGTCGTTGAAACTCGGCGGGTCGCGTCCCGGTGGGAAGTCGGCCGAGATTGCAGACCGGCTCGCCGGGGCTGGTGGCCGGCAAGGTCGCCATGCCGATGACGATGCCGTCAAACGGCGCGTAGAGCATGCTGCGTTCGCGGCCGAGCAGCGTGGTGTTGGTGGCCAGCGGCTGGCCCTTCTCGACCAACTCGCCCGGCTGCACGTGAAACTGCAAGAATCCCCCGCGGTCCGCGCGCACCCAGCGGGACTCGGAGATCGTCACCTGATAGTCCGGCCCGACGATCTCGCCGGGCAACATGTCCAGCAGCCGGAGCACATTTTTCACACCACGCACGGCTGTAGCCACAATTCCCGGCTCGACCTTCCAGACTTCGCCGCCCTCCATCACGATGGTGGGGCAGCCGACGCTGCACGCCTCGCGTCGAAATGCGCCCTTGGGGCCGACCTCGTCCAAGATCAGCTCGCAGCCGAACGCGCGAGCCATCCTGGCGACGTGCTCATCTTGCATGTCGCCACGGACCGAGGGGAAGTTGGTGCGGCGAACGGCGGCCGAGTGCAGGTCGATCCCGTAGTCGCAACGGAGCACGATCTCATTGAATATGGTCCGCGCCATGCGGCTAGCCAGGCTGCCTGTGGAGGAGCCCGGAAAGGAGCGATTGAGGTCACGGCGATCCGGCAGATACCGCGAGTGGCGATCGAAGGCCAGCAGGTTGAGCACCGGTATCATGATCAGCGTGCCGCGGGTCAGCTCCAGCGTGTCGTCCTGAATCAGCTGGCGAATGGCGCCCGTGCCGTTGATCTCGTCGCCATGCAAGGCGGCTGTCAGGAAGACCACCGGGCCTTTCTTTTCGGCGCGGCGGATGTGCAGCGGAATCTGCACGGTCATGCTGCTGTAGCTCTCGCTCACGGCGAGCTTGACATCCCGCGACTCGCCCGGCTGGATCGACTCGCCATTCCATTCGTCAATCGGCTTGAGCCGACGTATTCTCTTCATGGACGGCTCAATCCTCTTCGTCGCGATATCGTTGTTCGTATCGAGCGTCCTCGAGATCCACCTCGTGGCTGGCGTCGTGCACGCTGGCCGACTCCGGAAGCCGATGAACTTCGGGACGCCGTTTACGGCGTGTCTTGGCGGGAATCAGGTCGCGCATGAGCTCCAGCTTGCCGAAGCATAGCAGCCGGTCGCCGGACATCAGCTCCCGGTCCGAACGCGGGTTGGGGATCACCGTCGTGCCCCGGTACAAGGTGAGCACGTTGAGGTCGCGGTCGCGCAGGCCGGACTCCTTGATGGCTTTTCCAACATACTCCGAGCCATCCGGGATGTGGATCTCGGCCACGCCGTAGCCGCGGCTGACGGTCAGACGCTGCCGCAAGTCAATCTCGGGGAAGTCGACTTGTGCGGCGATGTAGTCAATGACGACCCCGGCGATATCGAGCTGCGTGCACCGCTCGATGCCTTCCAAGCCCGGTGACGAGTTGATCTCCATAATCTGCGGGCCATCCTTGCTCTCCAGCATATCGACGCCGGCGACGCGCAGCCCCATGATCTGCGCCGCCCGGATCGCGGTTTGACAATAGGTGTCATCGAGCACTACCGGCTCGGTGATGCCGCCTCGATGGACATTGCTGCGAAACTCCTGCCCCTGGGCGACTCTCCGCATCGCCGCCACGACCCGGTCACCGACGACAAAGGCGCGGATGTCGCGGCCCTTGCTCTCGGCCACGAATTTCTGAATGAGCACGCTTTGCTTTTGGCTTTGCAGCAGCTCGATGATTGCCTCCGCCGATTTGACCGTCTCGGCCAGCAGCACTCCGATGCCCTGGGTGCCCTCGAGCAGCTTGATGATCACCGGGGCGCCGCCCACCCGCTCGATCGCGGGCAGCACGTCTCGTTTGTCCCGGACGAACGTCGTCTTCGGAATGCCGATGTGGTGGCGGCTGAGGATTTGCAGGCTGCGGAGCTTGTCGCGCGAGTTGGAGACGCCCGCCGAGGTGTTAGTGCAGAACACGTCCATCTGTTCGAACTGTCGCAGCACGGCTGTGCCGAAGTACGTCACCGAGGCGCCAATGCGGGGCAAGACCGCGTCGTAGTGGCTCAGATGCCTCTGGCGGAAGAACAGATCGGGATGCCCTCGCTCCAGGTCAATCGCGAATTTCAGTGTATTGAGCACCTTCACCCGGTGGCCGCGATCGATCGCCGCCTCGCGCAGCCGATGCGTGCTGTAGCAGTTCAGGCTCCTGGACAGAATTGCCAGCTTCATCGCTTGTCCTTCCGTGATTTCATCCGGCTTGGTTTGCCTCCGTAGTATGACTTGCCGGAGTCAACCAGGAAACGGTGACGGATCGCCTCCCGCCCCAGCAGCATGCGAAACCCCATCGCGTCGCGGTTGGCGAGCGTCAATTCGACCGGCCAGACCATGCCCAGCAACTCGACCCGAGTCACGATGACCGGCCGCATGGTCGCTTTGCCACTGGAGCTGCGTACCGACCGATGTTCCAGCACTTTGGCTTCAGCCTCCACCATATCTTTGCCGGAACGTTGAACGGGGTGGATTGAAAACCGCACCCATTCCACGCCGCGGCGATGGAACGTCACCAGGTCGAAGGCATGCAGCGACGAAGACCGCGCGCCGGTGTCGACCTTCACTTTGAGCGACGCGACCTGTAGATCGGGCAACGTGATCCACTCCCGCCAGCCGATCAACGGCAGTCCACGCGTGCCGGCGGCGGGAAGTTTGACCGGAGCAGGGGCTGCTGTATCTCTTTGGTCACGCTCTTTCACGAGTGATGCTCCAGGGGCGAGCCCACGGCCTCAACGGTCTCGACAGTCCCGGCAGCCTCAACAGCCAACCGGGAACAGGAACGAGACCATATCCGGCGGCCTGTCGCAACACCCTGCAAGTGGCCTGCGGGAAAGCCTCATTCGGCAATTGGGGCTGACTTCATCTTGCGGCAATGCGCTGGGCCGACTCCGGAGACGTTTTCCCCAACAGCCTCCTGGCGAACTTCTCGTAGCCCTCTGCCGACCGGTCGGGCCTCCATCGCAGGCGACCCTTGTGAGGCCCGAGGGACCGGTCGGGCCTCCATCGCAGGCGACCCTTGTGAGGCCCGAGGGACCGGTCGAGCCTCCATCGCAGGCGACCCTTGTGAGGCTCGGTGGACCGCTCGGCGTCTTCGGGACTTGGCGCAAACCCCTGGAGGCGCCATGAGATCGGTAAAATCGAAACTTTGAGATAGGGCTTGAAAAGCTCGGCCGATTTGCCACAATAGCGGGTTTCCCACGGAACAAATCAAGCCACAGTAACGGGCGCAAACTGTTTCCCGTTCCCGGTTTGCCGGTTTACCGATTCGTCGAACAATTCGTCCCGGGCATTGCCGAGCAAGGTAGTGCCCAACGACCGGTTCGGTCGATTCGTGGGCCGGCGGTGCAACCCGAGCGATGTCGGGAGCGGCAGGCCGCAAGCCATCCACGGCGTTGGTCCTGCCGCCTTCGCGAATCGCCGCGGCGAGAATTAAACACGAGGTCGACGAGGTCGAAACGATGGATGTAGTACTTGAGGTCAAGGTGCGGGAAGGCCGGGGAACTCGCGATGCCAAACGGCTGCGCCGTGAAGGTCGAGTGCCTGCGGTGTTGTACGGCCACGGAGAGGATACGGTCAGTTTGTCGGTGTCTTCCGAGCGTCTCGACACCGTGCTGCGGCACGGGGCTCGGGTGATCGATTTGACGGGCGCCGTTTCCCAAACGGCCTTGATCCGAGATGTTCAGTGGGACACCTACGGCATCGACATCATCCATGTCGACTTCGCTCGGGTCTCCGCGCGAGAGGTGGTGACGACGACGATTCAATTGGAACTGCGTGGCGAGGCGCCCGGCACCAAGGAAGGCGGCGTGGTTGAGCAGCCACTGCACGAGCTTTCCGTGGACCTGCCTGCGATCAACGTCACCGATCGCATTTCCGTCTCCATCAACGACTTGCACCTCAACGGCGTGATCAAGGTCTCGGATCTTTCGCTGCCCGAGGGCGCCAAGCCGCACGGCGATCCGGATGCGATCGTCGCTCAATGCGTGGAGCCGAAGGAGGAGGTCGAGTCGGAGATGGTCACCGGCCTCGAGCCGGAAGTGATTGGACAGAAGAAAGAGGACGAGGAGTAGCGGCTGGCCAGGCGCTCGGCACGGTCGCCCTCGCTCGCCTTGCTCACTGCGATGGCGAAGTTGCGTTTCCTGCGGAGCTGCCTGACATGAAGTTGGTTGTGGGGTTGGGCAATCCGGGTCAGCGTTATGCCGGCACTCGACATAACGTTGGTTTTGAGGTGGTCGCCGAGCTGGCACGTCAGTACGGCGCGGCCTCGCCCCGCCAGAGGTTCCAGGGGGAGCTCGTTGAGATCCAACTGGGGATTGAGAAGGTGTGGCTGTTGTGTCCGCTGACCTACATGAATGTCAGCGGTAGCAGTGTTCAGCCCGCGCGGGACTTTTTTCAGCTCGATGAGTCGGAGATCCTGGTTGTCTCGGATGACATCAGTCTTCCGGTAGGCCAATTGCGGTGTCGCGCCAAGGGCTCGGCCGGCGGCCAAAAGGGATTGGCGGACGTGATTCGCCGGTTGGGGACCGACGCGGTGCCCCGCCTGCGAATCGGAGTCGGCCCGGTGCCCGATCGGTGGGACGTGGCTGACTTCGTCCTGGGAAAGTTCACCGCGGAACAACGTGTCGAGGTGGACGCGGCCGTGAAGCGAGCAGCGCAGGCGGTTGCGGATTGGGTGAAGCACGACCTCGCCTATGTGATGAATCGATACAACACCAAGGCCGACGTGGACGCGAGCTCCAAGCCCGCCAAGCCAAAGCCTGCCAACTCGAAGCCTGCCAATAACTCAATTTCAAGCCGCCCGGCGCAAAACGACGACTCGCCCCAAACCTAGCAACCGACGACCGACAACCGGCAACCGGCAACCAACCACCCCCAATCGGTAAGCCCATCTGGACCGAACCGGGGTTCATTGTTCAAATCACCGCTGCAACGATTTCACACAAAGGCGGGGCACGGCCCCAGGAGCGAATTTTGGCATCGACCGTTTACGAATGCATGTTCCTGCTCGACTCCAACAAGTACGCGCGCGACCAGAACGGCGTCGTGAAGAGCTTGTCGGACATCGTCGAGAAGTGTGCCGGCGAACTGCTCGCCAGCCGACTTTGGAACGAGCAAAAGCTGCAGTTTCCGATCAAGGGCCACCGCAAAGGCACCTACTGGCTGACCTTCATCCGCTTGGACACGCAGCGCGTGACCGAGTTCAACCGTGAGGCCCAGCTCAACGGCGCCATCCTTCGCCACCTGCTGGTTAAGCACGATCCCCGGCTCGTGGACACACTGGTGGCACACGCCCGGGGTGAGCTGGTTCACGAGGACGAAAGTGCTGTCCAGGAAACCACTTCCGGAGCCGCCGGTAGCTAGGCGAACGCGCTCGCGAACGCTCGATGCTTGCGATTGCCCCTATCGGCCGGTAGCATTGACCTGGATGGCTGGCTGTGCACGCATGTACAGTCATGCCTCGGTTGAGCAAGGGCCCGAGGCCCGACGGGCGACAGCCGGGGACGGCAACATTGAGCAATAGGAGGAAGTTATGGCCAGTTTCAATCGCGTCATCTTGATGGGAAATATCACTCTTCCCTTCGAGTTGCGTTACACCCCGCAGGGTACCGCCGTGACGGAGCTGCGGTTGGCGGTCAACGACCGTCGCAAGAGCGCCAGCGGCGAGTGGATTGACGAGACCACCTACGTCGATGTGACGCTGTGGGGACGCACCGCGGAAGTGGCCTGTGAGTACCTCTCCAAAGGCTCGCCTGTGTTTATCGAAGGTCGATTGAAGTACGACCAGTGGGAACAGGACGGCCAAAAACGATCCAAGTTGAGAGTCGTCGGTGAGCGGATGCAAATGGTCGGTGGAAAGCAAGGGCAGGGCGGTGGTGGCCCTGCCGGCACCGGCGGGGCCAACAACTCCTACCAACGCTCCGAGCCGTCGCAGGCGGTGCCTGTCAATGATGGCCCGCCCCAAGATGAAATCCCGTTTTAGGAACGTCGCATCACGCTGACGCTCCTGCAAACGCCTCCTGCAAAACGCCTCCTTCGCCCGTCGGGTGAGGAGGAAAAATGACAACCAGCTGCACAAGCCTCCATCCAAACAGGCGTCACGCCTCTCAGATCGGACTTTCGACTATGCCCAATACCAAGCACAAGAAGACGAAGCGAACCAAGTCCCGCCTGAAGCGACTTCCCAAGGGCCCCAACGGCGGAATCGAACTGCTGCTGATTCAGTCAGTCGATCACTTGGGCAAGCAGGGCGACATCGTCGAAGTCCGGGCGGGTTACGCCAACAATTACTTGCTGCCGCAAGGGTTCGCGACGCTCGCCACCGAGCACCATAAACGGATGGTGGATAAGCATCGCGCTCGTCTGCAGGCCATCGAGCGCGCTCGGTTGTCCGATCTCCAGACGCTTGCCAACAAGATCCAGGAGCAAAGCGTCACGATCGAGGCAAACGCAAACGACGACGGCCACCTCTACGGCAGCGTTGGCGCTCCGGAGATTGTCGATGCGCTGAAGCAAGTCGACATTCAGGTCTCCACCGAGAACATCAAGCTCGAAGGACCGCTCCGCGAACTGGGGCTGTACACGGTTCGCATTCAGCTCCACCAGGAGGTCTCCTCCGACCTGAAAGTCTGGGTGGTGCCGACCGCGGCCGACGAGTAAGCGGCGGTATCGATGGCTACCGATCCGCAATCCGGCAAGCCCAAACCGCATTTCGTCAAGCGAAAGCCCCCGTCCTCGGGCGAGCTGCTCGAACGGCAGCCGCCCTGCGACGCGAATGCCGAGCTGGCCGTATTGGGAAGCATCCTGATTCTTCCTGACGTGATTGACGAGGTGGCGATGATTCTTCGCCCCTCGGATTTTCACGCCGACGCCAATCAGCGTCTCTACACCCAGCTCGTCGAGATGCACGACGGCGGCACCAAGATTGACATCACGCTGCTCTCGGATCGCCTTCGCGCGTCCGGTGACTTTGAGCTGATCGGCGGGGCGCGGTTTCTCGCCTCCGTCATCAACTCCGTCCCCCACGCGGCTCACGCCACCTACTACGCGAAGATTGTTCGCGAAAAAGCAACGCTGCGAGCCTTGATCTCCGCCAGCACGCAGATCCTTCGCGACGCGTACGACGAGACGCTCGATGCCAAGGAGGTCGTGGGCCAAGCGGAACAGTCGATTCTCGACATCCAGGACACGCGCGGAAACACCGAGGTCCCCTCGATTAGCTCGATCCTCCACCTGTCCATGGATCGGCTCGAGGCCCGGATGCGTGGCGAGCAGACCGTGGGCAGCGTCGACACGGGGTTCGACGACTACGACGCGCTCACGGGCGGGCTGCACAACGCGGAGCTCAGCATTCTCGCGGCGCGGCCCTCCATGGGCAAAACCGCGTTCGCCATGAACATCGCCGAGAATGTGGCGATTGGCGGCGGCCACCCCGTCCTGTTTGTCAGCCTCGAAATGTCGGCGATCGAGGTCGTGGACCGTATGTTGTGTAGCGTCGCGCGCGTCAATGGCCACCGGCTGCGCAACGGCACACTCTCCAACGAGGACCAGACTCGACTGGTCGAGAAGGCCGGCGAAATTAGCACCGCTCCGCTGTTCATCGACGATTCTCCGTCGCGGACCGTGTCGGAGATCGCAGCCGCGGCGCGGCGGATTCGCCGTCGCGAGGGCCGGCTGTCGTTGATCGTCATCGACTACTTGCAGCTGATCGAGCCGGACAACTCCAGAGACCCGCGGCAAGAGCAGGTCGCGCGAATCGCTCGACGTCTCAAGGGGCTCGCCCGTGAAATGGACGTGCCGATGCTTTGTTTGTCCCAGCTGAATCGGCAGGCCGAGGACAGCCGCGATCATCGCCCCAAGCTCAGCCATCTCCGCGAGTCCGGAGCCATCGAGCAGGACGCCGACGTTGTAATGTTTGTGCACCGCGAAGAGTATTACCATCGCGGCGAAGAGGCGCAGCAGTATGCGGGCCAAGCGGAGATCATCATCGCCAAGCAACGCAACGGCCCCGTCGACACGGTCGAGCTTGTCTGGAAACGCGACTTTACTCGCTTCGAAAACCGCGCCCCCGACCGACTGCAAGAGTTCGATGACTTCAACAGTCAGCCGTTCTGAGTCTCAGCAGTCGAAGCGGTCGATCACGCAAATGCCCAGGCCTTCGTAGTGATTCATTTCGTCGAGCACCGAGCCTGCCTCGGAAAGAGCGATGCGGCGTGTCACCAACGCGCTGACATCCAGTCGACCTTCGGCGATCCATTGAAACAAGGCGGAGAACCGCTGAGGGGGCAGTCCTCGCGTGCCATACAGGCTGATCTGCCGTGAATAGACTAGTTCGAGCAGCGGCAGCACCGGCGATGCGTGCTCGTGCAGCGGCATGCCGATTTGCACGTGCCGTCCGAGTTTGCGCAGGCTCCGCAGTGAGTTTTCAAAGGTCGCGGTGATCCCTAAAGCGTCGATCGAGACGTGAGCGCCGCCGCTGGTGAGTTCACGAACCGCATCGCCCACCGGTTTGCCTGCTTGTTCCTCGTTCGCCGCATTGACCACGGCGACGGCGCCGAACGCGCGGGCGAGTTGGAGCTTATCCTCACGGATGTCGACGGCCACCGGCCGCGCCCCGAGGGCGGCCGCGATTTGGATGGCCGCCAAACCAACGCCGCCGCAGCCATGCACTGCCACCCACTCTTGGGGCTGCAGGCCAGCTCGGTCAACCAACGCGCGAAACGCCGTGGTGACTCGGCAACCAAGTCCTGCGGCGGCAGCGTCATCGAGGTCGTGGGGCAAAGCGACGACGTTAAAGTCCGCTCGCGGGATCGCCAGCCGTTCGGCAAAAGCGCCCCATTGGGTGAAGCCGATGGTGTCCTGCCGGTCGCAAATGGTTGCCTCGCCCCGTTGGCAATCCTCGCAGACGCCACAGCCGAGCACAAATGGCGCAGTGACTCGCGTCCCCACCGGCACATGGCATGCCGATCCCGCCTCGATCACCACGCCGGCGAATTCATGGCCGGGCACATGCGGCGCCACGACGTCCGGGTCGCCGCCTGTCCAGGCATGCCAGTCCGAGCGGCAGACGCCGCATGCGCGGACGGAAACGACAACACCATCGGCAGGGCAGACAGGATCGGGCACTTCCCGAACAGGTAGCGGTCCATGAAAGGACTCGATGACGGCAGCTCTCATGCGACTTGGAACTCGCTGGCGCGGAACAAACACCAATCAGCTCGCATTGTACTGTGCGATAGCCTCGCCCGTCCCGCTGCGCCGCTGGCATTGCCTGTTGGCGCCGGGAGTCAGTTGCCCATCAAGTCGGCGAGTTTTCGCAGAGCTCGAATCGCGCGTTTGGCGGCGGCGTTCCGCGAGATCCCGAGGTGGTCGGCGACTTCCTGCAAGGATTTGCCATCCAAGTAACGCAGTTGAATGGCCGTCCGTTCGCTGGGCTTGAGCAATTGCAGGCTAGCCGCCAAGCGCGAGCGATGCTCGATGCGGATCAACTGGTCCTGAGGATCGGTGTTGTCGGAGATCACCGCCGGCGGCGCGTCGCCGTGCTGCTGCAGGAGTTCCAACGGTTCCTCGCGATGGATCGAACGCTTCTGGGTTCGTGCGTGCCAGCGGTACGCCGCTTTTGCGTTTTGCTCGGCCAACAAGCAGAGCCAGCGGCGGAGCGGCAAGTCGGGCTGCTTGAGGTATTCGTCGATGCGACGATGAGCCTCCAATAGCGTCTCTTGAACCACATCCGACGGGTCGACTCGGCCTGCCAAACGCGGGTCCAAACGCGAGGCCACGACCCGTCCCAAGGCGGCGCGGTAGTGGTCGAAGACCTCCTCCAACGCTTCGGAGGGATTCTCCCGCAGGCTGTCCAGCAGTTCGGCGGAGTCGGGTTGAGGCACAGTCGGCAACTTGCTTGATAGAAGAAGCGGTTGGGAAAGGACGGGAGGCAACATGGACCGCCACGCCTTGGTTTGAGGTTTGGAGAACCCGCAAAGCCGTGTCGAGTTGCGAGCCGCGTCTGCGGCTGCCAATGGAAGGCTCACTGCGGCGTTTTAGGTTTGATGGGACACGCGGTGTTTTCCCCTCGCACTGGCGATGCCAGTCAAAAACTACCTTAGAAATCTGTCGGCCGACTTGGAATCGTGTCCCAAAGATTCAGCCGATTCAGTTAAGAGGGGCCGGTCGGAGAGTGCCCGTTGGGCCGCGCGGGCTGAGATGGCACGACGATCGTTACAACCGTTACGAGCCTAATCGATTCCGATGAGTACTCCCGCTCCATCATGCCCTGAATTCTATGCAGCGCTGGCGCGCCTCGAGCGGGAGCCCACTGCGCCAGCCGATCGAGCCGACGATGCCGTCGGCCAGCTACAGCAGTACTTGCAACTCATCATGAGGCACGGCGCCGGAGTCGCCGGCGCCGTTTGGCAACAGGTCTCGCCCTGGCAGCTGTGTTGTCGATACACCTCGGGAGTTAAGTTGCCGGGTTGGAGCGGCGCGTCGGCTTATCACCAGGATGTACTGTTGAATATTGAAGCGGCCGTGAGGGGCGGACAAGTTGAGCACTACTCGAGCGGTCGTGTGGATGGTGCATTTGACGGCGGTGAGGTGCGCGGCGAACGTCTGCCAACGTCCCTCGATGATTCGCTGAACCCGGACTCCATGCAGCGGCTTGTGTTGGACCATCGCCAGCTGCTTGTTCCGATTCGCATCGCAGACTCGGCTGCGCACGACTGTGACTATGTGCTTCACGTGTTTGCTTCCGACCAGCATCGCAACTCGCGACTTGGATTGCGCGAGCTGGCTGCGGTTCAATCATCGCTGCAGCAGCGGTATTCCGGCGCGCGTCCGGCACCCGCAACCGTGCTGCCGCCGTTGGACGCAGTACGGATTCGTGAGTCGTTGCCCGATGGCGAACGAGCGCAGTCGGCGTTGGACGAATTGCGAAGGTGTTTGGCCGGCAGTGAGGTGGCGATCTTCGACCACCGCCGGGCGAAGTGGGCTCAACGGGCTGGCCGTGCAGCCGATGCGTTTGACTCGTTAGACGTTTGTCGACAACTGCTGCCGCTTGTGGATCACGTCATTCGGTGGGGCCGCGCTGTGTGGCATCCGGAGGACGATGTTACTCTGCCGGCCCCGCTGCGTCGTTCGCTCGATGGCTTCTACCGAGGCGCCCGCGCGCGATCCTTGGCGATTGTGCCCTTGCACGACGAAGCAACGCTCGCGCCGCGCAAGGCGGCAGCGCCTGGCGGCGCGGTGGTGATCGTCGGCTGCCACGAGCCACTGGGCCGCGACGAGATCCTCGAGCCACTTGAGACGTGGTCGGGAGAATTGCGGCTCCTTGTCGGCAGGCATCGAGGTCTCGCGGGCCAACGCTGCCAGTCGCGAGCCGGCTAGTTGGAGGCGGGAGCCTTTCGTTCAACTGTTAGGCCGCTCGGCGCTGCTGGGCGACAATAGGTGATGCCGAGCTGTTGGATGTGCTGCCCGTTTTCGCGGTCGGTTCAAAATACGGCCGCATGTAACCGAAAGATTCGCAGCGGCGCATGATCGAGTCAATGCTGCCGGCCGGCCATTCGACTTGATCTCGGCACTCGCGCGGTTTGTCGACGAGCGTCTCGCGGCAGTTGGAGAGGTAGCTGTCGTCTGAGTCCAGGCGACAAAACGACGTGAGTTGAGCCAACTGCTGGATCGGGTTCGCGATCAATCTTTCGAGATACATCGTGTGGACGGGGAACTCGTTCTCCTCCATCACGCGTTGCACCGTCTCGCAACGCGCAAAAAACCGTCGCGAGGCACGGTCGACCGACATGCCGTTGCGTATGCATACTCGGCCGATGATGTCGAGCGGATGCCGCAGGATATGGACCAGTCGGACGGGCGTGACCACCAGATCCTGGAGGCGATTCAATAACTGTGAATTGCGTTGCAGCCTGTCGCTGGTGCCTGCTGCCTTCTTGTCTCCGATCACTCGCAAACGGTCGACCTCGCCCTGATGGCCGCCGCGCACGCGGTAGTCGTAGCCGGTCCAGGTCCGCCCCAGCGTCTCAAAGTATCGGTCTCGCATGCAGTGCAGCCAAAGCAGCTGACGTCGGCTGCGATACCCCATCCGCAAGCATTGAAGCACATTCAGCTCGTTGCAGATGAGCGCATTGCGATGCGCATTGAGCAGCGAGCCCGTCACCGAGGAGCCCGAACGCGGGTGCCCGATGAACAACACATAGCAGCTTAGGTGGTCGAATAGTGTCGCGTAACGGCCGCATTGCCACCAAGACTTCAGATAGACCAACGGGGAGGCGCTGTGCATTTTCATTGCAGGGCTCCAGACGAACTTGCGGAATAACTCTTGCCCATAGGTGTGAGTCATTCAGGCAGTCAGGCGACGTCACGTCGCGCCGCCGGTCGAGTTTCCCTTCCTCCTCCCAACAGCTTTTCGAAGAATCGCTGCACCACGCGGCGATTCGCATGAGGAAATGGTTTGGCGGGAATCGGCGCCTCAATGAACGGGCAGAGCCGCTCCCAACCTTCTCCCTGTGTCAGGCCGAATTCCAAAAAGTCTTGCGGTCGGTCGCGAAAATACTCGCGGACCGCGTCGTTGTGCTCGCGATATCGGCTTAGATAAATCGCCTCGTTGCCGAGCGGGTCGCCATGACCGAACACCAACGTTCGCATCGCCGTCGACTCGCCGCCGAAATGCCGGGCGACGCTATCGATCCAACGCTGATCTTCCCGGTAGGTCAGCACGAATTTGCTGCCGGGGAATCGCTCGTCAAGTTCCCGGTACAGCATCGCCCACGGACAGTTCTGAAAGGCGTCATATTGAGGGACGAGCGCCGAGGCTCGTTCCAAGAGGTGCTCGCGAGTCAGCGGAGGCTCGGCCGGCACGAGGCCGCACACTCGCAACTTCAGCTGTCGCAACGCCTTCTTGACCGACGTCGTTCCTGTCTTGGGAAAGCCAATGAAGAAGATCTTGCCCTGAAACATATGTTGCCCGTCCATGAGCCTCGACGAATTTCCTTGCCACAGCGCGGATCGGGCGCTGGCGCCAATCCTCTGCCTCGCACTATCCCTCGCTGACGCTTCGGGTTTCCTTAAGATCCCTCGCTGACGCTTCGGGTTTCCTTCGGGTCTTCTGTGGCTTTACCACTGCTCCGATAGCGTTTTTCCGCCTCCATGGCGAGGGCAGTTTGCTTTCCGCTCGCAGGAATGCAGGAAATCGCCTGTCCTACGGCCTTATTAATCTGGCCGCGACGTGGACTCCGCGTCGGGCTCGGGCAGCCAGCGTCGCATCACGACGGCGAGCAGCACGGGCAGCCCGACGGCGACCCCCAGGGCAAGTGGCAGCCATTCGTGCTGGCGGGCGATGTCGCCGAAGACCGAATACGCAAGGGCGATGCCGAGATTGCTCAGTAGGATTGGTGGAAGGAACTGACGCCAGGCCATGCCGTGCGCGCCGAAGAGCAGCACGCTGGCCTCGGCGAGCAACGGGACCCCGCGAGCGAGCACCAACGCGGCGCCGCCATAACGACGGGTCGCATGTTGCATGCGTTCGAGGTCCTCGTCGCTGCTCATCCAGGCCGCAAAGCCTCTTCCCCAGCGACGGGCGAGCACAAAACCCAGGATGGCCCCGAGCGTCATTCCCAGCCACGATGCCGCTGTGCCCAGTTGCCAACCCAGTTCGCCGCCGGCAAGCGTGCTGACAGCACTGCTGGGAATCGGCAACAGGATGTCGGTCGAAAGCAGTCCAACCATGAGGCCGAAGGTGGCGGCAGGGCCCGGAGGCTGCTGTCGCCAACGTTCCGCCCACAATTCAAACTGAGCGCCGAATGCCAAGAACGGAATCAAAAGCACGACGAGCAGGCCGAGGATCGGCAAGGCAATGCGAAACAGGTATCGCATGAGCGCGCACTATTGGGGGGCATTGCCCGTCATGGCGAACGTCGCGTCCGAATGGCTTGCATTCGCGGCCGCTGCGTCGGTGGCTTCTTGCGGAGATTCAATGACAACCGGTTGCAACGGCGACGCTTGTGCGGCGGGGCGCAGCAAAAGGCCCGGCGCCACACCGAGCAACACGATCAGGCCGGCACACGCACAAAACGAAGCTGCAGCGCCGCGCCCGCCTCGGGGCTCAATGGCGGCGCCAGTCTCCGGCCGGAAGTACATGACGCCCACGACTCGCAGGTAGTAGGCCGCCGCGATCGCGGCATTCAGGGCGCCCACCACGGCCAACGCCACAAACCAACTTCGTTCGCCGCTGTCGAGCGTGTTCAGTGACACGTGCACCGCATTGGTCAGCAACGTTAATTTGCCCCAGAACCCGGCCAGCGGAGGCAGTCCTGCCAGCGAGAACATCATCACCGCCATCGCGATGGCGGCGCCGGGTCGCGACTTGCCAAGCCCGGCCATTTCGTTCACGCCGCTGACGTGTCGATCTTCTCCGCCCAGCCAGGTGGCAATCGAAAAGGCGCCGATCGAAGCCAGCAGATAGGTCGCCAAGTAGAAGATGATCGCCGGCGAGCCGCCTACTCCCGGGCCCTCGGCGCCAACCAACAGGACGGCCAAGCCCATCAGCATGTAGCCTGCGTGGGCAATCGACGAGTACGCCAGCAGACGACGAAAGTTAACTTGCCATAACGCGCCGACATTGCCGACGGTCATCGTCAGCATCGAGATCAGGACAACCAGTTTCCAGTTCAACTCGGAAGCGGGCAAAATCGCGCCCAGGCGAATCAATGCGGCCATGCCGGCCACTTTCGGCGCCACGGCCAGGATCGCGGCGACCGGGTTGCTCGCGCCTTGATAGACATCGGGAGCGTAGAAGTGGAACGGGGCCGCGGCAATCTTGAAGCCCAGGCCCGCCAGCACCAGCACCACCGCCAGCGGAAGCAACAAGGAGTTGGCGCCCGCCACGGCCGTTTCGATGCTGTTGACTCCCGCGATCGTCGTGGTTCCCGACATGCCGTAGAGAAAGCTGAAGCCGTACAACATCATTCCCGAGGCGAGGATGCTGAGGAAAAAGTACTTCGCCGTGGCCTCGGCCGCCGACCGTCCCGATCGCCCCAAAAACAGCAAGATGTACGAGGGGATCGACACCAACTCCAGGGAAAGAAACAGCAGCACCAAGTCGTTGGCGCGCGACGCGAGCATCACGCCCGAGACCGCCAGCATCAACGTGCCGAGATACTCACTGGGAAGGCGACGATTGACCGTGCCCGAAGACATCAAGGTAAACAGGACTCCGCCGGTCAGTGTCAGCAGTCGCAGCAACTGCCCCATCATGTCGATCGCCAGGGGCCCTTGCACTCCGCCCGGCGCCAAAGCGGGCCATTCACGCAGCAGCACAATGCCTGCCGCCGCGACATAGACGGCCAGGCTCACGGCCGTCCACAACTCGCGACTCGGCTTGACGAACGCCCCTGCCACGTAGATTGCCGAGGCGCCTAGGATGAGCAGGATTTCCGGCTGCATCCACAACAGCGTGTTGATGATATCGGCGGCGTTTACCATGAGTCTTGTCGCGGGAGAGTTCGAAGAAGGAAGCAGCGCGGGAGTCGACGTTGTCAGGGAGTCTGTGCCGATCCGGCCAGCGCGACGGGGGCGGCGGATGTGGCCGCCTTGGTATTGGCCACCGCGGTGTTGGCCACCGCAGTGTTGGCTTCCGCCAAATGTTCGGCGTCAATTTCCATTTCCAGTCGCTGCTCCGCGTGTTGCGTGACGCGTTCAAGTGCCGGCGCCATGCGTTGCAGGAAGAAGTGTGGTTGCAGGCCGATCCAGAGCACAAATACCACGAGCGGCGACAATGCGGCGAACTCGCGCCAATTCATGTCCTGCACGTCGTGCGCATCGGCGGGCTCCTTGGCGGGGCCGAAGAACACTCGCTGCACCAGCCACAGCATGTACCAGGCGCCGAGCACAACGCCCGAGAGCGCCAGCAAGGTGACGACTTTTAGCTGCGAGCCCCACGCATCTGCCGACTCGGCAAACGCTCGTTGGAAGATGCCCGCCAACACGAGGAATTCCCCGGCGAAGCCGTTCAGGCCGGGCAAGCCGATGCTGGAGAAGGTGAACACCAGCATGAAGAAGGCAAGCCAGGGCGTCTTGCGAGCCAAGCCTCCGAGTTGAGAGATTTCCCGTGTGTGGTAGCGTTCATAGAGCATGCCGATGATCGCAAACAGGCCACCGGTGGAGAGCCCGTGGTTGATCATTTGCAACGCGCCGCCTTGCACGCCGATCTGATTCAGAGCGAACAGACCCAGCACACAATAACCCAGGTGGCTGACCGACGAGTAGGCGATCAGCCGCTTCATATCGCCCTGCGCCAACGCCGCCAAGGCGCCGTACACGATGCCCGCGGCCGAGAGCCACAATAGCATCGGCATAAAAGTGATGGTCGCCTCGGGCAACAGAGGAATGTTAAACCGCAGAAAGCCGTAGGTGCCGATCTTCAAGAGAATGCCGGCCAGAAACACGCTGCCCGCGGCCGGCGCTTGCACGTGGGCCAACGGCAACCAGGTATGCAGCGGGAATAGTGGCACCTTGACCGCGAATCCGGCCAGCAGCGCCAAGAACACCCAGCACTGCATGTTGTGCGGCATGGGATTCGCCGTGAGCGACTCGGTCAGCGCCGGAATGGAGAACTGCAACATGCCGGTGCCGGCGTGCGAGTAGTCCCACAGCACGATCGCCAGCAGCCCGATAAAGGTGAGCACACTCCCCGCGAGCGTGAACAGGAAAAACTTGATGGCGGCGTAGCGGCGATCCTCACTGCCCCAGATGCCGATCAAAAAGAACAGCGGAATCAGCGTGAATTCGAAGAAGACATAGAACAGCACAATGTCGCGAGCTGCGAATACGCCGAGGCAGCCGCATTCCAGTAGCAGCAACATCCCGTAAAACAAGGGCGCCCGGTCGACGATCGCCTCCCAACTGATCAACACGGCGCTGACCATCAGCAGCGCCGACAGGCCGAACATCCAAACGCCGAGCCCGTCGAGCCCGATGCTGAAACGCACGTCGAACTGGGCCGCTGCCTGACGGCCGACCTGAACGGCAAACTCCTCGTCACCCATGCCGTCGGCGGGGAATTGCGCGACGAGCATGACGGCAAGCAACAGGGTGCCGAGCGTGACGGCCAAGGCGCCCCATCGCACCGCGTTTCGCCCCAGCGGCGCCAGAGCCCACATGGTGCCTGCGCCCAACATGGGGAGGCAGATCGTGAATAGCAGAAGTTGTGCCATGGCAATTCGGGAGGTGAAACAGAAGCAGGGAGCAGGGAGGGCTTGAAGTGAGCGGCGAATTATCCGGCCAGCAAGATGCGGACAAACACCAGAGCTGCCACGCCGACGATCATCGCCAAAGCGTAGGATTGGACCAGCCCGTTTTGCATGGATCGCGTGACGTTGCCAACCAGCGGAGGGATCGAGCCAATGGTGTTGATGACCCCGTCCACCAACCAGCGGTCAATGGCGTAGATCACCTTCGCGGCCAGCTGCAGCGGCTTCACAATGAAGAACCCATACAGTTCGTCAAAGTAGAACTTGTGCTCGGACAGCTTCAGGGGCGAGCAGAAACGCACCAGCATCAGCGGGGCGGTCAGCAGCAGGATGGCGAGCAACGCCAGGCTGCCCAACAAGCTTGCCAGCCAGCCGAGCTTCAGCTTGGCAAAGTCCTTGTAGGTGTTCTGGACCCACACGGACTGCTTCCACTTCGAGACGGTCTCCACGTCCGAGATGTCTTTGGTCCACTCGAAGCTCATTAGATTCTGAATCGCCGAGACCTCCTTGCGGTGGCCAAGATACATATACAAGGCGGCGGCGATGCCGATGGAGGCAATCACGAGGCTCAGGCCGGCCACATCCCAGTGGAATGCCGGGGGAGCATAGGTGGCCGCCACGCTGGCCGCTGCCAGCGACGGCGTGGACTTCAGGAACTCGGGGAACTGGTACCAAAAAAAGCCAACGCCAAAGGCGAAAACTGCCAACACCACCAGAGGCAGAGTCATCGCGGGGGGCGATTCGTGGGCATGGTGGCCGGCCTCGGAGGGCACGACGAGCGGGCCGTGGAACGTCATCAGGTACGCGCGAAATGTGTAGAACGGCGTCAGCAAGGCGGCCGTCATCGCCATCCAATACAGCCACAAATAGGCGCGGCCCCGTGCCGAGTCGCTGAGTCCTTGGGCTGCGGTGCCCTCGGGCGTTTCCGTCAGAGCGACCACCGCGCCGGCCGGCGCGAACCCCAGCGACGCGGTGGCATCGGGGCTCGAATTTCGATTGTCCGTGTGATGGAGATGGCCGTCGTCGTCGCCGTGCTCCGCATGCATCAGATGGTGCGCCTTCTCGTGCACGGAGGCGACAACGCTGTCCTTGCTGAAGAAGCCCGAGAGCGGCGCCATGCCGCTCAAGGCCAGGCAGCCCACCAAAAAAGTCCAATGCGTCACCGGCATGATACGCTTCAGGCCGCTGAACTGTCGCATATCGATGATGTGCCCCATCGAATGCATCACGCTGCCGGAGCCAAGGAACAGCAGCGCTTTGAAGAAGGCGTGGGTGAACAGGTGGAACATGCCCGCCGTGATGCCGGCAAACGTGCCCGTGCCAAGCGCGAGAAACATGTAGCCGAGCTGGCTGATGGTCGAGAACGCCAGCACTCGCTTGAGATCGAACTGCGTTAGCGCGATCAGGCCCGCCACCAACGCGGTGCAGGCGCCGACGATGGAAACCGTCAGCTGCGCGTCGGGTGACGCCATAAAGAGCGGCGAGCACCGCGTGATCATGTAAACGCCCGCAGTGACCATCGTCGCAGCGTGAATCAGCGCGCTGACCGGCGTGGGGCCTTCCATCGCGTCGGGCAACCAGACGTGCAGTGGCAGTTGGGCGCTTTTGCCGCAGGCACCGACCAGCAGCAGCAGGCAGATCGCCAAGCCCACGCCGCCGGCGACGTAGTGCGTCCGGGATTGCCCAAGCACGCCCGTGACAACGCCGGCTGGCAAGGTGGTTTCGCCGGTCGCGTCCGCGTCGAGCTTTGTTTCGGAGAGGTCGAAGTGTGTGGCGGCGCCTTCCTGGACGATGGTGTCGTGATAATTCACGGTGCCGTAGGTGGTCCAGATCAGGAACAGCGCCAGCGCGAATCCGAAGTCGCCCACTCGGTTGACAAGGAACGCTTTCTTGCCGGCCTGAGCCGCCTCGGGCTTTTCATACCAGAATCCGATCAGCAGATAACTACAGACGCCAACCGCCTCCCAGAACACGAACAGCAACAGGAAGTTGCTGACGGAGACCAGCATCGTCATCGAGAACACGAAGAGTGACACGTAGGCGAAGAATCGCCAAAAACTGCGATCGCCGTGCATGTACCCCATGGCGAACACGGCGACGAGCGTGGCGATGAAGGTGACCATGGTCAGCATCATCACCGTCAACGCATCGCAGCGGAGGGTGATGGAGATGTCGAGATCGGGCCGTGAGGCGTGTTCATCGGCGGGCACGCCGACATCATCCAGATGTGCCCATGTCCACAGCGTGACCACGTGCTCGTAGGATTCGCGTTCTCCACGCTCGGCGTTCATGTGCGCGGCGAGCATCAAGCTGCAAACGAAGGCGGCGGCGATCGCCGCAATCGCGACATAGGCGGGAAACTGCTTGGCGTCCTTGAGCACGCGCGGGCCCAGCGCCGTGATAATCACGGCCGAGGCCAGTGGCAACAAGGGGACCAGGATCAGCAGCAGGTCGATTGATTTCATCGGCGTTACGAATCCGCGATAAAGGCCGAATAGGTTGCGAAGGAGGCGGTTGGAGTGCCCGGTTGGGTCGGTCTGCGTCGACTAGACGCGCGGCCGATAGAGCTCTCGCTCGGGTTCGGGGGCGGGCTCGATGCCCGCGGGCGTCAGCGTTGGCCAGACCCGCTCGGGTGCGGCCTCCTCGGGGATTTGGCGATCCACATGCGGCGGCGTGCCGTCCTCTCGAGTGTCGTGCCAGAACGCGAGGTCGAGCGTGTCGCTTTGACGATGCAGCATCAGCACCAGCGCCAAAGCGATGGCGGCCTCGCAGGCAGCGACCGCGATGATGAAGATCACCATCAGCTGGCCGCCCCAATCCATGTGGTAGCGGCTCCAGGCGACCAGCGACAGCGAGACGCCCTGCAGCATCATCTCGGCACTGAGGAAGACGACGATCATATTTCGGCGGACGAGAAATCCCGTCAGTCCGATGCCGAACAGCAATCCGCCGATCAGCAGGTAGTTTTGCAATAGCGCGACTTCGTTCACCGCACGTCCTCCACTCCGGCGCCGCGGGCGACCGGGTCGTTCTGTTTTCCTTGCACTGCCATCGAAATGGCGCCGACCAGCGCGGCCAGCAGCAGTGCTCCCGCCAGCTCGACGGACAGCAGTTGTCGGCTGAACATTTCGCCGCCGAGGCGGGCCATGTGAGACGATTGCAACACATCGCGGGCAGGGTCGAGCAAGTGCACCGTGACGCGCTGGTCCAACGCGTCGGACAACGCCTGCTCGAGGCCCCGGGCAGCGTCCACATCGAGTTCGCGGCGGACCGTGACCCGCAGAGTCCCGGATCGTTCGGACACGCCCACGATTTGGTTGTCGGCCAGCAACCGCTCGCCCTCGTTGTCTTTCAGCCGCTCGGCCGCGGAAGCGACGGCTTGTCGCAACTCGGTGTCACCGTGAACGGCGTTGACCAACGCCGCCACCAGCAAGGCGGTGGCGATGGCCGCCAACGGCTTCGCGGCGCCGCCCCACGACAGGCGATCGTACGTGGCTTGCCCCTCGGGTTGGGCCAGCATCACGACAAACAGGAAGGTCACCACGATGGCGCCGGCGTAAACCACAATGGTCGCGACGCCCAGGAACTGGCTGCCCTGGAAGAAGAACAAGCCCGCGGTGCCGAGCAGCGACATGGCAAACCAAATGGCGCAATACACGGCGCTGCGCATCGACACGGCCGCGACGGCCGACACCAACGTGACGGCGGCCAGCACCCAGAACACGATGAGATCGGCGGTTTCGGACAGGGCCGGCATGCTGGCGGCCAAAAATCCGAGGCCGACGATCCACACGACAAAGCCTTGCAGTTGTCGTTTCGAGCTGCCGCGAGGCAGCATCATGATCAGCGCGGCTGCCGTGAGCAACAACCCCCAGAGCAAGCACGAGCTGAGCAGGTGGCCGCCTCCGGCCCAGCCGTTGGCCAGCCACTTGTCAATCGCCGGCTGCGCGGGAGTGCTCAAGCCATACAACGCGGCCACTCCGGCCACGGCCAGCAGGATCGACTGCTGCCTTCGCGATTGTTGATTGCGGCGAATCAGCCAAAACAGCAGCAACAGGATCGCCGCCAACACCCACCAGAAGCGGAACTCGGGCTCAATCGCCTCCGGCTCGACGGGAACGTCGCCCAGATCGCCAATCAGTTGGGCGAGCCACATGACGTGATTCATCAGGCTGTGCCTCCGAGCTGGGCCGACTTCATCGGCTCCTTGTCCTTGGTCTGGTCGAAGACGCTCAGCAGCTTCTCTTTGTCGAAGATCATCTCCTCGCGGCTGCGACCCGTCAGGCTGTAGAGACTGGTCAGCTCGATAGCGTCGACGGGACAGGCCTCTTCGCACATGCCGCAGTAGATGCACCGCAGCTCGTCAATCGTGAAGCTCTGCGGATACTTCTCGCGATCATCCCACGGGCTTTCGATGCCGATGATGTCGATGCAGTGCGCCGGGCAAGCCGTGGCGCAGAGGAAGCACGCCACGCATTTCACTCGGCCTTGCGCGTCCTTGTTCAAGCGATGGACGCCGCGATAGTTCAGCGGGTTGCCGATCTCGGGCTCTTGGTCCGGATAGCTGACGGTGACGACATTGCCCGATAGGCTGCGTCCCAAGTGCTTGATGGTCGTCGTCAGCCCCTGGAGGAACATCGGCAAATACATCTTGCCGGACAGCCCGAGCTCCGGCTCTTCCACCCAACGAACATCGGGGTCGTCTGCCTTCATGGTCTTCTCACTGGTCGTTGCGTTGAACGGAATGGTTGGGGCGATGGAGTCGGTGGAGTCTTCGGAGGCCTCCTAGATCTGCCGGTCCACGTCCTCGGGGGTCAAGTCGAGACGGGGACGGTTGTCGGCAATTAGTGGTCCGGCGTAGCCGACAATCAGGGATGCCGCAATCAGCACGATCCAGCCGGGGATCATCATCGCAAAGTCCCAGGCGCCTTCGGAAAAGCGGGGCAGCACGCCGCTGGCCCGGAGCTGTTCGAGCCCGGCGACCGCCACCAGGTTGACCATGCCCAGCGGCAGCATCACCTTCCAGGCAAGCGCCATGAGTTGGTCAAAGCGAAATCGCGGCCAGCTCCAGCGAATGATCATGAAGAACACGATGACGACAAAGATCTTCGCCATCAACACGCCCATTCGCAGCACACCGACCGTCAGCGAGATCTCGTCGCTCGAACCGAGCCCGGGGAAATGCCAGCCGCCAAAGAACAGGATCACGATCAGGAACGAGGCGGTGATCATGTGCAGGAACTCAGCCACCAAAAACAGCAGCAGCTTGATGCCGGCGTACTCTGTGTGGTATCCGCCGACCAACTCCTGTTCGCATTCGGGAAGGTCGAACGGCAGCCGGCCGGATTCTGCGAAGGCCGCCGTGAGGAAGACGACGAATCCGAGCGGCTGGGCGAAGAAGAACCACCCTTCGGTCGCCTGGTACCGCATGATGTCCGCCAGATCCATCGAGCCGCAAGCGAGCACCACACCCAGGATGCCAAGCCCGAGTGGCAGTTCGTAAGCGATCAACTGGGCGCTGGAACGCAGGCCGCCGAGGAAGCTGTATTTGTTGTTGCTCGCCCAGCCTCCCAAGATCACTCCGTACACGGCGATGCTGGAGAGGGCAAAGATATAGATCATGCCGACGTCAACGCCCGGCGCAACGACCATCGGTATCGGCGCCGCGCCTTCGACCAACGGCAGCACGCTGCCGAACGGAATCACCGCGAACACCGCCAGCGCGGCCGCCAGGATCGTGATCGGAGCAATGACAAACAACTTGCGATCCACGTGCGCCGGCGTGTACTCCTCCTTGAGGATGAACTTCACGCCGTCCGCCAGCGGCTGTCCAAGGCCGAACATCCGAATCGGCGTCAGCGGAATGCCCACTCGGTTCGGCCCCACGCGATCCTGAATCCAAGCCGCCATCTTCCGCTCCAACAGCACGAAGTAGGCGGCGGCCGTCATCAGGCCGCCAATCAGAATCATGATCTTGATCAGTGCTTCCGTCATGTCGCTTGTCGCGGTGAGAAAGGGATGTGGGTGGGATGTGGGTGGGAGTTGGGTGGGAAGTGGAGGATGGGCGTAGCGCGGAATGGACTTCAACGGCCTCGCTTAGGCAAGCAAGTTCACTTTCAGGTCGACACCTTGCGAAGGAATGGATCCCTTCGCCACGGCGAATGCCGAGATGGCGTCAGCCGCTTCCTGCAGCACGTTCGCCGCACGATACAGGCCGTGACCTCCGGTCAGTTGCCAAAGCAGTCGGCCGGCGGGGACCACGCCCGCAGGCGCTCGCACGGCCCACTCGAACGACTGCAAGCGGTGTGAGCGGTTGACATACGAGCCTTCACGCTCGAGCGAGGCGGCATCCGGAATGCGGAAGTCGGCCGCTTCGTAAAGGGGAGAGCCAAATAGGTCGTGGACGACGAGCAGCGCCGCGGAGGATAGCGCTTCGGCGGCGTCTGTATGGTCCAGCGGCTGAGGCGACCCGCCACTGACCCAAACGGCCAGCGACGGGAGATCATCGCGACTCAACAGTGCTTCCCACGATTCGCAGTTGCCCTGCATGAAGTGCGAGATCACTTCCTCCACGCCGACGCGGTTCGGGCACTTCTCGTTGCGAATCGTGAATCCGCTGGCAAACGTTTCGTCCTCGCCGACGACAGGCACCGGTCCCAAATACAACGCCGCCTCCGAGTCGATGCTTTTTGCATAGCGGCTCAGCAAGTATGCTTCTTCGACGGTCAAAAATGGTGAAACGACAACGGCCAACCGGCCCGACGCTCGCAGCGCGGCGTCGAGTGCCTTGACCAGCTCGGCTGTCTCCAGCGCCCGATGTTCGCCGTCATTGCCGCGACGGGACGCCGTGAGATTGCGATCGGCCGAGTGGATGTGGCCCCAGCCGTAACGGCCTTCGTCGCAGATCCACCACTGGTTTACCTCGGGATTTTCCCGCGGCTTGATGCGGTAGACATGGTCCTGATTTTCGTCGACGCGAATCGAGCAACCGGCGCTGCAGCCGCCGCAGACGTGGTCGTGCGACTTCATGAACCAGACGCGCTGGCGGTAGAGGAACTCGATGTCTCCCAGGGCGCCGACCGGGCAGAGGTCGACGACATTGCCCGACATCTTGTTCTCGAGCGGGAAGCCCGGAAAGACGTCAATCTCCTCATGGGCGCCTCGATCGCGGATCATGAGCTCCGCCGTCCCGGCAACCTCGCGGCAGAATCGCACGCAACGACTGCACATCACGCAGCGATCCACAAACAGCGTGACCGTCTCGCCGAGATCGCGGCGGCGGCTGGTGAACGGCTTGATGTCGGCGCGGCGCTCCTCGCGACCGTGTTGAAAGTGGTAGTCCTGCAAAGCGCACTCGCCCGCCTTGTCGCAGATCGGGCAGTCGATCGGATGGCGGATCAACAGGTCCTCCTCCACCATGGCGCGGGCGTCGCGGACCTTCTGGCTGTCCGTGACGAACACGGTCCCATCCGAGGCGGGAGTCTGGCATGCCGGAACCAGCTTGGGCATCATCCGCACCTCGCCGGTCTCTTTGTCTTTGGTGCCCGTCTCGACCAGGCACATCCGACAGCTGGCGACAACGCTCAAGCCGGGATGCCAGCAGTAGTGAGGCACTTCGGCGCCGGCGCGCCGCGCGGCCTGAATGCCGTTGAGGCGCTCGTCGTCTCCGATTTCGATCTCTTGTCCGTCAATGGTGACGATGGCCATGTGCTTCGCAAACGTAAGGGGAAGGGAGTCGGGTGAGCCGGCACGTCGGGCACAGGCTGCCAGCCTGTGATGATGGTCGTGGCACAGGCTGTCAGCCTGTGATGATTGTCGTGGCCTGTGATGATGGTGGTTCTCGCCGCAGGTTGCAGGCTGGCAGCCTGCACTACGACAGCCACTAGTGGTGCAGCGAGGCGAGGTCCAGCGCGGGAACCGGGTCGGTGTTGGCGTATCCGTCGGGGTTGGTCTTCTTGATGTAGGTTTCGAACTCGTCGCGGAACTTGCGGATGGCGTTCTTCAGCGGCCAGGCGGCGCCGTCTGACAGTCCGCAGATTGTCGTGCCCGGAATGATGCCGATGTTGTCGCCGATCTCCAGCAGCAGCTCGAGATCCAGCAGTCGGCCCTTGCCGGCGCGGATGCGTTTCAGGATTTTCAGCGACCATGAGGTGCCTTCGCGGCACGGTGTGCACTGCCCGCAACTCTCGTGGGAAAAGAACTGAGCGCTGTTGTGCAGGAAGTCCACCATGGAAACGGTCTCGTCCATGACCACCACCGCGGCCGTGCCGAGTCCGAGGCACTGGTACCGTCCCGGGCCGGCGAAGTCCAACGGGCAATCGAACTCGTCGGCCGTCAGCAATCCCATGCTGATGCCGCCGGGAATCGCTGCCTTGCCTTTGCGGCCTTTCCAAATTCCGCCGCCGTGGTTTTCGATCAGCTCGTTGACGGTGATTCCCAGCGGCGCCTCGTAACAGCCGGGCCGCTCGACGTGGCCGCTCAAGCAGTAGAGCTTGGGGCCGAAGCTGCCGGGGTCGCGGGGGTTGGCGGGATCGGGCGGCACGCCCATGCTTTTGAACCAGTCGGCGCCACGGTCCATGATGTGGCGGACGCAGGCCACCGTCTCGACGTTGTTGACAACGGTCGGCTTCCGGAACGCGCCTTCGATCGCAGGGAACGGCGGCTTGATGCGAGGCCAGGCGCGTTTGCCCTCAAGGCTTTCGATCAACCCGGTCTCCTCGCCGCAGATGTAGGCCGCGGCGCCGCGATGCAGATAGATGTCCAGCGAGAACCCCGAGCCCTGGATGTCCTTGCCCAGGTAGCCCTTGGCGTAACACTCGTCGACCGCCGCCTGAACTCGCTTCCAAGCACGCGGGTATTCGTACCGCATGTAGAAGTAAGCGGTCGTGGCGCCCGTGGCAAAGCAGCTGATCATCAGGCCTTCGAGCACCTGATGCGGATCCTCCTCCATGAGGATGCGGTTGTTGAACGTGCCCGGCTCGCTTTCGTCGGCGTTGAGGCAGAAGTAGATCGGCCCGGGATGATCCTTGGGAAGGAACGTCCACTTCAGTCCAGTGGGGAAGCCGGCGCCGCCGCGCCCTCGCAGCGCGCTGGCCTTGACCACATCGATCACCTCGGTGGGCGTGCCTTGGAGCACCTGCTTCCAGGTCTTGTATCCCCCCGACTTCTCGTAAACCGGCAGCGTGTGGCTGTCGTCCTTGTCGATCTGGGCCAACAACACGGGTTCAAAGGAGCTCACGGCAAGACCAATTGGGTTGAGTGCGAGATGTGCGGTTCAGGCTCGGATAAAAACGCCAGCAGACCATTGGGGCATCGTCAAAGGGAATCGAGCAGCCGGTCCGCGTCGTCGTGAGTGACCGACTTGTGCAGGTCGTCATTGGCCAGAATGCAGGGCGCGTGCTCACAGGCGCCGAGGCACTCGGCGTACTCAATCGTCAGCTTGCCGTCGGCGGTCGTCTCGCCGGGGGCGATCCCGGCCCGCTCGCACATGTGCTCGAGCAGCTCGTCGCCGCCGCGCAGCATGCAGCTGACGCTGCGGCAGACCCAGGCTCGCGTCTCGCCGTGTGGCGCATCCTGCTTGAAGAAGCCGTAGAACGTCATCGTGTCCTGGACCTGCGCCGGCGCCAGCTCCAGCATCTCGGCGATCTCCACGACGGCCTGCAGCGGCACATGCCGCAAGCGCGAGTGGACGGCGTGCAACGCGGGCAACGTCACTGCCTGCTTCGACGGATAGCGAGGAATGTGGCGCTGGATCTCCTCGATCATCTCGTCGGTCAGGACGCGGTTGGTGTCGGTCATAATGGCTCCGCCTTGCGAGCGGCAGGTTTCGTTGTTGGATCAATCGGGTTGTCGCGGACGCGGGCGTCGAGGACGAGGCGGCTCAACGGTCCAGCTCGGCCGCAATGATGTTCAGGCTCCCGAGCACGGCGACGACATCGCTGAGCGTATGGCCGCGAATCAGTTTCGGGAACATGGAGAAGTGGATGTAGGACGGCGGTCGGCAGCGGGCTCGATAGGCGACGTCCGAGCCGTCGCCCGCGATATAGAAGCCCAGCTCGCCGTTGGGGGCCTCGACAGCTGCGTAGCACTCCTCGTTGGGCGTCTCGAAGCCGCGGTTGGCCATCACCAATTCAAAGTGCGTGATCGTGCCCTCGATCGTTTGATACACCTGCTGCTTCGAGGGCAAAGCGGTGCGTTCGTCAACGCCCACATTCGCGGGGCCGGAGGGCAGGTTCTCGATCGCTTGAGTGACGATCTTCAGGCTCTCCCACATCTCGGCGATCCGCACGTAGTACCGTGCGAAGCAGTCGCCCGCGCGGGCGCAGCAGACCTGAAAATCGAAATCCTCGTACGCCAGGTACGGCTCGTCTTTGCGCAAGTCCCGCACCACGCCGCTGGCGCGCGCGACCGGCCCCGAGGCGCTCCACTGCAACGCCTCCTCGCGAGTGAGCACGGCCACGTCCTTGGTGCGGTCGACAAAGATGCGGTTGCGGTTCAGCAGCCGCTCCATGTCGCGCAGCGTGTCGGGGAACGTACGCACGAAGTCGCGGATTTGCTCGATCACCTGAGGCGTGATGTCGTGCATCACGCCGCCCGTGCGAGTGTAGCTGTTGGTGAACCGCGCGCCGCACAGCGTCTCGAAGATGTTGTAGATCCGCTCGCGCTGATAGAAGGCGTACAGGAAAAAGGTGAACGCGCCCGTGTCCAGGCCCATGGCGCCGGTGGAGAGCAGGTGGTCGCTGATCCGCGCCAACTCGGAGATGATCACCCGGATGTATTTGCACCGCGGCGTCAGGTCGATTCCCAGCAGCTTCTCGACCGCGTTGTGCCAAGCCACATTGTTGGCCATGGGCGAGATGTAATTCATGCGGTCCGTCACCGTGACATACTGATTGAAGTCAAGGTGCTCGCCGATCTTCTCGAACCCCGAGTGCAGGTAGCCGATGTCGGGGATGGCGTCGACCACGCGCTCGCCGTCGAGCTTCAGCACGATTCGCAACGTGGTGTGCGTGGCGGGATGTTGCGGGCCAAAGTTCAGCGTCCACAAATAGTCGTGGTCGCGTGTCTCGCCAGTCGGCGCCGTCGTGGCCATGCTTGTTCCTTAGGGAAGTGTTTGGACGGTCCCGAGCCTGGAGTTGGTCAACTCGCAAAGCCGAGTGGGCGGCGTCCGACGCGAACGTTACGCTTCGCCGCGCGTAATAACGGGAAAATTGTGACGCTCACCCCGGCCTTGCAGGGGATAGTCCTTGCGGAGCGGGTGAGCCGTAAACTCCTCGGGAAGCAACACGCGTCGCAAATCGGGATGGCCCGCAAAGACAATCCCGAACATGTCCCATACTTCGCGCTCCATCCAATTGGCGCCGGCCCAGAGCGGTGTCACCGACGCCACCGTCAAATCCGGCTCGTTGAGCATCACGCGAATCGTCAGTCGCTTGGCCGACTCCGCCCCGGCCAGCAGATACACCAGGCCGAAGCGGTCCCGTGCGCCGCGATAGTTCAGGTAGTCGACGCAGGTCACGTCCACTAACAGGTCGAAGCCGTGCTCGTCGCGCAGCGACTGCATCGCCGCATACAGCGAGGCTGCGTCGAGTGTGACTCGCGTCTGGCCGCGAAACTCGGACACAACGCCGCCATGCGCTTGCACGAGATGGTCAACTGCCGCAGCGGTCATGGGGAGGGTCCGGGGCTAATGGAGCTGGCGAAAGGCTGGAAAGCGGATGGAAAGTCAATGGAAAGCGAAAGCCGGGACAGGGCGGCGACTGGGCAATGAAGGAACTAGCTGGTTGCGCGGGGATGAAATATCGGCGCCTGTCCAATCACGGGCAGCTCGGTGAGCGCCCGCTTGGGACGCTGTCGCTCGCCGGTGTTGAACTCCGCGCCCGTGATCGTGCCGCGTTGTTGAATCTGATACTCCTGGAGGTCGATGATCGCCTGGATCAGCTGCTCCGGTCGCGGCGGGCAGCCCGGCACATACATGTCGACGGGAATAAAGCGGTCGATGCCTTGCACCACGCTGTAGGTGTCAAACACGCCGCCCGACGATGCGCACGCGCCCATCGAGATGCACCACTTGGGCTCGTGCATCTGATGCCAGATCCGTTGCAGCACCGGCAGCATCTTCATCACGACGCGCCCCGCCACGATCATCAAGTCGCATTGCCGCGGGCTGAAGCGGAACACCTCGGCGCCGAACCGCGCCAAGTCGTGCCGGCTGGCGCCGGTCGCCATCAGCTCAATGCCACAACACGCCGTTGCGAACGGCATCGGCCACAAGCTGTTCTTGCGGCACCAATTGGCCAACGTGTCGAGCTTGCTGACCACGACATTTTCAGGCAGTTCCACTGCTAACACTCCCGGAGTCTTGAACGCTCAGCGCCAACGAAACAGCCCTTTGCGCCAGGCGTACACCAGCCCCAACGCAAGCAGCGTGACAAACACCATCACTTCGCCAAAGACCAGCAAGCCGAGATCGGCGCCCGACTTGGCGAGCCCATCGGGGTGCTTGTTGGCCACGGCCCACGGATAGAGAAACAGCAGTTCGACGTCAAACAGCAGGAACGCGATCGCGACGAGATGGAACCGGACGTCAAATCGCCTGCGGGCATCGTGGATCGGATCCATGCCGCTCTCGTACGGCATCTGCTTGACCGCGCCTTCCCGCTTGGGGCCCAATAGCGAGCCGACCGAAAGCAGGACCACTCCGAGAGCTGCTGCGATCGCGATGAACAACAAAATCGGTAGCAGGGAGGCCGTCATGGCGTTGGTGATCGCGGAGAAGGGTGGGATGAAAGCGGGGTGGAGCGGCTGCGACTTGGCTGTGTTTCGGCTTCAAGTGCATATTGTGAAACAAGTTGCGCAACTTTGTGAATTCTGTCACAAAGTAGACGCGAACGAAAGCCACTTGAATAGCCCCGATCTTATCGGTGGGGTGTGGGGTGGTCAACATGACCACACAAGCGGTAGCTCCGCGTTTGCACGCTGGGTCCGCTTACTTTGCGCCTTGTCTTTCAACGCGAGTCGCCAGCCTGGTGATCCTACCGAAGGGGCACACAGGTGGCGCGAGACGAAGACTGGCGGTCAAGAAATGAAAGTGCCCTCCACAGGCGGGGCAGGTACCTATGGAGGGCGGAGGGCGAACCCTCACGGATGATCATGACAAAGGATGTGGATCTAGGGAAGCCCACTTACCCATACATTGGGGGAGTTGGGGGAGTGGAGTTGGAAGCAAGTGATTCAGCCGGCGATTCAACCAGTTGGTTAGTGGGCCGCCAACATGAAATTCACCAGCGCTGTGGTGGTGTCCTCAAGCTGTTTCACCGCAATCCATTCATCGATCGTGTGCGCTTGAGCGATCGAGCCTGCGCCAAAGACGACGCATGGAACGTGCGGGGCGAGACGAGACGCGTCGGTGCCGAACGGGACGCCAATCTTGCGGCCTGCCGCGCCAACCGACCGTGCCGCTCGGGCCAGCCGTTCGGCCATCTCTCCATTCGCCTCATCGGACAATCCTCGCGACTCGAGGTAGGGCGGCTCGTGCACAATCTTTTCGCCAGCGAGATCCAGCGAGGCGAGAAAGTGGGTGACGTCGCCCTGTGCCGCAGCGGGTGACTCGCCGGGCAGCAGCCGACGATCGATTTCAATTTCGCAAGCGTCGGGCACGAGATTGACGCCCACGCCTCCTCGGATCGTTCCCACGCTGAGGGTTGGCCGGCCGAGCAGCGGATGGGCAGGTCGTCGGGCCAGCACTTCGTCCTGATATCGCTGGAGCGCGGAGACCACGGCAGCCATGCGGTAGATTGCGCTATCGCCCTCGTGGGGCGCCGAGCTGTGAGCCGCCCGGCCGCGTGTGCGGCAGGTCCAGCGGAGCACCCCTTTGTGGGCCACCACCACATCCAACTCCGTGGGCTCGGCCACGATGGCGATGTCCGGACGAGGCAACTCGCCGGACTCCCAGATCTGCGGCAGCGCGATCGCGCCCGCGCCGCCTTGCTCTTCGTCGACCGTGCACGCCAGCATCAACGACGATCGCTGCTGTGGGGAGGTGGCCGACAATTCGCGCAATGCGGCGAGCATGCAGGCCATCGTGCCTTTCACGTCGCAGGCGCCACGACCATAAAGTCGCCCCTCGCGAAGCTCGCCTCCAAACGGCTCGATCACCATCCCTTCCACGGGAACGGTGTCCTGATGCACCTCCCACAGCACGACCCCGGGCAGTTCTCCCGGCAGCCAGAACACGACGTTGTCGCGACTCGGCGCGACCTGCTGGCGCTTGACCCGCAACTGGTGCTCTCGGCCCCACGTCTCCAGAAAGTCGGAGACGCGGGACTCGCCGTGGATGAGGGAGCCTTCCGGCAAGGGCTTGCCCATTGGGCTGACGCTGGCCAGACGCACCAGTTGTTGTGCGAGGGAGATTGCTTCGTGCATCGAACGGACCTCGATCCCGGAGGGAAAACGGTGAGACGACGGGAGGTGGGGAAATTCCGGTTTTGACAGTTGTCCGAGATTTTCCACTCATGACGGCCCCGAGGCTAGGCCGATCCATACAAACAATCACAGTCAGTTTTCACGGCCGCCTGCCGTGACCAACAAATCCGAGGGGGGAAATCATGGTCCGACGCGCGATGCTCTCGCTGGTCGCCGCCCTAGTGCTTTGCGCTGCGGTGACCACCAGCCTGCCGGCACAGCAGCCGCAGGGTTTCGGCCGCACCTGGGGCAATACCAACGGTCCCAGCGACTGGAACCGCTTTTACCACTACCCGTACGTGTACTATCCGCACAACTATTGGAGTCCCGAGTACTTCAAAAGCCGCGATAGCATGTACTACCGCTACCCGGCCGAAATGCGGATTCCGGTTTACAACAAGCAGTGGCACAACCCGTTCCCCGCGGGCCGTCCCTATCACTGGGGCAACCACTTCATCCTCGACCAGCTGTAATCGAATCGGGCGACCCTTGTGAGGCCCGGTGATCCGGTGAACCGGTGATTCGGTTTGCGAGGATGCTCCGGCGGATATCGGATGGGACGCCCAGCCGCCAAAACACCGGCGCTAACGTGGCGGAACAACGAGGCAACGCGACAGGCGGCGCATGAGCGTCGCCTGTTGGCGTTCTTGTCCGACCGTTTCGAGCACCCTACGCTTCTTCCTCGTAGCGTGGATGCTCGCCCGCGGCGAGCTCGCGCTCCCACTGTTCCATCAGCGGCCAATCCACGGCGCAAGTGCCGAAGTCGGCCATGTGCGTGTACCGCTCGAGTCGCGCGATCGTCTCGTCGAGCAACGCGTTGTCCTTGGCGAAAATCGGGCCGTGGCTCGGGAGCAGCCATTGGACGTCGCTCTCGCGAATTCGTTGCAGCGACTGGATGAACTTGGTCAAGTCGCTCCCATGGTGAGCGTCGATGGCGCCGACACAGCCGTCTCGATAGATGTTGTCGCCGCTGAGCAGCAGGTCGCCCATGCGAAAGGCGAGTTGGCTGTCGGTGTGCCCCGGCGTAAGCCAGACCTCCAGCTCGACGTTGCCGACGCGCAGGATGTCGCCGTCTTCCAACAATTGGTCGACCTGCACCGGAGGCATCTCCATCGAGATCTCCTGCGCCTCGATCTCCGCGAAGGTCTTCAATTTGTCGCCCGTCTTCAGCGACTCCGCGGCCAGCCGGTGCGCGGCGACCGGGGCGCGGAGGATCTGCGCGGTTTTCGCGAGTCCCTGGATGTGATCGACGTCCGCGTGCGTGGCCACCAGCAGCTTGCACTGCGAAAACGGAAAGTCCAGCTCGCGAATCATCGTGACGATTTCGTCGACCATCTCCTCGTAGCCGATGTCAATCAGGATCCACTCGGACTCATCGAAGACGAGATAGACGTTGCAGCCGAGGACATGCCCCGCCTGATGATTGATTTCGAGAACATGAGGGAAGAGAGGCTTCCGTTTCAGCATCAAGCAATCCTTTTCGGCCTGCGCCGCCTGCGGAGATCGGCGGCAGCACGCATCGAACGAGGGGCAAAACTCACTCCGGTGATTGGTGTTCCCAACCTCCGACAATCTACGGCGGCCGACTCTCGATGGCAACCGACGCGATCGTGCTAGGCTTGGGCGGAGGAGGCAGCTTGTCGTGGTGCAGGCTGCCAGCCTGCAACCTCTGCCCAAAACCACAATCAATTTCAATCACAGGCTGGCAGCCTGTGCCACGGTTGTGCCAGCCGGCTGTTAAGGCGACATTTCAACGGCCTCAACCGCTCGACCTCGCGTCATCCGCTGCGACATCCGCTGCGACAATCGCTCGCAATCCCGCCTCGCAATCGGGATAACGGAGCGTCAAACGCAGCTCGTCGAGCAACAGTCGATTCGATACCCGCTTGTCGCCGGCATTGCGCGAGGTGGTGGCGAGGGATGTCGGATCGGCCACGCCGACAAATTTCGGTGGCGGCGCCCCGGCGACGGTCGCGAGCGTCCGGTAGTAGTCGCGCCGGCGCGCCGGGTGGCCGTCCGACACGCAAAAGACGCGGGAGCCGTGTGGCTGCGTGCAGACCGCACGCACCACGTTGACCACATCGTCGACATGAATCAGGTTTAACCAACTGTCCGCCGGGGTGGGCAGCGGCGTGCCCGCTCGCAGATTCGCCAGTCGCGGCACACGGCCGGGACCATAAATGCCCGCCAACCGCAAGATGACGTGCGCGGCGCGGGACCAAGGGTGCTCCGCCAGCATCGCCTCGGCGCCGGCGCACGCTCGCCCGCCTTCACGCTCGGGGGACACGGCCGTGGTTTCATCCACCCACTCGCCCCCGTGGTCGCCATAAACTCCCGTGGAGCTCAGGTAGATCAGTCGCCGCAGCGGCTCCCCACAGCTTGCCAGCTGATTCAGCACGTTGCCGAGCCCGTCGCAGTACACGTCCTCAATCGGCAGCCCGCAGTGTCGGTCGAATCCGACGGCAAAGAGCAAGGTGCCGTCGTCGTCCAGCCGCAGATCGGCCAGCGACTCTGCCTTGGTTATGTCACCCACGACGGGACGGCAGCCGAGTTGCCGGAGCTCGCCGGCTCGCCGTTCGCTACGAGTCAAGGCAGTGACGTGCCGAATCGGCCCCCAGGCCGAGCGTTCCGGATCCGATCCCAAAATGTCTCGCGCGACACGGAGTCCAACGTAACCACAGCCGACAATTAACATCAGAGAACTCGGAGCAAAGGAATCACTCGGTCAAATCAAGGTCCGACAAATCTTGCCCGGTTGTGACGGCCGATGCACCCCCCGTCTGGAGGAATTGCCGAATCGAGAAGCGAGCCAAGGTGAGAATCTGCGGGGCGAATACGTTATGATCAAAGATGGATATCGCCTTCTCCGCGACCGCCAGGAGCCCCCGATGAAACAGATGCGTGGTTGGATGTTCTCCGTTTGCCTGGTGTCTTTGTTTTTGCTCCTGTTGCACGCTTCGGCTGACGGCGAGGAGCTAAGCGGCAAATTGGCGCAGATCTTCAGCGGCGAGCTGCCGCCACGGTCTCTCGATGACTTGAGGGCCATGGAGCAGATTCAGCTCAAGCTATCCGAGCAAGCCATTCTCGTCACGGTGGGAGTCCAAATCGGCCCCGCGCAGGGCAGCGGTGTGATCGTGAGCTCGGATGGCCTGGTGCTAACCGCCGCTCATGTCGCTCAGAAGCCTGGGCTGGATGTGCGTTTTAAACTTCCCAATGGCGATGATGCCCGCGGCAAGACGTTGGGGCTGAACCGGCAAATCGACGCCGGCATGATGAAGATCACCGACACTCGCGAGGGTGGCTGGCCACATGTCGAGATGGGTGACTTCAAGCAAGTTCGTACTGGTCAGTGGGTGATCGCCACGGGGCACCCGGGCGGTTATGTGCCCGGTCGTCGGCCGGTCGTGCGGCTCGGCCGCGTGCTGAGGAAACGAGATTCGGTGCTCACCACCGATTGCCCGCTGATTGGCGGCGACTCCGGTGGACCGCTGTTTGACATGTTCGGCAAAGTGATTGGCATCAACAGCCGCATTGGCGGCGCCCTCACGGCCAACATGCACGTGCCGGTCAGCACCTATCAGGAAGATTGGCAAAGGCTGGTGGCCAGCGAGATGTGGGGCGCCGTTCCCAGCGGCGAGCCATATATCGGGATCAGTGGCGGCAGCGAGAAGCAGCAGGGCGTTGACGGGGCGCTGATCGAGTGGATCAAGCCCGGAGGTCCCGGTGACAAATCGGGGCTTGAAGTGGGTGACGTGATCAAGTCATTTGGTTCGAAGCCCCTGGCAAATTTCCAGGCACTCGTGATCGAAGTCAGCGGTCGCAAGCCCGGCGAAAAAGTGAAGCTCAAGGTGCAGCGCGGCGAAAAACTGCTCGACTTGGAGTTGTTGATCGGCAAGGCCGGTGACTAGATGGACATTTCAAAAGTGCGTTGTAGTGCATAACGCACCGTCACCTTCGTTTTGGCTAGGGCCACGGAAGTGGACCGCGGTCGTGCTTGTTCTACCTTCCATCGTTTATATTAACGCCGCCGCGGCTGTCGCGGTCAGGCTCAACATACGCGGAGTTTTCGGATGAAGCAGACGTTCACTCTCGATTGGCGGCGCGCCCCAGCCTTGCTGTTGGGTCTGTTCTTCGTGGCTGGATTCCATACCGCCATCCCCGTCGACTCGCTCGCGCAGCCGCCGGCTGTCGAGCCCGCCGAAGAAACAGAGGACCAGGAAAATCCCGACGACTCCTCCGGAATCGAGCGGTTTTGGCGCCAGTTGGGCAATCGCCGCAACGTCTATCAACGTTCCCACGACGAGATCCGCTCCTCATTCAACTCGGTCACCAAAGCGGCTCGCGCCTCCACCGTCCGCGTGCTGGTCAACGGCGCGCAGGCTTCGTTCGGAACCATCGTCGACGCGAGCGGACTGATCCTGACCAAGGGCAGCGAGTTGCGGGACAGCGACGACTTGATGTGCGAACTCTACGACAATCGCCGGATCGCGGCCGTCCAGGTCGGGTCCAATGACGAGTATGACTTTGCGTTGCTGAAGATCGCGGCCGAGCAGCTGCCCGTCGCTCCCTGGGTGGATCACGATATCGCCGTCGGCGCCTGGCTGGTGACGCCCGGCCTCAAAGATACGCCCATCTCCATCGGCGTGGTTTCCACGGCGCCGCGGCGGATTCTGCGCAGCCGAGCACTGATCGGCATTCGGCTCGGGCCCAACCCCAAGGACCCAAACGGCGGCGCGCTGGTCGTCACCGTGTTTCCCGGAGGCGGGGCTGACCGCGCCGGCGTCAAACCCGATGATGTGGTGCTGGGCGTCGACGATCGGGATATCGCCACCGCCGACGATCTGATTTCTTACGTCAGCGGCTTGCTGCCGGGAGATCGAGTCAAATTGAAGGTCAAGCGAGGCGATGAGGAGCTTTCGCTGACCGCGGAGTTACGGGAAGAGCAGGCCTTCTTCCAATCCCGGGTGCAGACCCAGAACAGCTTGGGTGGTCCGATCAGTCGCCGCCGCTCCGGATTCCCTCGCGTGATTCAGCACGACAGCGTGCTTCGGCCCGAGGAGTGCGGTGGTCCGCTCGTCAATCTCGACGGCAAGGTCGTCGGCATCAACATCGCTCGCGCAGGACGCGTCGCCAGCTACGCCATTCCAACTCGCGAAGTGCTCAATGTGCTTCCCACGTTGGTCGAGAAGATGGACAACTATCGGCTGCACTTGACCAACCAGAAGGTCGCCGAGTTGGAGCGGCGCGCCGAGAAGTTCAAGTCCGTGCTGAAGACCTTCGAGGATCGGCTCAAGGAAGCCGAGCAGGATCGGGACAAGACGGACCCGGACAAGAAGGATGAGCTCGAGGAGAAACGCGCCCGCGTTCGCGTGCTTCAAGTTCGGGTCAAAGAGTCGAAGGACCGCGTCGCTGCCATTGAATCCGAGTTGCAGCAGCTCAAAGAGCAGCACGTCAAACAAGAGGCCGAGCCGCAACCCTAACGGGCCGCTGGCACCGGCCGTTGGGCAGACGGCCTCCTTTGCTTACAACGCATTTCAAAAACTTCCTGATCGGCAATCGGGTTGATAAAACCAGCAGAAAACTGCCTTCGATTGCGCCAGGGAAAATTTTTGAAATGCCCTCTGGCTATCTTCAGCTTAGCGGAAGACGATGACGGAACTCTGGCTGCAGGGCGTTGGCGCTTTGGTGACCGGAGCGAGTCAGCGAATCGGCCGTTGCCTCGCCAGGCGGCTTGGTGCGCTCGGCGCGAGAGTGGCCGTGCATTGCCACCATTCGGTCGAGGCGGCCGGGCAAACCGCAGCGGACATCGAAGCCGCCGGTGGCCAGGCTGCAGTGGTTGTGGCCGACATCGCGAAGGGCGCAGCGGCTTGCCGACAACTCGTGGCTGACGCGGCGCAAGCCGTCGGGCCACTGCAGATTCTGATCAACAACGCCGCCACCTTCGCGTCCTCGTCGCTCGAGCAACTGGATGAGCAGGAGTGGTCGAGCACGATGGCGCTCAATCTGCAAGGGCCCGCGTTCCTCTGCCAAGCAGTGGCTCGACAGCTTCGGGCGGCAGCCGACGGCGAACGTCAGGGGTCGCCGTCCTGCTCACGACGCGGGCACTTCATACAGATTGCCGATTGGCGTGCAACGCATCCCGTGCCGGGGCATCTTGCCTATACGTTGAGCAAGGCCGGGCTGGTTGCGATGACGAGGCTGCTGGCACAGGAGCTCGCACCCGAGATTCAGGTCAACGCGATCGCACCGGGCGCCATCCTGCCGCCGCCCGGAGCGGACGACTCGCATCTGGATGCGTTGCGGCACCGGATTCCGCTGCGGCACACGGGGCGCCCCGCCGACATTGCTGACGCGATGGAATACTTGTTGAGATCGTCGTTTGTCACCGGGGAAGTGCTGCATGTCACCGGCGGGCAGCAGCTGTTGGGATGAGGGATAAGCTGAACCCGGGCAGGCCGGGACAGTATCACGGTTGCTGCGGCAGATTGGCGACGCGGCCGGGGACTCCGCCCTCGTAGATGCTGAATTCTGCCCAGACCGGCAGGTGGTCGGAAATCTCCAACGCCTCCATCTGCGTCATATTGAACTCGCGCATGAAGTCGAACACGCCGCTGCGCCCGGCGAACTCCTTGGTCGACTGTTGCGAGAACAGGATGTTGTCCAGTTGCATCGTGCCTCGCGTGTCGGTCGGCACGCCGGCAATTGCCCAGGACATGCCGGGAGTGCGCGCCAAATCGCCAAGCTGGCGATCGTTCACGCCAAAGTCGCCCAGCAGAATGATGTCGTCTTCGCCGAAGCCGTCGTTGCGCACGACCTGCAGCGCGTCGTCCAGCACCGACAATTCTCGCTCCAGCGACTCCGAGTCCGTGCGGATCGTCACCAAGCTGAACGTGAAGGCGTTTTCCGGCTTGGCGGCCCGCGCCCGGAAGGATGCCACTAGTGGCTCCCGCGCGAGCAGATCGTCCGGGTCGTTCATCGAGTAAATCCAGCCTCGGTTGGCCTCGATGGTGGCGGTGTTGAAGACGAATCCATATTGCTCCAGCTGTCCGTTGCGCCCGACGCGCGGACCGACGATGTAGTCGAATGCGACGCCAAACGAGTTGTTGATCTTCTCGATCAACAGCGGCAGGATATCCTGGTCGGCGGACGCGATCTCCTGGATCGCGACCACGTCAAAACGCCTGCAGATGTTGGCCAGCCGCTCCATGACGATCGGCTTCTGAATCTTGGCCGTGCCGAGCACCTGCACGTTGAACGTGGCGATTCGAATTGTCTCGCCGGGGGCTCGCGGCGGAGCGCCCGTTTGTGAGACTGTTGTGCCGAACAGGCCATTGCCGGTCGACGACGGCTCTTTGGAGCGCACTCGCAGTTGCTTCAGCCCTTCGATCTCGAAGTTCTGCATGAACACAAAACCGCCACCGACGAGCAGCAGCAAAAACAAGAACGAATTGAGCCTTCGCATGGCGGTTCTTCTCATCCGTGACAGAACAGTCTGCCGGGCCTCGCGTCCGTCTTCGAGGCTATTGCAAAACAGGCTGCTAGGGCAGCGTCGGAGGCCCCGGGCAGTTCGCTGCCGGGAGACGACGGTAGACGACGGTACGAAATCCGATGGGGCGAGACTAGGTCAGTTCACGCGACATTTGCCGCCTGTACGGACTGTGTCAATTGAGCGCGACTGGGGTGTTTGGGGGCGGCGAGTCACCCGCGTTGAGTACGAGGTTTGGCCTGTGCCGGTTGCACGGGTGCCCACCTCGGCCTACGCTTCCTGATTCTTCCGCAAGTCAGGATTCATTTGTTGGCTGAGAAACGCCTCCGCTGCCAATGGTAGAGCTTTGGAAAATCATGGTGCTGGCGGTCGTCCAGGGAGTGGCCGAGTTTCTGCCGATTAGCTCGAGCGGGCATCTCGTGCTATTGGGGGGCTGGCTCGGCGTGCACGAGATTGCCGATCTGAACATCGTGTTGCACGGAGGCACTCTGCTGTCGATTGTGGTTTTCTATTGGCGCCGGGTGGTCAGCCTGCTCCGCGAGGATCGACGAATCGTCCCGTTGTTGGCGGCGGGAACGGCGCCGGCCGTGGTGTTGGGGTTGCTGGTCAAGGAGTTGATGCCCGAGTTGCTGGAAAGCTCGGTGCTGGCCGGAGCGATGTTGATTGTGACGGGAGCGTTGTTGCTGCTGGTGAGCCGCTTGCCCTTGGGGGACCGCGTCACCTCCGACCTTTCGTGGCGCGAAGCGACACTGATTGGGGCTGCCCAGGCGGCGGCGATTCTGCCCGGTTTGTCTCGCAGCGGCGCCACGATTTCACTGGGGCTGCAGCGCCGGCTCGACCCGGCTCACGCGGCGTCGTTCTCGTTCCTGTTGGCGATTCCGATTATTGCCGGCGGCGCCTGCTACGAGTTGCTCAAGCAGTTTCGTTCGGACACGGCGTTGACCACGCCGCCCGGCTATCTGGCGGCCGGCGCCTTGGTCGCCTTTCTCGTCGGCTGGGTGTCGCTGATTTTCTTGGCGCGCGTCATTGAGCGGGGGCATCTGCACCGCTTCGCTTGGTGGTGCATCCCGCTCGGCGTGATTGTGCTGGCCAGTCAATGGCTCTGATGTTCCGGCGCGCCCGGGACACCAATCAATCGCAAGACGCAATAGCAAGGCCCTCCCGACAGGAGTCCGGAGGGCCTTGGTGTTGCAGTCGGAAACTTCAGCTCTTACTGAATGAACAGACTCTAACAGCCTTTAACAGACTCTCAACTTAATCCCAATCGAGCTGCTGGCCGGATTGGTACTCGATGACCTTCGTCTCGAAGAAGTTCTTCTCCTTGGAGAGGTCCATCGTTTCGCTCATCCAGGGGAACGGGTTGCTGGAGTGGAACTGGGCGGGCAGCCCGATTCGCTCGAGGCGCCGGTCGGCGATGAACTGAACGTACTCGCGGAACATGTCGGCGTTGAGCCCGAGGATGCCGTTGGGCAGCACATCGCGAGCGTAGGCCACTTCCAACTCGACGGCCTCAAAGACTCGCGACAGCACCTGCTGCTGGAATTCGGGCGTCCACAGCTCGGGGTTCTCTTGCTTGATGCCGTTGATCAGGTCGATGCCGAAGTTGAGATGGATGGTCTCGTCCCGCAGGATGTATTGGAACTGCTGGCCGATGCCGGTCATCATGTTGCGATTGTGGAACGACAGCACCATCACGAAGCCGGTGTAGAAGAAGATGCCCTCCATGATCAGGTAGTACCCGATCAAGTTCCGCAGGAAGGCTTGGGCGCCCTCGTACGACTCGGTGGTGAAGCCTTCCTCGAGCACTTCGCGAGTGAGCTCCATCTCCAGCGCGTCCTTGCGGGCGATCGCCGGCACTTCGTGATACATGTTGAACACTTCGCCCTCGCTGAGGCCGAGGCTTTCGACGATGTACAAGAAGGTGTGCGTGTGCACTGCCTCTTCGAAGGCCTGGCGCAGCAGGTACTGACGGCACTCGGCGTTGGTCACGTGCTTGAAAATGGCCAGCACGAGGTTGTTGCCGACGAGGCTCTCGGCGGTCGCGAAGAAGCCGAGGTTCCGCATGATCACTTTGCGCTCGTCGTCGCTCAGTCGATTCGAGCGCCAGATCTCGATGTCCTTGTGCATCGGGACCTCGGAGGGCAGCCAGTTGTTGGCGCAGCCGTTGAGGTAGTGTTCCCAGGCCCAGTGATACTTGAGCGGCATCAGCTGGTTGACGTCGACCTGGTGGCAGTTGATCAGCCGCTTTTCGTGAGCGCGGACGCGCGTGGTGGGGTCGGAGGCGATGCTCATCGGATTTCTTTCTCCATGCAGAAGTGGTTTGAGTCCGTTGCAGGAAGCCGTGTGGTGCCGGCCTGTTGAAAAAGACCCAACTGGCAATCGGAACAGCGTTCATCGTGCAGCAAAGTGCTGCGCCGATTGCCGGAATAGGTGTTTTTCAACGGCCTTCTACTCTACGGCTCCCTGAATGAACGGCGGCGCATGTTTCCGTCTGCCCCGAGGCGAGGCGGGGCAGGGCGGAAGCGAAGCTAAAACGAGCGGGGGAGGCTCGTCCGCCGTCGACAAGCTGGCCCTACTGGCAAGCTTCGCAGTCTCCGTCGAGATTGCAGGTTTGTCCGCGTTGCAGCTCCAGCTCGCCGGAGGCGCTGCGGCTATTCATCCAGCGGGGCTGGAAACCAAAGCGATTGATGTCGGAGGTCGATTTTTCCACCGTGGTCGCCGCTTGCGACCGCAAGTAGTAGGTGGTCTTGAGGCCCCGCTCCCAAGCGGACATGTACATGTCATTCAGCTTGCGGCCGGAGGCTTGAGCCAGATACAGGTTGAGCGACTGGCCCATGTCGATCCACTTTTGGCGACGGCTGGCGCACTCGATGATCCAGTGCGGCTCGACTTCGAACGCCGTGGCGTAGCGATTCCGCAACACCTCCGGAATCCGCTCGATCTCCTTGATCGAGCCGTCGTAATACTTGATCGCCTCGAGCATCTCCTCGTCCCAGAGCCCGATCGACTCGAGGTCGCGAACCAAATGCTCGTTGACCTGAGTGAACTCGCCCGAGAGGTTGCTCTTGACGAACAAATTCTTGTAGTGGGGCTCGATGGACTGGGTGACGCCGATAATGGTCGAGATCGTCGCGGTGGGGGCGATCGCCATCACGTTGCTGTTTCGCATGCCGTGGCGAGCGATCGACTCCCGCACTTGCTGCCAATCCAGCCGCTGTGTGCGATCCATCAGCACGTCGCAGCCTCGCTCCTCCTGCAGCAGCTCGATGGTGTCGATCGGCAGCAGGCCCCGCTGCCACTTCGAGCCCTCGTAGCTCTCGTAGGTGCCGCGCTCGTGCGCCAGTTCGGACGAAGCGAGCAGCGCGTAGTAGGAGATCGCCTCCATGCTGCGATCGGCAAACTCCACCGCCTCGTGGCTGGCGTAGCTGACGCCCGCCTCGAGCAACGCGTCCTGGAAGCCCATCAGGCCCAGGCCCACCGGGCGATGCCGGCGATTGGCGTTGGCCGCCTCGGGCGTCGGGTAGAAGTTGATGTCGATCACGTTGTCGAGCATCCGGACCGCGGTCCGCACCGTCTGGCTGAGCAGCTCCTCGTCCAGCTCCCCGTCGACCATGTGGTTCTTGAGGTTGATCGAGCCGAGATTGCAGACAGCCGTCTCGTCGGCGGAAGTGTTGAGCAAGATCTCGGTGCAGAGGTTGCTGCTGTGCACCACGCCGGCGTGGTCCTGCGGGGACCGCAAGTTGGACGGGTCCTTCCAGGTGATCCAGGGGTGCCCGGTCTCGAACAGGCGAGTCAGCATCTTGCGCCACAAGTCGACGGCCGGGAGCCGCCGGGAGAGTTTGATTTCGCCCTGGTCGGCCAGCCGCTCGTAGTGCTCGTAACGCGCCTCGAACGCGCGGCCGGTGAGGTCGTGCAAGTCCGGCACCTCATCGGGGCTGAACAGCGTCCAATCGGCGTTCTCCCGCACCCGCTTCATGAACAGGTCGGGAATCCAGTTGGCGGTGTGCATGTCGTGCGTCCGCCGCCGCTCGTCGCCCGTGTTGCGGCGCAGCTCCAGGAACTCTTCGATGTCCAGGTGCCATGTCTCGAGATACGCGCAGACGGCGCCCTTGCGCTTGCCGCCTTGGTTCACCGCGACCGCCGTGTCGCTGACCACCTTCAGGAACGGAATCACGCCCTGGCTCTGGCCGTTGGTGCCGGCGATATACGAGTTGGTGGCGCGGATGTTCGTCCAGTCGTTGCCCAGGCCGCCCGCCCATTTGCTCAGCCGCGCGTTGTCCGAGATGCACTTGAAGATGTGCTCCAGGTCGTCCTGCACGGTGCTCAGATAGCAGGAGCTCAGCTGCGGATGCAGCGTCGCCGAGTTGAACAGCGTGGGCGTGGCCGAGGTGAACAAGAACTGCGAGAGAATGTCGTAGAACTCGATGGCGCGAGCGTTCTTTTCCTCGCCTTCGTTAATCGCCAAGCCCATGGCGACCCGCATCCAGAAATACTGCGGGGCCTCGATCCGCCGGCCTTGGACGTGCAGCAGATAGCGGTCGTAGATCGTCTGCAGGCCGAGATAGGGGAACAGCTCGTCGCGCTCGGGGCGCAGGGCCGCGGCCAGCTCGTTCAAGTCGAACGACTCGAGCTCGGGGGTCAGCCGCTTGTTCTCGATGCCGAGCCGGATGTACTTGTCGAAGGTCTGCCGGTACAGCCCCGCCAGGTCCTCGCCGATCGCTGCGCGTCCCAACGACTCGCGGTAAATGACGGCCTGGATCAGACGGCCGGCCACGCGGTCGTAAGCGGGGTCCCGCTCGATGCGCGCCCTGGCGGCCAGGATGGTGGCACGAGCCAGTTCGTCGAGCGTAATGCCGTCATAGGCTGCCCGCTGCACTTCGGCGACCAACTCCTCGGCCTTGCAGCGGCTCTCCAGCCCGCGGCAGGCCAAGTGCAGGTGCTTGGAGAGGCGGATTGGATTGAGCTGCTCCATCCGGCCATCGGGTTGCTTGACGCGCAGCTGCGATTTGTCGTGCACCGGCGTGTCGGCCATCCGCAGCCGTCGCGCCCGAGTCCGCTCCTCGCGATAGATGATGTATCGCCGAGCCACCGCGAACTGCTTGTGCTCCTGCAACTGCCGCTCGACGACGTCCTGGATCTGCTCCACGCCCACTCCCTGGGGCTGCTTGGCCGGCTCCAGGATCTCGCGGATCACGTCATCGACAATCGCGTTGATCTGTTGCTTCTGCTCGCCGTCGAGCGAGGTCATTTCGTTGACCTCATAGTGCGCCTGATAGGCGGCCGACACGGCGCGGCGAATGAGCTCGGGCTCCAAGACGACGGTGCGGCCGTCTCGCTTTGCCACCAGGAACTCGGCCGAGGCCACTTGGTCCATTCCGCTTGCCATGAGTGACAGCTCCTTCTGGTTGGGGCAATGCAGACGCACGTGCCGAAAGAATGTGAACCTCCGTTCACTGGCCCTCTCGGCTAATCCGTGGCCTGCCAAAGAATTTATTTCCACCACCCATCATCGGTCGCGAATAACTGCGACCACAATATATTGTGGTTGATTGGGTGGTTGCCCACAAGATTTGGGGCAGAGAGCCAAGTCTACCGGATATCGCCCGGGAGTCAATCGAGTTGTCCGCTTTTTTTGAGCTGGCGATAAGTTGCTATATGGCACGAACTTAGCACCTGTCGCCGGACGGCGATTGAGGGATCGAATTTAGTGCGACCGGCAGCCGGCGCCAACCATACCTGTGAGGGGTTGCTTGCGGTGCTAGCACCTCGGCGCGACGCAAGTGCAAAAGCCTTCACTGGTTATTCACACGAAACAAATCCAAAATTCTTCGTCCCTCCCCGGCGTCCGGCCTCCGATTCGTGCCCGGGCGATTCGCATCGAGTTCGACGGCAGAGATCAATCGGCGAACTTTTCCTTCAAACGGTCGTTGTCCAAATGCTTCAGCACGTCCAGCGGCTCGCAGCTGTTGTCGTCGCCGTAGTCGATGTCGACCGGGCCAATGGCGCGGGCGGCGGCGATGGCCGCCTCATGGAGCGCGCGATTGCGCTTGCCGATGCCCATCAAGGCCGTGTTCATCGCCTCTCGGACCCACATCTCCTCGCCATGGATTGACGTCTGGATGTGCCGGATGCGGTCGAGCAGAAACGCATCGTCCATCCCCGCCACGCGTTTCTTCTTCGAGAGTTCATACAGCAATCCGTAACCGCAGCGACGCCTCACCGGGTCATCGCTTTCCATCCAATCGCATGCCAACGGAAAGGCGAACGAGACTTTGGCGAGCGTGGCGTCGCACGAGGAGAACACGTGGCTTAGATAGCCGCCGTGCAGTTGTTCGACCTGTCGTTCGGCCTGTTCGCGAGTGACTTGCTTGGGATCGTCGATGAGCAGGGCAATGACCTTGGCGTCGTACACGTCGGACGTCCAAAGTTGCTGAGCGAGCTTGTGGTCCCGGCCAATCTCTTTGGCCAATTTCCGCAAACGGGTGAGACCGATGCCGAAACTTTTCAGCCCGCTACCCTGTTCGCCGCGCCGCTCCCAATGCGCGATCCCACGCTCGTCCTGGTGTTCACGCAGCCATCGCATCGTCTCCGTCTTGTTCATGGTCTCGCCTGACGGGTTGGTGGGTGAGGGAAGCGATTCCGGATGGGGGACGAGAGCCTCTCGCTTTGCCGCATTCGTGCGTCGCCGCGCGGGGCCCGCCTCTGCCGGCCGATTGTACTCGGCGAGCTATTCGTCGGAGTGCTAATCGTCGGAGTGCTAATCGTCGGAGTGCTAATCGTCGGAGTGCTAATCGTCGGAGTGCTAATCGTCGGAGTGCTAATCGTCGGAGTGCTAATCGTCGGAGTG
>JAGQPF010000142.1 GCA_020426845.1 Planctomycetales bacterium
GATCCTGTTCGTCCTGGCGATGAACGGCATTCAAAACCCGTTCGTGCCGATCGCGTTCCTCACGGGCGGCTTCTTCTCGGGCCTCTGCGGCTACATCGGCATGCGGACCGCGACGGCCGCCTCGTCCCGCACCGCACAGGGCTGCAGCGAGGGCCTCAACCGTGGCTTGCAGGTCGCCTTCCGCAGCGGCGCGGTGATGGGCCTGGTTGTGGTCGGCTTCGGCTTGCTGGACATCTGCCTCTGGTATTGGGTGTTGGACACCATCGTCTACAGCAAAGAGCATATGGCCAACGGCCTGATGCTGATGGGCATGGAGCTGGTGCCCGAGAACTGCTCGATCTCGGAGAAGCTGGTTCATATCACGACCACCATGATCACCTTCGGCATGGGCGCCTCGACGCAGGCGTTGTTCGCCCGCGTTGGCGGCGGCATCTACACCAAGGCGGCGGACGTCGGCGCCGACCTCGTCGGCAAGGTGGAGGCGGACATCCCCGAGGACGATCCCCGCAACCCGGCGACGATCGCGGACAACGTCGGTGACAACGTCGGCGACGTGGCGGGCATGGGCGCCGACTTGTACGAATCCTATTGCGGATCGATCTTGGCGACCGCGGCGCTCGGCGCCGCCGTCGGCACTCGACAGGCAATGGCGGGTGGCGGCGAGCCAACGGCTGAGGCAATTCAACAGGCCGTCGGCTTGGTGACAGCGCCGATGATCGTCGCCGGCATCGGCACCTTGCTCTCGATCATCGGCATTTTCATGGTCAAGTGCCGCGAGGGCGCCACGCAGCGCGAGCTGCTCAAGGCATTGCTCGTCGGCACGCTGGGCAGCTCGGTGCTGATTGTCGTGGCGCTGTTCGGCTTGTACGCCGTCGGCATGATCTCGCTGGGCCTGGTCGGCTCGGTGATCGCCGGCTTGGTGGCTGGCGTGATCATCGGCCAAGCCACGGAGTACTACACGTCGGACGAATACAAGCCGACCCAAGGCATCGCCGAGCAGGCGAAGATGGGTCCGGCGACCACCATCATTGACGGCCTGGCGACCGGCATGTACTCGGCCGGCGTGCCGGTGGTGACGATCGTGATCGGCATTATTTGTGCGTATGGCTTCGCTGGCGGCTTCGGCGTCGACGGCATGGGCATGGGCCTGTACGGCATCGGCTTTGCCGCGGTCGGCATGCTCGCGACGCTCGGCATCACGCTGGCGACTGACGCTTACGGCCCGATCGCCGACAACGCCGGCGGCAACGCCGAGATGTCCGGACTGAATCCCGAAGTGCGAGAGCGAACCGATGCGCTCGACTCGCTGGGCAACACCACCGCCGCCACCGGCAAAGGCTTTGCCATCGGCTCGGCAGCGTTGACCGCGATGGCGTTGCTCGCCTCGTACATCGAGGAGATCAAGCTGTGGACGGCCAAGCTGGCGGGCGACGGCGAATTTGCCGAGCTGACCGCCGAGCAGGCGGAACGAGCCGACATCATGACGTTCGTCAACAGGTTTGAAATGCACATCATGAATCCGATGCTGCTCTGCGGCCTCTTCATTGGCGGCATGATGGCGTTTGTCTTCTGTGCGATGACGATGAAGGCGGTCGGCCGCGCGGCCGGCTCGATGGTCGAGGAAGTTCGCCGGCAATTCCGCGAGATCCCCGGCATCATGGAGGGCAAAGGCACTCCCGAGTACGCGAAGTGCGTGGCGATTTCGACCGCCGGCGCCCAGCGCGAAATGCTCGTGCCCTCGCTGTTGGCCATCGTCGTCCCGGTGCTCACCGGCTTGGTGCTCGGCGTCCCGGGCGTGATGGGCCTGCTAGCCGGCGGCCTTGTCTGCGGCTTTGTGCTCGCCACGATGCTCAACAACGCCGGCGGCGCCTGGGACAACGCCAAGAAGCTGATTGAGAAGTCGGGCCAGAAAGGCAGCGAGGCTCACAAGGCGGGCGTCATTGGCGACACCGTCGGCGACCCCTGCAAGGACACCAGCGGCCCCTCGCTGAACATTCTGATCAAACTGATGACCATGGTCAGCGTCGTGTTCACGCCGGTGGTGCTCAAGCTGTCCCCGATCATTCAGGAGTGGCTGGGCATCATCAGCAACAACTGATTCGTGATCCGGTCCACTGGGCCACCGGTCCCGGTTTTGGCTTGGAAACTCACGGCTGACTATTCTCGCTTCCATTGTGGCCGCCGCGCTGTACTTCGAATTACAGCGCGGCGGCTGCTTTTTTATCTACCCGACGCGCGGTTAACATGTCCCATGCGCGGGTGCAGACGCCAGCTGCCGAACTCGGCCCCGAGGCGCTGCTCAGCGGACCTTCGCACGTTTTCCACCGTGTTTTTCTCTCCGCGGAGCCAGCTCATGGGATTCATTCAAGAGTTCAAAAAGTTCGCCATCAAAGGCAACATGGTCGACATGGCGGTCGGCATCATCATTGGCGGAGCGTTTGGCAAGATCGTGAGCTCGTTGGTCAGCGATGTGATCATGCCGCCGCTGGGGTTGTTGACGGCCGGGGTCGACTTCAAGGATTATCACTGGGTGCTCAAAGAAGCCGAAGGCGAGCAGCCCAAACTCGTGCTCGAGTTCGGCTCGTTTGTCGATAACGTGCTGCAATTCATGATCGTCGCATTCGCGGTGTTTCTGTTGGTGAAGGCGATCAACTCGATGCGTCAAGAAGAGGAAGCTCCGGCGCCCAAGGCGCCTCCCAAGCAAGAGGTGCTGCTGGAAGAGATTCGCGACCTGCTCAAGAAAGAGTAAGCGCGAAAATTTCAACCATGACTCTGGAACCCTCCACCACCGAACCGCCTCGCAAATCCGGGCCCGCCGAGGAGTCGCCCGAATCGGGCCGGCTGCGTCAGCTGACGCATGACGTGATCTTCGAGGCGGACACCGTGGCGGGCCGAGGCTTCGACATCGCGCTGCTGGCGCTGATTGTGGTCAGCGTGATCGCCGTAATGCTGGACAGCGTGGACTGGATTCGAGCTCGCTGGGGCCGGTCGCTCGTGCTCGTCGAGTGGTCGATCACGCTGATCTTCACGGTCGAGTACGCCGTGCGGCTGTGGTGCGTTCGCCGTCCCTGGCGTTACGCCTTGAGCTTCTTCGGCATCGTCGACTTGCTGTCGCTGATTCCCGCGTACCTCAGCCTGCTGGTCGAGGGCTCACAGATGCTGATGGTCATCCGCACCCTGCGGCTGGTTCGCGCCTTTCGCATCTTCAAGCTCAGCCGCTATGTCACCGAATCGCAAGCGTTGTGGGAAGCCTTGCGGGCAACGAGCGCAAAGATCACCGTCTTTGTCCTATTGGTGATGACCTTCGTGCTGATCCTCGGCTCCGCGATGTACCTGATTGAGGGGCCGGAGCGAGGCTTTCGCAACATTCCGCTGAGCGTCTATTGGGCGATCGTGACCATGACCACGGTCGGCTATGGCGACATGGCGCCGGACACCGCCTGGGGGCGGCTTGTCGCCTCGATTGCGATGATCCTCGGCTACAGCATCATTATCGTGCCGACGGGGATTTTCTCTGTCGAGATCATCATGGCGCACAAGCAGCATGTCTCCACGCAAGTCTGCCCCAACTGCACTCGCGAAGGGCACGACACGGACGCCGCCTACTGCAAGTACTGCGGCACCCGGCTGTAAGGAAACCCGACGGGTCAACGAGAGATCGAACTGCCGATCAGCCCGCGCCTTGAATCACGGAAAGTTTTCGACAATCTTCGGGTTTTCGCTGTTGAGTTTTCGTGAGAACGATTAGGTTGGAAAGGTGGCCGTCGAACCCCGTGGAGAATCGCTCATGGTGCCTGATTCGCATATGCCCGAAGTGGTCGGTCGAGCGATGGAGATTCTGCTCGTCGAAGACAGCCTCATGGATGCAAAAGCGACCATTGCCGCTTTGCAGGACGGGGGCATCAAGCACCGGCTGACGTTGATGCGTGACGGAATGGAGACGATGGAGTTCCTACATCGTCGCGACAAGTTCCGCAACGCTCCGCGACCCGACCTGGTGTTACTGGATCTGGTACTCCCCAAGAAGGATGGCCTTGAGGTGCTCGCCGAAATCCGCGAGGACGAGCAGTTCGCTCGCTTGCCGGTCGTCGTGCTCACCGCTTCCGATGCGCAAGCGGATCAAGACAAGTGCGAGTTTCTGCGCGTTGATGCCTTTCTTTCCAAGCCGGTGCTGGTCTCGCAGTTTCTCGATGTCATCCGGCAGCTGAAGCGGTACTGGATCCACGACCTCGTACTGCCCAGCTAGGCCAGGCAGGCAAGTTGGATTTCCTGCGGATGGCGGGTAGGTGTTCCCGCCCCATCCCTCGCTCACGCTTCGGTTTACCCTGTTTGCCCCAAAACCTTTGCTGAGGGGCTGCGTTTCCTATCGTTGAGGAAGGCCTTCAGCCTTCAATAAACCGCCGTAGGCAATGCGCTCGCAACCACGGCGGGACCAACCCGGGGCGACCGATCCCTCGCTGACGCTGCGGGCTTCCTTGATTGCCCCACCTCTTTTCGCGCGGTTGGGAAAAGCATACCATCCGTGCATGAACCAGCGCCTTATTATCCTCACCGAAGGCCACACCGAGCCGCATGCGGGCAAGACCGCGGCGAGCGTCATTCGCTATCGCGGCGACGATGTGTTGGCATTGATTGATCGCACTCAGGCAGGCCGCCATAGCGGCGAGCTACTCGGAGTCGGGACAACGCCAATCGTCGCCACGCTGGACGAAGCGGGCGAGGCGGACGCCCTGCTGCTCGGCATTGCGCCGCCGGGCGGAAAGATCCCCGAGAGTTGGCAGCCCACACTGCATGAGGCGCTGCGGCGTGGCATGGACATCATCTCGGGACTGCACGACTTCCTCAACGACGACGAAGCGTTGAAGTCGCTCGCCCAACAACATGGCTGCCAACTTGTCGACGTCCGCGCTCAGGGCAAGAACTTCAAAACGATCGCGCGCCGCAAGGGGCTGCGCGAGAGTTGCTTTCGCGTACACACGGTCGGACACGATTGCAGCGTCGGAAAGATGGTCGCCTCGATCGAGCTAACCAACGGGCTCAAGCAGCGCGGCAAGGATGCGCATTTCATCGCCACCGGGCAAACTGGCATCATGGTCTCCGGCGCCGGACTGCCGTTGGATTGCATCGTCTCCGACTTCGTGGCCGGCGCCGCCGAACAGTTGATCCTCGAGTCTCAAGATCACGAAATCGTGCTGGTGGAAGGGCAGGGGAGCCTGGTGCACCCGTCATACTCGGGCGTCACGCTGTCCTTGCTGCACGGCTGTCTTCCGCACGCGATGATCATGTGCTACGAAGTCGGTCGCGATCGTGTCACCGGCGTCGAACAAGTCGAGATTCCACCGCTGACGCGGATCCGCGAGTTGTACGAGACGATGGCGAGCATCCACCAGCCCTGTGCGGTCATCGGTGTCGCCATGAACAGCCGACGGATCACCGCCGAGCAAGCGGCCGACGAGCGAAAGCGCCAGGAAGACGAATTGGGATTGCCCGTCTGCGATGTTTTCCGGCACGGCGCCGATTCGTTGCTCGACGCGATCGAGGCAAGCCAACGAAAACACCTCGCCTCCCTGGCGACGTAGGAGGCCGGCGAAACGGTGAACCGGCAATCGGCACGGCAGCAGGATTTTGCCGTGTGCAGGCGATTGCCGAGTGAGTCCTTTTTGACGGCTGCTGGTGGACCATCCAATCTAACTTCAACCCGGTCACTCGATGCCCGCGCCGGTGATTGAAATTCAGGACCTGGAGAAGCGGTATCGCGGCAGCTGGTTTCGCGCTGGCTACCACGCGCTCCGCGGCGTTACGCTCGATGTGCGGCCCGGCGAAATCTTCGCGCTGCTGGGCCCCAACGGCGCCGGAAAGACCACACTGATCAAAGTGCTGCTCGGCATCGTTCGCAAATCGAGCGGCGAGGCCCGCTTGCTTGGCTCCCCGGCGGGCCATCAGGCCAGCCGACGCAAAGTCGGCTACCTTCCCGAGCATCTTCGCCTGCCCCGACACCACACGGCGGAAACCGCGCTAGCCTTGCTGGGCAAACTCAGTGGCATGAGCAACGCCGACATCCACGCGCGGCGCGACGACGTGCTGCAACGAGTCGGCCTCAGCAAATGGGCGGACGTGCCGCTGCGCAAGTACTCCAAGGGCATGCTGCAGCGTCTCGGGCTCGGACAAGCGCTGTTGCACGAACCCGAACTGCTGATTTTGGATGAGCCGACCGACGGACTCGATCCGGTCGGCAGGCGGTCCGTGCGAACCGTGCTCGAGTCGCTGCGCAGCGAGGGCAAGACGATCTTTATCAACAGCCATCTGTTGCAAGAAGTGGAGCTGTTTTGCGATCGCATCGC
>JAGQPF010000143.1 GCA_020426845.1 Planctomycetales bacterium
CCTGTCGGGGCTTTTGCGCGCGGGGTGCGAGGGTCCCTGGGCTTGCGCCCAGGGCTAACGTATGTCGCCCCTGTCGGGGCTTTTGCGCGCGGGGTGCGCCTCTGCGCAACCCCATTGCGCCGGCCGAAGCCGCTTTCCGCGTAGCATGGGCGCCCTCGCCCGTGCGGCGCTGCGCAACCCCACTGCGCCGGCCGAAGCCGCTTTCCGCGTAGCATTGGCGTCGTGCCCTCGCCGGCGCAATAGGACAGCACTGCGCAAGGCCTCCGGAAACGTTCTCGATCACTCGGGCCGGAGGTAGCCTTCGACCTCTTCTGCCTCCAGATAGTCATCTCCCTCGGCCAACGCGGTTTGGGTCGCGATCCGCTGCCGCGCCGAGTGCAGTCGCAGCCCAACGAAAAGTCCGCCGAGAGCGCTCAGAAAGTACGTGGCCGAGTCGGTGAGACGGGGGTGGTCTGTCGCAACCAACACCTGCATGCTCTCGATGGCAAGGGAAAACAGGGCCAGCACGACGACGACCACGGCGAGCAACAGTTGGCGACGCTGTTTCGTCGCGATTTGGCCGGCGACCGCGGCCCATAGCCAGCCAACGACAAAGAACGGACACGATAGCAAGAGCAGGTGAGCCAAGCTGGTTTCCAGCCCGGGGCGAACGGGTTGTGCAGAGACGACGACCGTCGGCTCGTCCCCCGCGCGGTAGAGCGTGAACGAGCTGTAGCGAGCAGCGACGGCGGCTTCGTCCTGCACGGGGGAGAATGGCCAGCCGTAGAACACGACGAGCGAAATGGTGGCGACGATCGCCGCTGCGGCCAGACCGTGCTGCAAGGCATTGGAGCTGGGTTGACGCGCCGGCGAAGCGCCTCGAGCGAGCTTCATCGCAAGGCCACCGGCAATCGCCCCCAAACTGCCCATCGCGACATCGATCAACACGGCCGTGCGACTGAAGACGAACACTTGCGCAAGCTCCAGCATCGCCGCGAATAGCAGGCCGAGCGAGCCGACAAGGATCATGCTCCGCGACTTGCCATGCCTCCCCATGCGCCAGATTGCGATCAAGGCGCCAAGCGGAATGAACGCCAACAGCTGCGCCAGGTTTTGCCAAATCGGCTCGCGAGCGAGCAGCAACCGGCCTTCATCGTGCTTGGTCACCAAGTCGGATATGCTCACCGTCACGTCCAACGGGAGCAAGGCTGCCAGCACGAATGCGATCCCGTAGAACTCCAAGACCCATTGGAACCGGTGGCGGGGGCGCAGTTCCGACACGAGGCCACGCAGCCAGCGCGTGAGCCACGGACCGAAAACCAGCCAGGCCAACACGCCCATCGCCGCTCCGGCGGTTTGAGCCAGAATGGCATTTTGAGAAGGAGCGGTGCCGGGCCGCCATAGCTGCAGAAACTCCAGCGTGAAACTTAGCAAGCAGCAGCTCAGCAGCACTCCCAGGCTCGCCCACATCCTCAACATGGGGGAAGGGCGATCGACAGTCAGCGCTGCGACCAGGCAATAGGCGAGCGGAAAGAACAGGATGGCGTTGGCAACTAAGTCGGCTCGCCCCGTAATGGACACCTGCTGCAATGGAGCTGCGGCGAATCGCGACAGCGCAGCCGGCAACGGCAGCGATCGGAAGTCAAGGGGAAAGATCAAAACATAGGCGGCAACCAGAGCTGCCATCGCCGCAAGCCCCGTATAGTGGGTGTTGCGCGGCCAAATCAGTTGTTGCTGCTGGTGTTGTTGGTGGGATGGCGTGAGGTTGCGGAACATGTCGAGCCATGCCAGCGGCACGACAAGCACCACGGCCGGCGCAAAAATCCACAGCAATGCGGGAAAGATGCCCAGCAAGCCAATGCCTCGAGCCAGATCGGCGTTGATGCGAATTGGATTGGAGTAGCACTCCCATCGCGATCCGTCCCCGGCAATGCGAGCGCCACGCATCCGCAGCGTTGCGCCACCTGTCGGGATCTTCACCACGGCGCCCAGCGCCGATCCCATTTCGGAGGGCTGGTGCTTGGCTAAGCTGCGTGCTCCATCGGGAAACACTCCGATCAACTCCACTTCGTCCACGCGGTTGGGCTGGCCGGTCCAGTCGGTCTTCGGGATCTCGAAGCGAACGACCACGGTCACACTGGTTCCCGCGTTGACGCGAATGGTCTCTCCGACTTCAGCGGAGCGCTGCAGGCCCGGCGCATCAACCATCATGCGCAGTTGCTCGACGATTCCTCCGTGGGCGCCGAAAAAGCTGCCTGCGTGCAACGCCTCCAGCACTCCTGTCGCCGAACTGTCACGAGCGTACGCCCAGGTGGCGGAAAACTCACCCGGCCAGTAATCTTGCTTCGAGTCGCTGAATTGAGAAGAGGCGAGTGCTCCCCACACGAGCTCACCCGCCTGCAACTGCCGATCCCACTCGGCCCCGATCTGCATTGCGGGCGACCACCGCGAATCGGACGACCATGCTTGCTGTCCGCCACCGGATCCCAGGAATAGTCGTGGCTGCTTCGGCTGTTCCCGCAGGGCGGCCGGAGTCACCGCCAGTTGGTCCTGGTTTGGCTCGACACTGATCGTGCGAGTCGTGGCGGGCTCTTGGGGTGCGAGCTCGGTGCTGATCAAGACCGACTGGCGATCTCGCTGACGTAGCCACTCGGAGGCTGAGGCAACCGTTTGGTTGGACAGATGGAATTGATTTCGAAATTCCATGGCCAATTGCCAGTTGTCGCGACGAGGCGAGAGCAAGGCAATTTGAGGCGAGTCCTTGTCGGACGCTTGCCACTGAATGCCGGGCAGTACTTGCGGAAGCGATGCGCCCGTCAGTTGTTCCAATTCAGTTTCGTCGGGAACGGCGTCATCGGCGAAGCCGACAACTTGGCACCGCTGATCTTGTGCTCGATTCAGCACTTCCTTGAGCGAGTGCTGGCCCGTGCCGAAATCGGCGTGGAGTTGAGGGTCAAACTTGACCCATTCGCCTCGGCCCGCCCAAGGAATCTGCCGTTCGAATTGGGCTGGAGTTGGCGCACGACGACAACCCGTGACGACAAGACACAACATGACGAAGCATGTTGCTCCTTGTCGCACTCGGAGGCGCCATGAATGTTGATGGAAGTCAGGTGCCAATGATCCAGTTCCCGCTGACGATGGTGTCGTTGATCGACATCCGACATCTGCCACTTCCCTGACCTTGGACATAACTATAGTCGTTGATGGGTGGCACACAAGATGAACGCCGTGCCTGTCGGGGCGACTTAAGTGTGCACCCCTCATAAGCTTGGGACGCGGCGAAGCGGCTTTTAAGGGGCCTTGAGACCTCGAGGCGTGGCAAGGTTGGGTCCGCTGTCTGCGCTTGGCTGCCGATCGCCCACGTCCATGAATCATTGACGTCTGAAGGTCTTCTTAACCGTGGCCCGGGGCGGCGCCGGCCAGGGCGGCGCTACCCCGTGTCCGCTTCCGCCATTCGTTGGCAATCTTCAGTGCGATGTTACGGGCAGCGGCTTGTTCGCTTGGCTGGTTGTGAAAAGCGAAGCTCGCGTCGCAAACCCCTGTGATTCCATGGCTTTTGGCCCAATGCCCAGTTTGGGGGCCAAATTTGGCGGACGCCAGCGATGAAACCGGCTGTTACTTGAAGGAACCAACATGCCAGTCGTTGGGCCAACGAAGTCCGGCGGACCCGCCAGCCCAGTTCGAGAAATACGAGAAATACACCCTCCCAAAACGCGAAATCATGAGCACTACAAATCTGAACTTCGACCAACAACTTGAGTTGCCTGCTTGGGCGAGGATCAATGTCGACATTCGCCGAGCAGACCCCAGCCTTCCTCGGCAAATTCAACCCCAGGCTCCGGTCAAGTGGGGAGTGTCGACGCAGGCGCACGAGCACCAGCCGAGCACCTGGCTGACACTAAAGAGTCAGCTTCTGCCGATCGACCGCGACCCGCAACGCAACGATGTGCTCGTTGCCAGAGTGGTCGAACTCGGCCGGAACAGATCCATCGAGCTGAGCAGCGGACGGAAGTCGGAGCTGTACCTGGGCGACGTGATTGTTGGTGCGTTCGGCAATCGCTATGCCACCAACCAATACGAGGCGCACGTGCCGGCGCGTCAGGAGTATTACCACATGCTCAGCCAGGGCGCAGTGTTTGGTCAAGTGCTCTCGGCAAGCTACTCCACGGGAGATCCGACGGTGGTCGAGCCGCTGGGGTTTATGGACGCCGGCGGCGGCCAAGTGCTCAATCTGAGCCATCGCGGCCTGAGGCCGATCGCCAACGTTGGCCGGGTCCCCACGCTGCTCGTGCTGGGGGCGTCCATGGATGCGGGCAAGACGACAACGGCGGCGAATCTCGTCCACGGCCTGGCGCTGGCAGGGTGGCATGTCAACGCCGGCAAGCTGACCGGGACCGGATGTGCCAAGGACGTCAATAAGATGCTTGACGCTGGCGCTCGCAAGGTGCTCGACTTCACGGCGTGCGGCTTTGCTTCCACTGCCGGCGCGACAGACGAAGAATTGGATGCCATCAGCTCACGGATGATCGAGCACCTGTCATTAGACGCCCCGGATCTGTTGGTCCTGGAGATCGCCGATGGGATCGTGCAGTCGGAAACTCGGCGTCTCACGCAGATGTTGGTGCAGCAGGGCAAGGTGGACGGCGCGATTATGGCGATTCACGATGTGCTTTCGGCGGATACGGCGGAGCAGATCGTGGAGCGCGAATTCGGCCTCCCGCTGTTTGCGATGGCGGGAGCCGCCACGAGGAGCCCGTTGAGCACCTTGGAGCTGCGCAGCGTGACAAATTTGCCGGTGTATGACATGGCAGCCATTTCGGACGCGACGGTTGCGCTGGCCGTTGACGATTTTCTGAAAACAAGATCCCTCATGTCGCGCTCGTCGGTCGCGGTGGTGTGAGCGTCTGTGCTCGGCGGAGGTGTCCCCCGGATGATCATTCAATCCCTATGTTACTTCCCCGAGACCCGTGGGAAGCGTGCCGCCAAGGCGGAGCGAGCGATACGCAACGCGCTGTGCGGCTTTCGCTCCAGACTGCGGGCGATCACGGCGGCGGCCTTTGTGATGCAGTTGGCGCCGCTGTTGATCCCGTTCGCGCTACATGGTTGGCTTCCCACGCTGCTTGATGGCTCAAGTTCGGTATCAGCGCAGCGTGGAAGTGCCTTGGTGACTCTGGCGGGGTTGCTGGTGGCCGCTGGCATTCTGCGCGCGGCCGCGAACTACTTCTTCATCCGCCAGTCCGGCAGAGTTGGCCATCAGTTGGTGGCTGACATCCGAAAACTGGCTCATGCGCAGCTGTTGCGACTGCCTGTAAGCTACGTCGAAGGTCGGCGGGAAGGAGCGATTCTGCTGCGATTCATCGGCGACTCAGATGCGCTCCGTGGTTGGTTCAGCAAGACGGGGCCCAAGTTGCTGGCTGACGGCATCGCGGTCATCTTTGCCCTGGCGGGGCTGTTATGGCTCAGTTGGCGATTGACGTTGGTGTTAGTCGTTCCTGTCGTGGCCTTCGTGATGGCGATCGTGCAATTCACGTCGCCCATTCGCGAGCGGACTCGGCATGCGCGTCGCCGCCAAGCAGCGCTATCCGGCGCCTTGGGCAGGCAACTCTCCAACATTCGACAAAGCAAGATCGCGGAAGCGCGTGGCGGTGGCCGTGACGAACTCGAAGCGATGATGGCGGAGGTCGCCACACTGAATGCAGAGCGCGACAAGTTGGCCGCCGCACTCGAGGCATGGGCGCAGTTGGCGATCTTTAGCGCTGTTCCCATGTTGCTTTTGGTTGGCTTTCCGCTCGTCTGGAATGGCAGGCTTGCGGCGGGCGATCTGATCGCCTTCTGCTGGCTATCGCTGCATTTCGTCGTATCGCTGCGGTCCTCCTTGAACGCGATCGTCATCCATCAGAAGGCGCTTGTTTCGATTCAGCGACTTTATGCCTTGCTAGCTCGGTCCGCTGAGTCGGGCCGAGGCGCGAATTGTCGCAAGCCGAAGTTTCGCACGCTGTCGATCACGCAAGGAGAGCGTCAACACGAATTCGGCTCGGGGCGGCATGTTCTTCCTCCGCATGTCGATGTGGACCTCCTGTACTCGGGACTGCTGGGATTCGAGAGCCCCGAGACGTTGGTGATTGCGCTTGACGGAGAGCCCGTCGCTCGCGTCGACGTCAATCTGCGACGGCGATGGATCGGAAGGCTCGCGGACAACACGGACAACACGGACAACGCTGACAACGCTGACAACGCTGACAACGCTGACAACACGGGCGAGGCCGCCTCCTCGGTTGCGGGTCCGCTCCGCATCGTGCTCGTGATTGCCGAAAATCGTCGCCATGTCGACCGCCTCATCAAGCACGCGGGCGCACTTATCGATCGTCGATCCATTGTATTGTGCCAGTCAATTGCCGCCGGCATGCAGGATTCAGACCGTCCTGAGCAACAGGAGAAGTCGACGTGCGAGTTGGAGACCGCAAAAAGTCTCGGTTACTGAGTGTGCCAGCGGAATTCACGATGATCGCCCGCCGCGCACAAAGCCCCGGCAGGGGCG
>JAGQPF010000144.1 GCA_020426845.1 Planctomycetales bacterium
CGTCGTCATCGTCGTCGGGCGACGGCTTGCCGATGGTGAACTCGATTCGCTCTTGGAACTTGCCCGGCTCGAACGCAAGGATGTCGGCCGTGTACTTCCCGGCCGGCCCCGAGACCCCAAAGAGCCTGCCATCCTCCGTTGGGAGCTCGATGGCCACTGCTCCGCCCGAGAGGATCACGAAGACGTACTTCGCTTTGGATGCCTCACCAGCAATGCTGATGACCGTTGAGACTTTTCGGGTTTCGCTGGCGACCACCCAGGAGCCATCGACCTTCGCGGTCGTGATGTCAGCAACGGCGACCGTTATTGGCGCCGGCGTCGGGTCCTGCGCGATGGCGGAATCCATGACGCATGCGGTGGCGGAAACCACCAGTGCAAAAACGAGCAGGACGGGATTGAGTTTGGCGAGCATCTGTCCCCCGGTAGGCTGATTGGGCAGCAGCGTTCAGTGCGTGCCGGAATCATACCGAGGGGGTTCACAGATCCTGTGAATGTTCTTTAGTTGAGAGGCATGGGCCATTGAAGCCAGCGATATAGGTTGACGCCACCATGTCGTTCGACGCTGACGACCGTAGCATCCACCAGCTCGCAGAGGTCACGGCGGGTCGTCATCTCCGAAACTTCACACCACCTCTCGGCGAGGAGTTTGTTCCACTCCGCTGCCTGCAAACCATGCCGCTCAGCCTGCATGATCGCGGCAAGAGCTAGAACACGGCTAATGCGGCTGCTGACTGGCATCAGTTGCCTACCTCAACCACCACGATCGCCCCAGGCGCCACGGACAACTCGACTCGCGGGTGTGAGCGATCGATCAGCCGCTCAACCGGCAGGAATGCGACGTCGCGGTCGTCACTCAAGACCATCGCGTCCGTCAGTCCATCAAACGCGGACTTGAGGCTGGCCAGAATGTTGTCCCGATCCTGGACGGAGCGATTGTCGCGACGGTAGTGACGCACGCGGATGATCGCGGCCGCCCAAGGCGGTGGCGGCGACAGTTTTGCCTCGAGGCGTGCGATCGTGGCGATCTGTGCCACCAGCCGGCGATACTTGCGCGTCGCAGATGCTTTCGCATGGTGCGTCGTGCTCCGGAAGTTTGGTGAGAGCTCGCGCGGCGGCAGCGGCAGGTCGATCTCAAGCCACGTGCCGGCAACGTCCAGGTGGATCGACTCAATCATCGTCTTGCCCCTCCATCGGCATCACGACGCCATCACCGCAGCGAAAGCGGAATCGCAGAGGCTGCTTGGCATGGTCGCCGATGTAGTTATCCACGTCGTGGAGGTACTCTGGATCCGGGAGGCGCATGATCCTGTCGTAAAGATGCCTGGCAATTAATCGTTCCGCGAACCGATCTGGGCACGCCTGCCAACGCTGCTCGTCGTCTGTGATGGGCTGGAGATGCTGGAACGACACCCATGCGCCTTCGCCGGAGTCATCCCAATTCTCGACATAGTCCGACAGCACTCTGAGAGCGGCGTTGTGCTGCTTGTCACTGGCAATGTAGGTAGTGTCCGGTGAACTTGAGCTGATTCGAACCAATATCCGGCCGTCCGTCGCAACGATGCGTCCGTTAATTACATAGGGCTTTGAAAAGTCCTGTTTGCCGACCTTCCAATCGGCGAGGAATAACCCGATCACGCGGTCGTGCATCTCGCGAAACACGGACGCTTGGGTGGCAAACCCGTTGTCATCCAGGACGTCTGCGGCGACCCGGTACTCATCTAGGTGACAGCTCAGTGTCGCCAAATTCGGTGACTCCCGAGGACTCGCGACTGTGTTCCAGGCGCTGAGATGCTTGACGGCTTCGTTGTGTGGCAAGGCAACGGTTTGGAGACCAACGTAGGCGTAGCAATCGCGAGTGGCGCAGCCGATCGTGTAGTAGGCTTCGCCATTGAGCTCAGTGATCTCGATGACGCCTGCAGACCCGCAGAAGGGACAATGCCTTGCCTCGGTTTGCGTTATTGCATTCATTGGCCGCACGCCTCGCAGAACTCACGGTTGGGCTCCTCGGCAGCGCACTTGCGGCACGTGTAGCACTCTGGACAGACGCGGTACTCGTCCATGCCCAATGCGTAGCACTCGCAGCGCTCGCATACGTAGCTCTCGTCTTCCCATCGCCAGCCGAGCAGCCGAAGCACCTCTAAACGTCGCTCGGCGTGCGGGGTGTCGTGCTCGGGCACTGGCCACGTGGCGCGATTCGGCCACGGCTCGACGATCGACGCCGTGAGCACCTTGGCAAGCCGATCATCGCTGATCTTGCAATCACCAACAGCGTCGCTTGACTCGATGTCGTCGACGTGGTCGATCTGGTGCTCGTAATGATGCCACGCAGCGCGACGCGCCTCATCGGCACCCCACGCCCACACGCATTCGCAAAACCCGCCATCCTCCCACGGGTGGCCGTCAGTCACGTGCCAAATATTCACGCCAACACCTCCTGGACATCGTTCAAAATCCGCTCGTTGCACTCCGCGTTCCACCGATGGGCACCGGGCAGACGGATCACTTTGGTGCCGTAAGCCGCGGCCGTCTCTTCCGTGCCGCGCACCATCGCCTGGATCGGCTCGTCAAGGACCATGCCCTTCTCGCCGAGGTAGCACAGGCACGGCACATCTTTGGCGACGTGGCCGCGGAATCGGCCGGCGTAGTGCACCAAGCAGTGGGGCCCGATGAGATCGGCGAAGCCATGCTGCTGCGCGTAGACGGCGTAGCGATGCATCTGCTCGGCGCCCCATGAGTTGCCGGCCCAGACGATCGTGTCCGGGTACGTGCGGAGACACTCGATGTCACCCTGGATCCGCCGGCAGACACGACGGGCGCCAGCGATCCACCGCAGCGACATGATCAGGTAGATGACGTTGACCCCGTGCTCCTCGAGGCGGACAAACCCAGGACTGTCGTGGGCATCGATTGAACCGTGAAAGTAAATCCACAACTGGTTGCTGGGCCTCCTCACGACCTGGCTGCTCATCTCCACTTTCACAGTTTGCTCCCTATCGATTTGGTGCCTTTCGCCGCGGCATTCTCAAGCGTCCGCAGCAAATCTCGTTCACTCCACGGCGGCTCACACCGCTCATTCCATGTCCGCATGACCTCAAACGCCTGCGCCACAGACAACCCGAAGTCGCGAGTCAACGTCGCAGCAACTACGTATGTCGCCTTGTGACCACCTTGGCCACTCACCGCCCCAGGGACCGCATCCACATACCGCATTGCACGCTCAACAGCTGCCGGAAACGCATTGATGCCGTCATGGGCCTCAACCTCGATCAGGGGTTGCTCGGGCAACCACTCACGGCGAAACATTGGGCAACTTGACAGCTCCGACAGTCGCCCCGATCGCCACTCGTACAAGTGACCGTTGGCAACGGCACCCGGCGCCACCACATACCCACCGTCGCCACGTACGTCGTACCGGTTGCAAACACGCTGAGCATTCGGCACGCGCCAACCAGGATGACGGTAGTACAAGTGCAGCCCTCTTCTCGTTCGCACGGAACAGCACGTTGGTTGCCCATGCCTCGCGATTGTCCACGCCGCGTCAACCATGCTCTCGCAGTCAACCACCACCACGCCCCCAATTTCGCCCGTGACCAGCCCGATACTCACCGCCTCAGTCCATTGGGCAACTTCACGTGCCGTTGGCAGTGCTGTTTGCCATTGCTTCCATTTCCGCGTCGGTCGCTTGTCGCCTCCAAGTGGCAAGCAGCTGTGCCCGCGTCGTACAAGTGCCATCGCGATTGCAATTGCGTTGCTCACCTATCGCTCCCATCTGCAAGCGCAGTTCCCCCCACCCGCACCGCTGTAACGTCGCATCGGCCAAGC
>JAGQPF010000145.1 GCA_020426845.1 Planctomycetales bacterium
CCTCACAGCGCGTTCCAAGAACTGCGTCCGCATCGAGGTTCTGCTCGCGCCGCGCCGGTCTACAGTAACTCACGGCGGGGAGCCCACGCCAGCCACCGCCAGACGGCCGTTACAGCGGGTTGCCTCCGACACGGCGTTCGTCCACACCCTGGTCGAGGCATCGCGCAAGCAGCCGGCTAACACGCTGCTGAAGCTGATTGTCACGGCCTTGCACCGGCTACGCCGGGCAAGGCCGCGCCAACAGCTTAGCAGCACGTTGGGAGGGCTATTCAACATCCGCCTCGCTACCGCCGATGCCAGCTTCCGCGGCCCGTCGCATTGAGACGACCTCGTGGTGCGGCCCACCGCCTCGGCATCCGCGACAACACCTCCCGATACGGGCCGTCGCTGACAGAGCCCGAGAGCGCTCGCCAAGCTCCCGGGGGCGGCACCATCTGGCGATCTCGTCTGCTAGCATCTGTCAGCGTTGCGATTCGCCAGTCGTGCCGCCGAGCATCGCTCCCAACGGTGACGGCCCGCCCGATGGTCCAACCGACGTCCGGGTCCGCGTCGGTCGGGGCGCTGCCGCTGACAACCAAGGTGATCCCTCGAGCCGTCTCGCCACCAGAACCCCCGCTGGCCTCGCGCATACCGTGAGTTCGCCCCCAGCGGCTCCCCTGGCCGCGGCCGCGCCACTTCTCAGTCACAACAAGCGACCCTTGAGCCTATGAGACTTGAATCGACGCACCGCGGGTGATACCAATCCCCTTGTGAGAGTCGTCATCGATACATCAGTTCTGGTCGCGGCCTGGCGGTCTCGCAACGGCGCGTCGTTTGAGCTTCTGCGTCGGCTACGAGACGACGACTTCGAGTTTGCGGTCTCTGTTCCCCTCATCCTCGAGTACGAAGCGGTCCTCCTACGACATCTCGCGGGAAGCCTCACGGCCGACGACGTGGGAGCATTCGTAGATTTCCTCTGCGCACGCGGCCGTTGCCAGACGATCTTCTATCTCTGGCGCCCATTCCTCAAGGATCCGAATGACGACATGGTCGTCGAGGTTGCGGTCGCCGCCTCCTGCGATGCCATCGTGACCCACAACATTCGGGACTTTGAGCGCGCAGCCGAACTTGGCCTCGCGATTCTCACGCCGCGCGAGTTCCTCACGTCCACGCTATCGAGGTGATCATGGCAACGCTGAGTGTCCGGCTCCCGAAGTCCATCCACGCGAAGCTCACCGAACTCGCCGAGCAGGAAGGCACTTCCATCAACCAGCTCATCAATTCGGCCGTCGCGGAGAAGCTCGCGGCGCTCATGACCGAGGACTATCTCGCCAAGCGAGCGCAGCGAGCCAGCAGCGAGCACTTCGACAGAGTCCTTGACAAGATCCCTGACGCAGCGCCAGACGCCGGCGACGAGCTCCCGGCCAACTACCGTCGAGCGGCAAGAGATGGGACGAAATAGCGCCCGGAAAGCGTGGTGCCCGCGCTTCGACACCGGGGCGTCCGCGCATGAGTGGATGGCAAACGTACAAAGCCTCCCAACACTCCGCTGAAGCCGATTGGCACGGTTTTGCTGGTCGCGGCGCCGCGGTGCGGCGCCGCGGCAAAACCGCGCCAACGGCTTAGCGGAACGTTGGCC
>JAGQPF010000146.1 GCA_020426845.1 Planctomycetales bacterium
AAGGCCTTCGGCCTTCGGTGAATTGTGTCGAGTCGGCGCGCGCACAAGCCTCGCAAGGGCGACAGACGGTAGCCACGGGCGCGAGCCCGTGGAGTCGCGCGCGGCGCGCGCACAAGCCCCGCAAGGGGCGGCAGACGGTAGCCACGGGCGCGAGCCCGTGGCGTCGCGCGCGCGTTGGCGCGTGAAAACGATTCCTCGCGGCACACCCGGGGCGGCGCTGCGCTTGCCCCCGGTGAATTGTGTCGAGCCGGCGGGCGCACAAGCCCCGGCAGGGGCGACAGAAACTAGCCCAGGGGATCCTCGCTAGGCCGCGAGCAACTTCTCGTTGGCGACGAAGTCATCTCGTCAACCCGTTGTTCTTGCTCGGCGGCCAGATCTGCTTCGATGAGCCAGTTTTCCACAGCTTCAATACTAACCTTCGATCTCCGCCACCCAATCTGCGGGAAATTTGGCGCGGGCAAATTGTGCCCGGCATTCGTCGCGTAGCGCCAGCCACTCCTCGCGAGTGTAACGCTCGGACAGGTGGAACAGCACGAGCTCACCCACGCCTGCGTCCCGCGCCAGCCTGCCTACTAAGGTCGCCGTCGCGTGGTGATTGCGATGCGCCAGCTCGAGGTCTTGATGGAGATATTGCCCTTCGCAGACCAGCACGTCACAACCCGATAGCCACGCGACAAGCCGCTCGTGCGTCTCGGCGTCCAGCAGAAAGTCCGTCACGTACGCTACCGATTGTCCCGGCGACTCGCGCACCGCCAACTCACGCAGACGCTCTAGCGAGTAACTTGTGCCGCCGACAGCCACGTCGCCGTTTTGTGAGTCGTCCTTCAACGCTTGCAACCAGGGGCCCGGTCGCAGGCCGTGTGCCGACAAGGCAGTCATGTCGATGTTCTTGCGAGGCTTCTCGCGAATCAGGTAGGCAAGGCTGATGCCGTGGTGCTTCAACGCGATGGACTCGATCGTGTGGCCGGGCGCATCGAGCAGCACTCCTGCGTCACTGAACTGGGCGGGCGCGAGATCGCAGCGCTGAAAGCCGTCGGCCGCGGCGTAGTCTCGGCTGAGCACGCAGAGGGCGTGAGGGGAGTCGGCGGCGCGTACGGGCTGGACTTCTCGCAGTGACCATCTGGCCGGGCAGTCGGAGACCAGATTCCAGCTATAACCTCGCAGCCGGTGATGCAGAATCTCGGCGGAGCCGGGCGGCCCCCAAAGCACATTGTCCTCCTCGCGCGCATACACTCGACGAAAGTACTCGTCGAAACCGCAGATGTGGTCCATGTGAAAATGGGAGAAGAACACGTGGCGAATGTCGAGCGTCTGGGACATCGACAACGCCCCGACCGTGTTGGCGCCACAGTCGAACAGATAGTGTGAGACGGAGTCGCCTTCGTCCACTCGCACCCAGAGGGCGTTGTCGCCTTTGGCGTGCCCGAGGACTTTAAACGTGATGGCCATCGGTTGAGTCCGTGGTGTCGATGGGAGCCATGGTGCCGAAGATGGCGTCCCAAACGGTCGTGTAGAAACCGAAGTTGTGCTCGGGAGTCAGGTGATGTCCCGCGTGAAAACTGCTGGTCGAAATCCACTTCGTCCAACGATTGCGAGTCCAGCCTTCCGGATATGGCTCGACTCCCAGATGGCCGATCGTGCCGAACGCCAGGTTCAAGGCCAGGTAGAGGGTCATGCCGAGCCAGCTCGCAGGGTAGACACAGATCACGATTAGCCACAGAGAGCCGAATCCTACCACCTCGGCGGGATGCAGCACGAACAGCGTGAGCGGCCGGGGATGGCGATGGGCGTGGTGTGGCCCGTGCAGCCAATAGTAGATTCGACGCCAATGTGCGAGACGGTGAAGGACATACATCGCTAGATCCATCGCGGCGGTCAGCACCACCACGTCGACAACCGGGCGCCACCAGGGGAACTCGACGATCACTCGCAGCCAGCCGTGCTGCAACAGCGCCACGCCTGCCACCAGCACCGCCGAGTTCAACGCAACGCAAATGATCGACATGACGATCTCGGCGCCGGTCAGCGGAGGGGGCGGATCCGCGCAACGACGGTTGCCATAACGGTGGATGAGGAAGTGTCCGCCGGCCAGGCTGACGACGAACATGGCGATGTTGATGGCCAAGGCCACCGCAATGGTCGCGGACAGACTCATCGTCTGAAACGCTTCAACCCACTTGGCGCCATCGAGTGTCAAGTATCGGTCCCTTTCATCTCTATCTCAACGCCACCAGCACATAGATCGTGGCTAAGCCCAACTGTAGCAGCGCGTACGGGAAGGCCGTTTTGACAAAGGCGCCGAACGTCATCGGCAACTCGTGCTTGTGCATGATGGTCACCGCGACCAGCGTGGAGGCCGAGCCGATCGGCGTCAGGTTGCCGCCGAGATTGGCGCCGAAGACGACCGACCACCACAAGGCCGACTCAGCGCCACCTCCTGCCGCCGTCGGCGCTCCCAACGTGCCGAGAATGTTGGAGAGCATCGCCGCAAGCGGAATATTGTCGGTGACGCTGCTGAATGCCGCCGCGCCCCAAAGCAGCACGGTTGTGTCGCGCCAATCGGCGGGCATCAGGTCGATCTGGGTCACGACTTGTCGCAGTCCTACTCCGATGGCATGGAGCACTCGAGCGTGCTCCATGACGTAGATCACGACGAACAACGCCATAAAGAACCCCAGCAAATCCCAGTCAACGGCGCGATAGAAGCGGTCGACCTCCGACTTGTAGCGGATCAGCATCACCCCGGCGAAGCCCAACGCCACGAACCCCATGCCCAGGTCGCTGATGTATGGCAGCACCGAGGTGGTGGCGATCGTGAGGATGAACAACACCAGCATGACGGTGCCAAACCAGAAGAAGCCGACGCTTTCCACACCGTCGTTCTCGTCGAATCCTGCAACCTGCCGTTTGGCTCGTTCGCGATCCTCGTCGCTGCCAAGCGACTCGATTTTGAACAAGCGAGCGCCGAGCCACAACGTCAACGCGGTCGCGATCACGACAAACGGCGCCGCCTTGACGAAGAACGTGACGAAGGAAATGCCGGCCTTGGTGCCGACGATGATGTTGGGCACCGAGCTGATCAGCGTCAGCAAGCCGCCGATATTGGTCAGCAGCCCCTCAATCAGCAGAAATCCCAGCAGCTTGTCCTTCCGCTGGAGCTTGTCGAGCGAGACGGCGGTGAGGGAGCCGACGATGATCATGGCCGTCACGTTGTTCAAGACGGCGGAGAAGACGACCGTCATCAAGCCGTACATCCAAAGCAGCCGGCGCGGATCGCCGCCCGACGACTTGGTGACGCGAATCGCGATCCACGTGAACAGCCCGGACTTGCTAGTCACGTCGACAAACAAGCTGCTGCCCAGGATGATCGCGATGACACCCCAATCGATTCCGGGAATGTAAACGGGCATGGCGACCTGCTCGCCGTCGACGAACAGGTGCGGTGTCTCGTGCTCCGCCCGCTCGGTTTCGGCGCGGCGTTCCGCCGCGCGCTCATCGTCTGGCGCGTCCTGGTTGTTCTCGCTGTGTTGCGCAGGTCGTCCGTGCTCGGCCGGCAGCGTCAAATGTTGTTGCGTGTCGCCGTTTTCGACTTCCAACTCGACGGCCGGATGTTCGAGCACCAGATCGCTGCCGACAACGACCTTGCCGAACGGCAGCACATGCGTGGCGGCGCCCAAAAACAGGCAGATGATCGCAAACAGGCCCGCAATCACGGATTTCTTCGCGTGAAGTTTTTCCTCCAACGCCAAGCACAGAATGAGCGCCACTAACAATGCGGCAAAGCAGGCGGTGACGCCCGATGAAATCGGGGCCGCCGTTGCGAGCATCCAGTTGGGAAAGGTGCAAGTCATGATGCCGGCCTCTGCATGTCCACTACATGTCCTTAGCGCTCAAGCGATTCATTGCCCGTCAAAGCAACAGCATCGGGGTCATTCGCAACTCGACGGTGAGCGGGTATGCCAGCCCATGCATCGCCAGTTGATCGGCGTCTTTCGTGTTCAAGACCAAGAGGTCGACGGCGTGGTCTTCGATCAGACGGCGATGATCCGTGAGGTGATGCCCCAACGTGACGACTTTCTCCACCTGCAGGCCGGGACGGGATTCGCGCAACACTTCGGTGGCTGAGTCGATATAGTCGGCCGGCTCCTTCAACAATCGTGACAGAATTGCCTCACGAGCGTCTTCGGTGTCGATGGAGGGAACCTTGCCAATCACGTCCAGGTAGCGGTCGAACGCAACCTGGTCCTCGACATGTGTCAGCAGCAACTTCCCGTCATCGGGTGTGCAATGAGCGGCAAAGCTGACAAGATGGTGGTCGCCCGTGAGATGGTCGGTGATTGCCATCACGTGTCGCGCCGGCTGCAATTGGGGCATGGTCTCCAGGTGCGCCGGGTGCGGCATGAGCAACACCGGCAAGCTGGATGCCTGCGTCAGCACGTCCACATGAACGCCGAGGCTGTACGGGTACTCGCGAGCGGGCATCCGCAGATTGCGATAGAGACACACGAGATCGCAGCGACTCTCTCCCACTTTCTGCAGCAACTCCCCGACGGTGTCATATTCGTTGCCGTCGACGGTTTTCCACTGCGTGGTCTCCCGCTCGAGGCCCTTCAGAAAGGTTTGGACCCCCGCGGCGAACCGCTCGGTTGCGGGTGGATCCAGATCGGTGACGACCAAGATGGTCTCGATGTCCACGGCTTCCAGTTCAAACAGCGGGCGTTCGGCCGCCTTGAAAACGCTTTCAAACTGATCGATGTTGGTCATGAAATACCTGGCGGGGCGGGATCGACGCGAGGGCACGCCAGCTGGCAAACCGCGATTGTCGGTAGAGACTAACAAAATTGGGCGCAGACACACACCGCACTTGTTTGCGGCGACGCGTGCACACTTCCCCGCAAGGTGCTTCCTTGGGTCAAGATTTCTCACGGAGACACGGAGACACGGAGGATTTTGGGCTTGGGCTGCTTGCCGGCCCGCGGCAAGTTCGTGGACTTAACTCCGTGTCTTTGTGCCTCCGTGAGAGATTAATGAAGCGTG
>JAGQPF010000147.1 GCA_020426845.1 Planctomycetales bacterium
TCGGGCTCCTTCGATTCGGGCTCCTTCGATTCGGGCTCCTTCGATTCGGGCTCCTTCGATTCGGGCTCCTTCGATTCGGGCTCCTTCGATTCGGGCTCCTTCGATTCGGGCTCCTTCGTCTCGGGGTCTGCCCCGAGTTCGCCAGCGCCCTTCACGGTATCGTCATCGCGTCCGGGAGCCATCGCGGGATCTCGTTGCAACGCCGCAATGGCGCCAACGCACAACAAGAACCAAACCAACGCACAGATGGCCGTAATTTTGGTGAACACGTCACCCGCTTTGGTGCCAAAGGCACTCTGTCCGCCAGCTCCACCCAAAGCACCGGTTAAGCCGCCGCCGCGACCGCGTTGAACGAGCACCAACAGAATCAAGAACACCGAGGTGCTGAACAGCATAAATCCGAAGAAGAAACTGCCGATGCCACCTATCAAGATCGCCATTTCCTAGGCCGCTCCGTGCTGTGAGTGGAAATGTTCCACACGAGTCGTTGGTTTAATTGTGTGTGTATGGCAGACGCCAACACATTCCGATTCATTGAATTCACCGTCGTCCGACATTCGACGTCCGACGTCAAACATGGACGGGCACTCCGCCGCCAAGCGATGAGCGATAAGCAATGAGCGAACCGCCGCGTATCGGCTTGGAATTGCCGGCCAAGGATTTCCACTGCTTAACGCAAGCTAGCGGGGAGAAATGATCCCCAAGAACGAATCCGCCTTAAGGGACGCCCCCCCCACCAGAGCACCGTCGATATTGGGCTGAGCCAACAGTTCGGCGGCGTTGTCGGGCTTGACACTCCCCCCATACTGGATCCGCACGCTGGCGGCAATCTCGGCATTGTAGCTAGTTTCCAACAATTTGCGAAGATCGGCATGAACCGCCTCCGCTTGGTCGGGAGTCGCGACTTTTCCGGTCCCAATCGCCCAAACCGGCTCGTAGGCGATCACGATCCCGCCGACTTGCTCCGCTGTCAGCCCCTTCAGCGAGCCCTCAAATTGCTCTCGAATCACGGCCGACGTCTCGCCGCCCTCCCGCTGCTGGAGCGTTTCGCCGACGCAGACGATCGGCGTCAGGCCCGCCGCCAAAGCCGCATGCGTCTTCAGGCAGACGTCTTGGTTGGATTCGCCAAACAGTTGGCGCCGCTCGCTATGGCCGAGAATCACCATCGAGCACCCAACATCCTTCAACATGCCGGGGCTCAGTTCGCCGGTATAGGCGCCCTCCGCCGCGTGATACATGTTCTGGCCGCCTACCGCGACTTTGCTGCCGGCAACGGCGTTCACGACCGCAGCCAAATACACCGACGGTGGACAGAGAGCCACATCGACCGAGTCCGTGTCGGCAGACTCGGCAACCGCCTTGGCCAGGGCTTCGCTCTGTTGGAGATTGAGGTTCATCTTCCAGTTGCCGGCAATCAGCGTTCGTCTCACGAGTGGTCTCCCAAAGCTGCGAGTATCGTTTGTGGGGAGAATGAAGTTTCATTGCGAGCCTGGCGGCTGGCGTCGCTTGCCACTTCATTCGGGAAGTTGTCTTACTGTCGCCCGAGCACAATGCTCTTATGCCGGTTCGGCGAACGCCTTGCCCAATAACGTTGCCAATTGACGAAGTTGCCCCGCAATCTCGTCGTACTGTTCGGGCAAAAGAGCCTGTGGGCCGTCGCTTTTCGCGACCTCCGGGCAATCGTGTACTTCGATGTGCACACCGTCCGCTCCCGCTGCGAGGCCCGCCAAGGCACACGCCGGAATCAGATCCGGCCGGCCCGTGGCATGACTGGGGTCGACGATGATCGGCAGATGGGAAAGCCCTTGAATGTTCGCGACAGCGGCGACGTCGAACAGATTGCGGGTCGACGGATCAAACCCTTTCACGCCTCGCTCGCACAGAATCACGTCGGTGTTGCCCTCCGACAAGATGTACTCGGCGCTCATCAGCAGGTCGACCACCGTGGCGCTCATGCCGCGTTTGAGCAGTACCGGTTTGCGAGTTTTCCCGGCCTCGGTGAGCAGCACGAAGTTCTGCATATTGCGGGCGCCGATCTGCAGCATGTCGGCGTATTCGGCGACCTGCTCCACCAACCGGGGATCGGTCACTTCGGTGACCACGGGCAGGCCCACGGCGTCACCGGTTTCGCGGAGGATCTTCAGGCCCTCGAGCCCCAAGCCCTGAAACGCGTACGGGCTGGTGCGGGGCTTGAAGGCGCCGCCGCGCAGAATGTTGGCGCCGGACTTGCGAATCGCTTCGCCAATTCGCAACATCCGATCCGGATCCTCAACGGCACAGGGCCCGGCGATCATGGCAAGCTTCCCGCCGCCGACCTCGACATTGCCAACTCGCACAACACTCGGCTCCGGGTGCGCTTCCCGGCTGGCGAGTTTGTAGGGCGGCAGAACCGGAATCACGTCGGCCACACCCTGAATGGCGCGCAGCGGCTCGGAGCGCAGCTGCTCTTCGTCTCCGATAATGCCCACGATGGTGCGATGAGTCCCCTTGCTGAGGTGGGGGGTCATGCCGAGCTCTTTCACGCGATCGAGCACATGTTCGATCTGAGCTTCGGTGACGTCCGATTTGAGGATCACAATCATGGCGGTCGGAGCGTTGGAATCAATTGTGCGGGGGCCATGGATACGAAGGGGGAATTCTAGCTCATTCCGCCCCTCCTCGATAGCGGTAATGGGGCTCCACTGACCGGCACGACCCGATCGATCCACGCCCGCCGCGACTGCAACGGCGCCATCGCCCGCAAAGTCGTCACAGCTGCTCAAGACGCCGTGATGCTGCACGATTCCCAGCATCGAGGCCGATGAACAACACGGTGAGATTTCCGTGCCCTTTTTGTTGTGGTGTAACCCATGTCAGACCTCGACCCCGACCTCGTCGAATTGGACGAGGCCGCGCCGGCGAAGCGCCGTCGCGAGTCCTCGGTGCAGACTCCGCTGGAGACGTACCTGCGGGAGATCAATGAGACCAAGCTGTTGACTGCGGAGGATGAGCAGGAACTGGCGGCACGGATTGCCCAAGGAGATGTGCGAGCGCGGGACCACATGGTGCGAGCCAATCTGCGGCTCGTGGTGAACATCGCTCGTGGCTACACCGGCAAGGGCCTGAGCCTGCAGGACCTGATCGAAGAGGGCAACCTCGGACTGCTGCGCGCCGTCGAAGGCTTCGATCCCTCGATGGGAACGCGGTTCAGCACCTACGCCAGCTATTGGATCAAACAGTCCATCAAACGAGCGCTGATCAACTCGGCGAAGACCATTCGCATCCCCGCGTATATGGTGGAGTTGCTGTCGAAGTGGCGCCGAGCCAATTCGCGGCTCGTCGAGGAGCTCGGCCGCACGCCGACGCCCGAAGAGATCGCCCGAGTGCTGGGCCTGCCCAAGAAGAAGTTGCCAATCATCAAGAAGGCGATCCGCATCTACAACTCGACCCCGCAGACCGATCAAGCCGAGGCCGGCTGGTCGCTGGGCGAGATGATCATGGACGAGCGGATGAAGACGCCCGAGGACGAGCTGCTGGAGCACGACATCCTGAAGCACGTTCAAGAAATGATGGCGATGATGGAGCCGCGCGAAGCGACCGTGCTGCGAATGCGTTTTGGGCTGGACAACACGGAGACGCATACGCTGAAGGAAATCGGCGAGGAGCTTGGCCTGACTCGCGAACGCGTGCGACAGATCGAGACAGAAGCGCTGGCTCGACTGGCCGACGGCCTGAAGGACCCCAGCGAGCGGCGGATGATCTATCGCTAACGGAACGCAAATACTCGCTCCGGGTCCGATGCGGCCTGGAGCGTGACCGATCGGGGAGACCTTGGCGGATCATGCCGCCAAGCAAAGGGGGGGACGTTGGCCTCGCGCGCCAACGCCCCCCTTTTTCGTTGTCTGCCTGCGAAATGCTCGTCCGCGCGCCAATGGGTCGGGGCGCAAGTGCGCCGACAGATCGCAAAGCGATCACCGCGAGTTTGGCGCGCTTTCACTCGGCAACGGCCCCAGCTTCAGCTCCGTAATCTCGAACGACGACCGTTCGTTGCTGCCGATAAAGAAGGCCTCCGTGTCACCGATGCTCCATCCCTGCCGCGGCTCGGGGTCCAACGTCGCGATGTCGGGATACGAGATCAGCTCGACGCCATCGCCGAGCAATCGCACTTCCCGCCCGCGCACCTGAACCTCGAGTTGACTCCGCTCCGCCTCGGAGATCCGCAATGAATCCGGCACGTTGGCCGCCGCCCGTCCGTTGGCCGTGAGCAACAACGTTCCTCCACGCCGATCGACCAGGAAGAGAAACTGACGTTGTCGTGCGACAATGCCGATGGCCAGCGGGCCGGCGCCCGATCGCCGCGACACCGCCAATTGCAGGCGAAAATCGTCCGCAACCTCCGCTCGAAATCGTAATTTCGCCGTCGGATCCCCCTCGGGCATCACCAACCTATCGGAAGTGAGCTCCCAACGATCCAGCTGCGGTGGAGCGAGCACGTCCCGTCGCAACACCAGCTGCTCCAACAACCGGTACGATTTTTCGGCATTGGTGATCACCGTTGGCATGTCGTCCGCGGTGCGCCATCGGCTCACTAGCCCCGTCTGCCACAAGACCAAGCCGACAACCAGCAGCAGCCCCAAGGCAATCGCCCCGACTCCCCGTCGGCGCTTTGCAACTGGTTGATCCAGCCTCACGGTCTCGTCAAGCGTCGCAACCGCCTCCGCCTCTCGACTTCTCGCCGCCTCCAGGTCGACCAGCAGCTCCGCGACATTGTTGTAGCGCTGGCGTGGCGACTTGGCGAGCATCTTCTCGAAGCATGCCTGAAACGTCTCCGGGACGTCTTTGCGGACTTCCGCGAGCAACGGCACGGGAGATTCGCGATGTGCGATCAGCCGGCTCAACGGCGATTCTTCGCGTTTGAACGGCGGCGTGCCGGTCAGCAAAAAGTAAAGCGTGCAGCCGAGGCTATAGATGTCCGAGCGCCCGTCGGCCTGCCGCGGATCAGCCGCTTGCTCGGGCGCCATATAGTCGATCGTGCCCAGCAACTGACCGCGCCGTGTCAGCCAATCGTTCTCCGTCGCATCCGTGTCGGGAAGCTCGCCCGCCGTCAGCGGCTCGACGCGAGCCAGCCCCATGTCCAGAATCTTCACCACTCCGTCGTCGCGTCGCAACAAGTTGGAGGGCTTGATGTCGCGATGGATGATGCCCTTGCCATGCGCGTACTCGAGCCCCCTGGCGACCTGCACGATCACGTCCAGCGCCGCCGTAAGGGACATGGGCCCCGTCGTCCGCACCAGGCGGCCCAGATTCGCCCCCGGCACATGCTCCATCACGAGGAAACAGAGATCTCCGCGGAAACCGGCGTCCATCGCGCCGACAATGTTGGGGTGGGACAGCTTGGACGCGGTCTGCACCTCGCGAATGAAACGCTCCTTGCGCGAGGCGTTCGCCTTCTCGTCATCGTCCGGCAAGATAAACTTCACCGCGACATTCCGCTTCATCAGCGTATGACGGGCGAGGAAAACCTGTCCCATTCCGCCCCTGCCCAAGCGGTCGAGGATCAGCAAATGGTCGCCCAGAATGAGCTTGTCGGCCTTGCCCTCACGCAGCTCGCTGAGTTGGAACTCGGTGAGGTGTCCCGAGACGTCAGCGAGAATCGCGTCGCTATCCCGAACCGTGCCGTCCTCATTCACGTCTCGAATGTTGGACGCCTCTGCCTCGCTCAGGATCCCGGAGCGTTGGAGGAATGCGATGAAATTGTGAAGCGTGTCACTCATGCCACGATTAAAACAAATCCTCGCGGTGCCAACAGCCCGGCAACCTACTCCATTCCGGGCAGATCGGGCGGATCGCCCGAGCCGTCTCCGAACAGGCCGTCAAACCCCGGCGGATCGCCCGAGCCATCGCCGAACAGTCCGTCAAAACCGGGCGGATCACCCGAGCCATCGCCGAACAGTCCGTCAAAACCAGGCGGATCGCCCGAGCCGTCGCCGAACAGTCCGTCAAAACTGGGTGGATCACCCGAGCCGTCGCCGAACAGTCCGTCAAAACCGGGTGGATCGCCCGAGCCATCGCCAATCAGGCCGTCGAACCCGGGCGGATCGCCCGAGCCATCGCCGTGCACGACCCCGATTGGCGAACCTTGCCCTGCCTTCAAGGCGCCAAAGACGGCAAGAGCGCGTTGAACATCGGGGGGAAACCCCAGCAGCTCCGCGCGACCAGCGAATTCCGCCATCACCCACATCGCTTTGGCAAGCACATCCGGCGCCGGGCGACGTCCCGTCTGCTCTCCATACAACACCTGCAGAGCACTAAGCGTGGCAGCCGGGTACTGCCGGCGATTGACCCGGGCGTGCGCCACTAGCGTGACAAGGGACGCTCCCAACGCGCCCCGCGATGTCGCCGGGCGCCACGTGTCTCGGTCGTACTGAGCGAACCGATCGAACGGCCGAGCTTGTTGGTCCGCAAAGCGGGAGGCAGAGAACGCGCCGAACGCGTCGCCCAATCGGTCGTAGTCAATGCACATGCGCTCCCACGGCCAGCGATCGTATTGTTGCTGACAAAGCTGCGAGAGTTGGTCCACCATCTGCTCGTAGTCGCCCGGCGCGTTGCGCCGTTGATAACTCGCGAGCAGGCTGTCTCGATCTCGACGCACTCGCAGCAACAACGGCCTCCGCTCCATCTGCGCAAAGTGCTCGAGCCAATGGTGAAGCGTGCGGCAAAAGCGAGGGTCCTTGATCGCCCACGGACTGGGCAGCCAACGCAACGTGCGCGCAGCCGCTTGGTCGTTCAATCGCCCGTGCGCCTCAATGCCCATGTTCAGGCGCCGCACCCGGACGCTCTCGGCAAACTGTCGGTCCGCATCGCCTGCGTTCCACCCCAAGGCATGCAGCATTCGCGTCACCACCGATGTGCCGCTGTGTCCCACACCAAGCACGACCACGCAGGGCCGGTCCTCGGCGTCGTCCTCGTAGTGGAACGGCATCACACGCCGGTAGTGCCGCACGCCCTGCGTCGCCAAGTAACTGTCGAACAAGTCCTGGGCGCGCTGACGGTATTGCAAATAGTCGGCCGGACGCTTTTGCGGAACATGATAGATGGCCGTGGCGTTCGTCGTCGCCACTCGCCACTTCGCCCCGAGTTTCACTTGGTGGAAGTAGGGACAGTGCTCACCTACTTTGAGCCGGTCGTCCCAGCGGTGATCCTGCAGCATTTCTCGCCGAAACAGGCAAAAGTTCCACACCATGTCACACAGCCGATAGGGCGAACCGGCGGGAGTGATTCGCACGCGGTGGGTTGCCTCACGCACCTCCATGCGGTCGCGAAACACCTCGATGTCCAGCGCGTAGCAGGCAACTCTTCCATTCACGTCCCGCAAGGCGCCTCCAACGCAACCCACCTCCGCGTCGGCCTCGAGCACCTCCAACATCGGCTCGATGTGCGTCTCCGGGATGAACAGGAAGTCGTCCTCCAGGATTAACAAATAGGGCGTTTGGAGTTGGTCGACGATGGCATTGCGCGCCGCCGACAGCCCGCAATCGAACTCAAGCTGCAGCACCTTGACGCAATCGGGCAACCGCGGCATCCGTTTTCCGTTGTTGGCCACGACAATCCGCGCCGTCGGGTACCGCTTCAAGATAGAGCGAACCAGGTTCGCCAGCAGTTTGGGCCGATCGAATGTGGTGATTCCAAACGTTACATGTCGCATTTTTGCGCCGCCTCGAATCGTTGTGGCTCATGTTGTCCGTCCCCGAATCTCCGTCACTGGGGCAGCCTCCCGTCACTCCGCGAAGATTTCGTCGGCAGCATCCTCACCTCTGACCGGTCGGGCCTCCATCGCAGGCGACCCTTGTGAGGCCCGGTGGACCGGTCGGGCCTCCATCGCAGGCGACCCTTGTGAGGCCCAATGGACCGGGCGGGGCCAAGCACCAGCGCCAGCGCACATCACGCGTTAGAAAGCGGGGTAGTGGATTCTGCTTGCAGCCTCAAACCGAGGCAAGAATTTCCGCCGACAAACGCCTAACACCGCTCCATCCGGCTGCACTTTGCATGGATTGCTCCGTTTGAGCGAGACTTTCGGCGATGTCGCCCCCCGAAAATCGAGAGGTCGCCGCCCGTTCGCCGCCCGCTCGCGGCACTTGCCCCCAATCAAAATTCGCGAATCCGATCCCTCGCTTACGCTTCGGGTTTCCTTGATGAGGCTATCGCTGTTTCGCTCCTCACACCGACACACACCTTCGTCAACATGTTGCTAGAATTCGCCACATCACCCGGCACTCTTTTCACTTTACTCCCGGAGCCCACATGGACACCAAAGAAGCCATCCAGGCCTCAATGGACTTGAGCCTGTACGTTTTGAATCAATACCTGAGCGACCTCGACGACGCGGACTTAATGGTCCGGCCCGGCCCCGGCTGCAACCACTTAGCCTGGCAGCTCGGCCATCTGATCGCCTCCGAAGTGCAACTACTGGAGTCGGTGGCGCCCGGCAAGGCGGCGACCCTGCCGGAAGGCTTCGCCGAGGCGCACGGCAAAGACCAGGCTGGTGAGGACGATCCGTCGAAGTTCCGCTCCAAGGCCGAGTACCTTGAGCTCTTCGGCACGGTTCGCGCCGCGACCCTCGCAGCGTTGAAGCAACTCCCGGACGAAGTGTTGGATCAAGACAGCCCCGAGTGGCTCCGCGAGCACTTCCCGAAACAAGGGCAGTTGTTTGTGCTGATCGGCACCCACCCGATGATGCACGCCGGTCAATTCGCCGTCGTCCGCCGCGCGCTCGGCAAGCCCGTCCTCATGTAGACATCGCGTGCCACTTAAGAAAACCCAAGCGTTTGCGAGCTAGAGCTGACAGAGACGTTGAATCAGCTTGCGGCCTGAGCTGTCTCAGAGCCCCGTCGCTTACCGAAGTTCTATCCCTCGCTTACGCTTCGGGTTTCCTTTTCGGAATTCCGTCGTTTACCGGAGTTCTATCCCTCGCTTACGCTTCGGGTTTCATTTTCGGAATTCCGTCGTTTACCGAAGTTCTATCCCTCGCTTACGCTTCGGGTTTCCTTTTCGGAATTCCGTCGTTTACCGAAGTCCAACATCCGTGTTCATCTGCGTTTCATCTGTGGCCCAAGTTGATTCAACGCAACGTCACCGAATGGACAGCAAGTAGGCCAGCAACGCCCGAAACTCCTCCTCGGGAATCGCCGTGGCAAAATTCGCCGGCATCGGCGACGAGCGAGTCTGCTTTTGGCGCGCGACGTCCGCCTTGGCCACGCGCACCTCTTTGCCGTTGGCGTCGATCAGCAACATGGCCCCGCTGTCGTCGCCGGGCTGCAGCGCACCGGTGACAATCTCGCCATCGGCGGTGACGACCACGGTGGCTCGAAAGGCGACATCGACATTGCGGTTGGGCGCCAGGATGTCCTCGAGCAGCCGGGCGACGCCGCGGTTGCCGATCCCATCCAGATTGGGGCCGACCTTCTTGCCGCGCCCCGCCACTTGGTGGCAGACAGCGCAGCGAGTCTCGAACACCTTCGCGCCTCGAGCTCCGTCGCCCCCGCTGGCAAGGTACGCTGCCTGGCGACGTTGAAGCTCCGCGACAAGTTCGGGCGCCTCGTCGGGCAGCTCTTGCAGCAATTTTTGCACGCGCGCCGCCACCGCCCGGTTGTCCGCCGCCGCGAGCCGGTCTCGCAGCGCGGGATCCTGCACGAGCGCCGCGTTAAGATGTCCGGCCTCAATCAGGTCGACGAACGCGAGCATCCCTGCGGTCTCGGCAGTCAGAGCCAGCGCCAAGCTGCGTTGCTGCGGGCTGGACAGCGATTTGACGGCCGCCTGAATCGACTTCACCGCCGCCTCGCCATCGCCCTGCTCCACTGCGGAGACCATCGTCGCTCGCAGCTTCTCCTCAATTCCGAAACCCAGCAGCTCGGCGGCGCCCTTGAGCCGTCCGTCCGACTCCAACTGGGCAATCGCGCCGGCTAACGCGGAGTCGGGGAGCTGACGCAGATGGGTCAGCAGTGGCTGCTTCAATTCGCGCAAGCGAAATCGCCCGACGAGGTTGGCTGCCACGGCCAGCGCGCTGGTCCGGTCGCTCGGGTTCAATCGCGGCTCGGAGAATCGCCCCACGGCAAGCCACGCGTAAGCGTTTCCGTTGTCGTCATCAATCAACTCCAGATAGGCAGGCTGCCCCTGCCATGACTTGGTGTCCCAACGAATCAATTGGGCCGTGTCATTCCGGGGCGGCGGTGAGGAATGCAGAATGCGATGGTCCCTGCCGCTGCGCAACCGCACGAGGTTCTTCCCTTGCAGCGGCTTGTCGGGGAACCCATCGTGCCCCGCCAAATAAAACGTCAACTCCTCGCCAAGCGAGAACATTCCCGATCGATAGAGGCCCGTCCGCTGCTCACCTTGCGGAAAGCTGCTGAAGAGTGTCGCGTTTTGTGTCCCGTCCGAGCACGAGCGGCGATTGGAGACGCTCCAGCAGTTGGCGGCCCGAGGCTCCAGCGCCGAGGGCGCAAATGTCCACGCGATCGGCTCGCTGCCTTCGCTGGCCTCCGCCAACACGTCGCGTGACAAGTCGAGCGCCCATTGCCGCACCGCGGCGTTCTGCGACCCGCGTTGGCGAATGCCGTCGTCCAACGACATCAACAACTGCACTTGCGTCTCACGCTGCGCGGCAAACCGTTTGCGAACGGTGCTCACCAATTGTTCGGTGGCGGAGTCGTTGGCATAGCGAGCCGCGAACGCCGCCAGCTCAAGCGTCGACTCCGGATCCCCCGAGAACTCGCTTAGCCTCGCTGCCACAAAGTTGCCGGAAGCTGGCGTCTTGATCGCCAAACAGATGCCCAGCACTGCCGGCGCCTCCGCAGAGCGGAGGCGGCCTGCCAACGCGTCGAACCAAGCCTCGTTCAGCAAGTGAGCTTTCAGCGCGATCCGCAAGGCGTGACTCAGGTGCGTCGGCTCGGTCGGCAACTGCAGCAGTCGATCCAACAGTGGCTGAATCTGCTCCTCGACCGGAGTCTCGGAAGCTGCAATGGCCACAATGCGCTGCACGGTCGGCGAAGTTTCCGTAATGCATTCGCCGATCCCGTCGCCATGCCCAAGTCCGGCGCGCAGACGTTCCAGTGGCATGGGCAATTGGGCAAACGCGCCCGCGCGATAGGCATGAGCGCGAACCTCCGGCGAAGCCGACTCCCAGCCAATCTGCAAAGCGTCCGCGGTCAGTTTCTTCGCCCGCGCCAGCAGCCACAGGCAAACGATCTTCACTTCGTCCGCCGCATCCGCGCGGAGTCGACGTGCTGCCTCATCCGAGGCCGCCGCGAGCCGGGAGTCCGCCAGTCGATTGATCACGCGACGCTGTTGCCACGGAGCGCTGCCGGGCAGCATTTCGAACAACTCCGCCACACTTGCCGCCGCCAACGAGGCGCCAGCCAACGAGGCGCCAGCCGACTTGACCATCGGTGCTGCATCGCGACGCCCGTCCTCGCCGCGATAGACGACTCGCCAGATGCGGCCACGGCGCCGGTCACGTCCGGGGTGGTCCAACTTCACCTCGTAGTGCCCGATAATCCGATTGTAGAAATCCGCGATGTACAGCGCGCCGTCCGGGCCAACCTGGATGTCGACCGGCCGGAACCATGGGTCGGCGGAGACGACGAAGTCGGGCTCCTCTCCGGCAATCACTTTCGCACCTTCCCGACCCAATGTGTCACGGTTCACACGTCCCGTCACCACGTTGCCGCCAAAGCTGCTCTCTCGGTAAATCGCAGGGTAGCGCAGCGACTCGCCCAGCCCGATGCCGCCGATGCCGGTCGAGTTGTGCAGGTGCTCCAGCACGTTCGGCACAAAGCCAAGCCCATCGTGCGGCAAGCCGAAACTGTCGTGATAGCCGCCGTGGAGCACGAGATTGACAGGTTTTGTGTGGCAATCGGCGGTGTACACGTCGCCGAAACGATCGATGGTCAACCCAAAGGGATTGACCTGCCCGAATCCGAAGTGCTCGATCCGAGAGCCGTCCAACGCCATGCGAAACGTGTTGCCCGATCGCATTTGCACTCGGTTGCCGTCTTTGCCCGCCACGTCCGATCGATTGTTGAATCCATGGCAGGCATACAGCCAACCGTCATAGCCGCGAGTGAACGCGCTGCACATGCCGTGCGTGTCTCGCGTCGTGTCAAACGGCCCATATAGCAGCTCGCGTTGGTCGGCGACGCCGTCGCCATCGCTGTCCGTCAACAGCACAATATTCGGGATGTCAAAGCAAATCACGCCGTTGTCGACGGGATATAGCCCCATTGGAATGTTGAGCCCCTCGGCGAATGTCGTAACCTTGTCATACGCACCGTCGCCCGTGGTGTCCTCAAGCACCTTGATCGAGTCGCGCGCGGGCCGGTCATTGGGAGCGGGCACGGGGTATTCCACGGTGCTGGTCACCCACAGCCGGCCTCGATTGTCGAACGCCATGTTCAGCGGCTTGGCAATGTCCGGCTCGGACGCCACCAGTTCGACGTCAAAACCGGGCGGCACGACAAACGATTGTCGCTCTTGCTCCGCGGTCCGCGGCTCGGTCTCTCGGATGTGGGTGCGAAACAGATCCGTGCCGATGACGGCCACGTCCGACGGCGCAGGCGAAGTGGCAGCATGGGGGGCTTGGTTCGTTTGTAGATAGACGAACACGCCCAACTTGTTGGCGACCAAGAGATCCACGCGACCGTCGCCATTGATGTCTTGAGCAGTCAATTGCGTGCCGACGCCGCTGCGGGCGTCGATCAAGTGAGGCTCAAAACGCACGGAGCCTTGGTCGCGCACCGTCCGCAGCCAGTACAACGCCGGAGATTCGAACGCTCCCGGGTCGCGGCCGCCATGCGCCCAATAACGCTTGCCCGTGACGAGATCCTGAACTCCATCCCCATCAATGTCGACCAATGCCAGACTGTGCATCTGAGAAATGGAAAGAGTGTCCTTGGACGGCGCTGTCGGCATGATCGGGTGAGGCACAAACAGCTGATCGGCTCCAGCGCCACGGCGTTCGAACCAGGTCAGACCGTACCCATGAGCGTTCTGCACGCTCACAACGTCTTGGTCCCCGTCGCCGTCGAAGTCGTACGCAAACATCTGGGAGCCGCCGGCTTCGGCGAACCGCTGGGGCTGCAGGGCGAAGCTGCCCTCGCTTGCTTGGCGCCACCAGCCGGCGGACTCGAGCAAGTCGAGCCGGCCGTCGCGATCGACGTCCCCGAGTCCCATGCCATGGGTGAACCGCCCCAGCGTTCGACTCGCGTCCGACACCGCCTGAAAGCTCCACGGCTCGGCAGGCGCGGCCGGATCAATGGTTGCGAAGCCGAACTTCCCCTCATGCACGCACACCAAGTCGCGCCGGCCGTCGCCGTTCAGATCGATATAGGCAGGCGACTCACCGCCCGCGTCGTTGACCACCAAGTGCCGCATCCAAGGAGCATTAGCAGAACTGGCAGCGGCCCCGGGATGCTCGTACCAATAAGCGGGCTCGCCGGGCATGCCGACCACCAGAATGTCCTGCTGCCCGTCCCCGTTAAGATCATCGCACCAGGAAAAGAAGTGATCGGAGTAGCCGGCGATCGAATGTCGCCCGCCTTCCGCGTACCGATGGCGCTGGCGGAACTCGGGGCCTCGATACCAGTGCGGACCGGCGACGACGTCCGCTTGCCCGTCGTTGTCGATGTCTCCCACGGCCGCGCCCTCGGCCTGAAATTCCTCGGTGAGCAGCAGTCGCTGAAAGCGAACATCCGCTGCGGCAACCGGCAGCGTCGCGGAGAGGACAGCCAACCAGATCAGCGTCCGACAGGACAACGCACGACGCAAAGTGGCGAGTGAAAACATGGTGTCTCGGCGAATTCGGGAGAACAAGCGCACAATCGTAGGAACGAGGGAAGGATAACTTCCCGGATCGCGGATTGGGAGCCTCGGTATCCCGCATTTTCGCAGGTACGCGCCCAGTTCAGTACTAAAGCGTGTCGGTCCGAATGGGCGCGCATTTCCACAAAGCAACTCTGTCGTCGGTCGGAAACCGAGAAACAAGCCGGAAGGGAATCGATCCCTCGCTTACGCTTCGGGTTACCTTGTCACTCCGTTGCCGCTCGGAGCTGACCGCATCCACTTGCCCGAGCTGAACGGTATTTCATTCAGTAGCAGCGGGCTTTCAAGAATCGATCCCTCGCTTACGCTTCGGGTTTCCTTGTCATTCGCTGAACGGCATTTCAGTAGCAGCGGGCTTTCAAGAATCGATCCCTCGCTTACGCTTCGGGTTTCCTTGCGGCAACTCAGTTGCAGCGGACTTTCCAAAGCGAAAGCGTGCCGAGCGTCTTGGCGTCCTGAATCCGGCCGTCGCGGATCATGGACTCAATTTCGCCAGGCTCCACCAGCAGGTTCTCGATTTGCTCGTCGGCCTGCAATTCCTGAGGGCCGGCCGAGAGGCCTTCGGCCAGAAACACGTGCGCACACTCGTCAAGCAAGCCCGGAGCGAGAAAGAGTTCACCGAGCTTCGTCCACCGCTGCGCTTGATATCCGGTCTCCTCGGATAGCTCGCGCACGGCGCAGTGCTCGGGAGACTCGGGCGGCTCGAGCGTGCCGGCAGGCACCTCGATCAACGTGGCCGCAATGGACACACGGTAGTTGCGAATGAGGCAAAGCCGCCCGCGCTCGTCGATCGGCAGCACGCAGACCGATCCCGGGTGACGCACAATCGCCTTGGGCGGCTGGTTGGTGAGCGGGACGTTCACGACTCGAAAACGCGGCGTGACGAGCAACGTCTCCTCGGACTCGTCACGCTGTGGATCACTCGACATCGACTTCGGATCCTCCCGGTCAGTCGCCCGGCGTGGCCCCGTTGGTCACGCGGCGCCGCCCTTCGCTGGCTCAGCGGTTGCTGACGGGGACAAACGGGCGATCCGTGCTGCCGGTGAACACCTGGCGAGGACGACAGATGCGTTTCGACGGCGAGGCGTGCATTTCGCGCCAGTGGGCAATCCAGCCGGGCAGCCGTCCGATGGCGAACAGCACCGTGAACATCTGCACGGGAATCCCGATCGCTCGGTAGATGACGCCCGAGTAGAAGTCGACGTTGGGATAGAGTTTTCGCTCGACGAAGTAGGGATCGCTAAGCGCGACCTCTTCGAGCTCCTTGGCGACATCAAACAACGGGTCGTTGATATGGAGCTTCGAAAGCAGCCGATCGCAGGCCGACTTGATAATCAGGGCGCGAGGGTCGTAGTTCTTGTAAACTCGATGGCCGAAGCCCATCAGGCGGAACGTGTCCTTCTTGTCCTTGGCCATGTCAACGTACTTCTTGACGTTGCAGCCATCGGCGATGATCCGCTCCAGCATGTTCACACACGCTTCGTTGGCGCCGCCATGCAGCGGCCCCCACAGTGCGCCGATGCCGGCGGCGATCGAAGCGAACAGGTTCGCATCGGCGGAGCCCACCATGCGAACGGTGGAGGTGCTGCAATTCTGCTCGTGGTCCGCGTGCACGATAAACAACAGATTGAGCGCGTTGACGAAATCCTGGTCGATTTCGTACTCCTCGCTCGGCACAGCGAACATCATTCGCAGGAAGTTCTCGCAATAAGTCAGACCGTTGTCGGGATAGATGAACGGCTGGCCGCAGGACTTCTTGTAGCTGTAGGCCGCGATGGTCGGCAACTTAGCGAGCAGCCGGTGAATCGACACCTCGACCTGCTCGGGATCCTTCGGGTCCAACGAGTCCTGATAGAACGTCGACAGGGCGCTGACCACCGAGGACAAAATCGCCATCGGGTGCGCGTCGCGAGGAAAACCGCCGTAGAACGACTTCATCTCCTCGTGAATCATCGTGTGGCGACGAATAGATAGCCGAAACTGATCAAGCTCCGCCTGCGTGGGCAACTCGCCGTAGATCAGTAACCAGGCGACCTCCACGAAGTCGCACTCTTTGGCGAGGACTTCGATCGGGTAACCCCGGTAACGCAGCACGCCTTCCTCGCCATTGAGGTAGGTGATTTCGCTGCGGGTCGATCCCGTGTTGACATATCCGTCATCGAGCGTGATCAGGCCCGTGGCCGCACGCAGCTTGGAGATATCCAGCGCCAGTTCATTCTCGGTGCCCTCGACAATAGGCAACTCAATTACCTGGTCACCGATGGTTAGCTTGGCACTGTTGGGCATCGAAGCTTTCCTTTCCACCACTTCCGTCATGGAGACCTCACACGGGCGGACCTCACATAGTTCAAAACATCCATCGAGTGTAACGTGCCCCATGACCTTCGACAATTCGGGGCGCCCTTCGACATTTCGGACCAAGCCATTGGGGCCGCGGAGTTCGGTGCAGGCCCCGAATCACACCGAATCGCACCGGAACGCACCAGTCCAACCCCATCGCCGTTCACGCGAGCGCCGCGCCGTGTCAATTTGTGCCGGTTGTCACCAACCTGGACAAACGATCGACTTTCGCCACTCGATCAGGTAAAAATGGGATCACCCGCCCCGACACCTCCCTCATTCCCCTATGACGCGTTCCTGCTTTGCAAGCTTCCCGGGCAACCCTTCCCTCCCCCCTGCCCGACGAGCTCTGACGGTTCTCCTAGTCGGACTGCTCTCTACAGTTCCGGGCTCGGCCGTTGCGCAAACCGCGGACGGCCAGTGGGAAGTGACACCGCCCAGCGAGGCGGCACTGGAACGGGGACTGGAGTGGCTGGCCTTGAATCAGGGCCCTCAGGGGAATTGGGAGTCCAACGATCTGGGGTTGGTTTCCATGGGAGCGTTGGCGTTCCTGGCTTCCGGCCACGCCCCCGGACGCGGGCGCCACGGGGACGTCGTGCAGAAAGCTCTGGACTATGTGCTCGACAATGCGAAGCCGTCGGGCCTGCTCAACCAAGCCACGGCCCAGCGCGACATGTACAACCATGGCCTGTCGACCTTTGTGCTGGGGCAAACCTATGGCATGACCACAACCACCGACCAGCGTCTCAGCAAGACGCTCGATCAGGCCCTGCGGCTGATCGTCGCGACCCAGGCGGACGACGGCGGCTGGGGATACCAGGCGCGGCGCAGCACCGCGGGGCACGACTTGAGCCTCGCCGTGATGCAGGCCAAGGCCCTGCGAAGCGCCATGGACAGCGGCTTGGAAGTGCCGCCGGAAGTCATCGAGCTCGCCATCGACAGCGTGCGCGCCCACTATGCGCCGGCCGACGGCCAGCGTCGCGCTCCCGAGGCACAGCAACGTCGCCAGCCAGGCCACTTTACTTATGGCCGCAGCGGCAGCGGTGAAAGCGTCGCGATGGCTGCCGCAGGAGTTGTCTGCCTGCAGGAGTTCGGTCAGTACGACGACTGGCGAATCGAAAAGAACATGGAGATGATCGGCCGGCATGCCACTGCCCTGCCGCCTCGGCCCCCGCGACGCGACGGCTCCATGCCGTTTGACGCCTACACGCTCTATTATGTCGGCCAGGCGATCTACCAAGTGGGCGGCGTCGACTGGCAAAAGAACTACCCCAGACTGCGGGACTACCTGATTGCCTCGCAACACCTCGAGCCCGGCGCCAAGGACAAGCACGGCGTTTGGCACGATGTCGGCGCCAACAAGGGCGGCCGCGTCTCGGGCAAACCCGGCGATCTCTACGCCACCAGCGTCGCCTGCTTCTTTTTGGCGATCCCCAATCGCTACCTGCCGATTCTGCAAGAGGGCAAGATCGAAAGCCTCAAGGGCCAGTTCGGGGGCAACCGATGAGCTGGCTGCCCTCGTTCGTCTCGCTGCCGCTGGCCATCGCGGGCTTGGCCTGCGCCGCCGGGCCACTGATCATCCATTTGCTCAACCGTCGGCGGTTTCGCACCGTCGAATGGGCCGCAATGGAGTACCTGCTGCAGGCGATGCAGCGCAACCGCAAAATCTTGCGGCTTCGCGACCTGCTGCTCTTGTTGTTGCGAACCGCGGCCGTGCTACTGATTGGGCTGGGACTCGCACAACCGTTCTTTACCATGGACCGCTCCGCCAAGTTCGACGGCCGCCAGCCGTTGCACGCCGTGCTGTTGGTCGACAACAGCCTGAGCATGGGCCGCCAGTCACTCGAAGGCTCGCTGCTGGATGCCGCCAAGCGGCGCGGCGTCGAGTTTATCCGGCGCCTTCCGGCCGGCAGTCGCGTTTCGGTGGCGCCGCTTTGCGGCTCGCGCGAAGGCCTCAGTCTGGACGCTTTTCAGTCACTCGACCACGCTGAGGAAGCGCTGGAGCGAATCGAGTTGAGCGGTCGAGCCGCCACGGCCACAACGGCCCTGAACACGGCCCGGCAGGCGTGGGAGCTCGAGCCGCAGTTGGCCAAGCGGCTTGTGCTGCTGACGGACATGCAAAGCGTGAACTGGGAAGGCGCGCCGACCTGGGATGCCGACAAACCTCTGCAAGTGGCCGCAGTCGGCGTCGAGCTGCCCGACAACAGCTGGGTCGAAAACGTGTCGCTTCAAGACAACCTGGCGGACGTGGAGACGCCGGCGACCGTGGTCGGCGTCATTCGCCACCACAGCGAAAAACCTCGCGAAAACCTCCAAGTCACGCTCACCGTGGACGACCAGGTCGCAGGCGTGCAGACCATCGACATGCCCGCGGGCAGCAGCTCTCGCGAGGTCAGTTTCCAACACCTGTTCAATCAAGTGCGCCCCGAGCCGGGCAGGCCGCTGGCCACACTGCTGGAGATCTCGATACCCGAGGACCGGCTGCCCGAGGACGATCGCCGACGGCATGTGGGATACGTGGTCGCGTCGTTGCCAGTGGTGTTCGTCGATACCGAAGGCGACCAAGAGAACGTCGCCCGTGGCCGCATCGGCGGCACCCGCCACCTGCGCACCTTGCTGGCGCCGGCTGACGATGCCACGTCACTGATCAAGATTCGCCACATCCGCCCCGACCAACTCGATCGAGACCAGCTTGCCGACGCTCGGCTGACCGTCGTCAGCGGAGTCCCCCGGCCCGGACCGTGGACTGACTTGCTGCTGGATTATGTCCAGCAGGGCGGACAGCTCTTGCTAACTGCGGGCGGCGAGTTCGACTCGGTCGCCTGGACGGAAGCAACCTGGCAAAACGGCCGGCACCTGTTGCCGTTCCCGCTGCGTCCCGCTCTCACCGGCGCGTTACCCTCGGCCAACGCGGAGCTTAATCCGTTCTTTCTCGACTTCGACAGCGTTCGCTCGCACGACCTGTTCCGCATCGCCGGAGTGGCCGAAGAGGACCTCCGCGACCTCTACGCCGAGCCGATGTTCTTCCAGACGGTGACCCTCGACGAACAATCAACCACGACGGACGACGGCGACCCAAGCGTCCCGAATGATGCCACCGCGGAGGCAGAGCAAACAACCGCTCGCTGGGTGGCATGGCCTCCTCGGCTGACCGAGTCCTCCGAGCGATTCGGCACTCCGCAAGTCTTGGCGCGATTCGCGGGCAATGGCTTGCCATTCTTGGTCGAGCGCCACGTTGGCGAGGGCCGCGTGGTGTTCGCCAGCACAGGCATGCTTTCCGAGTGGTCGACGCTGCCACGGACCAATGCGATCTTGATCATGGACCGCATCCTGCGTTCGCTAATCGATTCCACGATGGCGCCGAGAAACTTTGCGGCTCAAGACCGCATTGCTCTGCCGCTCCCGTCCAGCGATCGGGGCACCCGCTGGGAGTTGGAGCGACCGGGCAGCTCCATGGTGGAGTCGCTCGAACCGGGATTCATCGGCAGCGAGCTCCGGGGGCTGACCATTGACCGACCGCTGCGCAACGGCACTTACCGCTTGCGAGCGATTGGAGAAGCGGGAGACGTCCGCGGCAATGTTCCGCTGGCAGTCGAAGCGCCGCCCAGCGAGTCCGTGCTGACGGCGGCGCCCATCGGCAAACTGCGAGAGCAACTTGGAGAACAGGTCCATTTCCTCGAGCACGACGAGCCGATCTCCCTGTCGGGTGCGCAGACAAGCGGCCACGATCTCTGGTGGTGGCTCGTCGCGGTGGGCCTGGGACTGCTGTTGCTGGAATTGCTCGTGCTGATGCCCTGGCGCTCGCGCGAAGCCGGCAGCGCGTCGTCAGGAACCATCGCGCGTTCCCGCCCGGAGGCGGCGTGATGGAGTGGCTTGGTCGACTGTTAGGGCTCAAGGATGTTCAATCCATCGACTCCGCCAGCTTGGCGCTCACCGCTCCGTGGACGCACGGCGCGGCGTTTTGGGTGTTGCTCGGGTGTCTCGCGTTGTTCCTTGCCGGCATGGCGTTTTATCTGCGCAACCAGCGGCGCGGGCCTGGATGGCTCCGCACCGCGCTTGGGTTCGCTCGAGGCGGCCTGCTGGCCCTCATTCTGCTGACGCTCGCCGCGCCGGTGCTGCGTCTGCAGGGCAAGCGAGTCGAATCGCCGGTGCTCTATCTCGTGTTCGACGGCACCGAGAGCATGGAGCTGTCGGACGATTACGGCCCGGAGCAGATGGCAACGTTGCAGCGTCTGACGGCAACCGACCCTTCCGGGGCGACACGACGCACATTGCTGCAGGGCTGGCTCAGGGAATCGGGCGCCGATTGGCTGGAGGAATTTCAACAGCGCGGCGTGCAAATCGAGCCGTTCCTGTTCGACGGTCGCACAACGAGCCGCCTGCGACGCTTGCGCATTGAAGCGGGCGACGACGGGCGAGCGATCGGCGCACGGCTGGCGGAACAACTTACGGCGACCGGCCAAGTCACGGAGTTGGGCGCGGCGCTGGACGATGTCCAACGCCAGTTCGGCGCCGGCCGTCTCGCGGGCGTCGTGTTCTTCAGTGACTTCGCTCACAACGGCAGTTCCGCCCCGCTCGGGCAGCAAGGCGCCGTCTCGCGGCTCACCGCCACCTTGCACACGGTCGGCCTGGGCGCCACCGAAGCCGCGGACCTGCGCGTCGAGTTGCAAACGGACCCGAAGATGAAGCGCGCCGAGCGAACGAATCTGACGGCGCGAATTTCACAAGCCGGCCTCGACGGGCAAGCCGCCGTGGTGACCATGATCGCGCGACCGCTCGAAGGCGATCGCCCCCCCGAGGAGGTCGGCAAACAAACGGTCACGCTCGACGGTCCGCTGCAACTCGTCGAATTCCCGTACACCCCCGAGGCCTCGGGGGAGTTCGAGTTTGAGGTCAACGTCGCGCCGCTCGAGGGCGAGGCGACCGAGGCGAACAACCAGTTCGTGCGTCGCACGAAAGTGATCGATGATTACTTGCGACTGATGTACACCGCCTACGAGCCCACGTGGGAATGGCATTTTTTGAAAGAGGTGTTCCATCGCGACAAGCTCGTCGGCATGGATGGCTTTCGCACGTTCCTCTCGTCGTCCGATCCGAAAGTGCGGCAGTCCAACGTGTTGTTCCTGCCGGCACTCACGCCGCCACGCGCCGAGTTTTTCCGCAACGACGTAATCTTTCTCGACGACATGCCCCGCACGGCGATCACCGAGCGGTACGGCGAAATGGTGCGAGAGTTTGTCGCGGAACATGGCGGCGGATTGGTCATCATCGCAGGACCTCGCTTCGGGCCGCGTCAACTGGCGGGGACGCCCCTGGCCGACATGCTGCCGGTGACCATCGATCCCAACGCCAAACTGAAGGACGATCGCGAGTTCGCGCTGCGTCTGACGCCCCACGCTTCTCGCTACCCCTTCATGACGCTCGGCGACAACGAGCCGGAAAATCTACAAGCCTGGTCGAACCTGTCGCGGGTGCCGTTCTATCAACCGGTGCTCGGCCTGCACGAGCAAGCCACCGCGCTTGCCGAACATCCGGTGGATCTCTGTCAGGACGGTCGCACGAAACAACCGCTAATCGCCATCCGTCCGTTCGGTCGCGGGGAGGTCGTGTATCTCGGCTTTAACGAAACCTGGCGTTTGCGCCGTCGCTTCGGCGAGAAGCATTACCGACGCCTCTGGTCACAGCTGATTTATCGACTCGGCATGAGCCACGCGCTCGGGGCCGACAAACGTTTCCGCGTCGCCATCAACGGCCAACAGTTTCGCCCCGACGACGAGGTGACGTTGACGGTGGAGGCGTATGACGAGAACTACGAGCCGCTCGATCCGGCTGACCTGCCGGACGGCTCGCTCGAAGTTCAATTGCAGACCCCGGGTCAGGCTGGATTGGAGACGCGTTCGCTCAACGCGGCTTTCCTCCGCAAAGGCGTCTACGAGGCGAGATTCCCCGTGTACGAGGGCGGTCAGCATCTGGTTTCGGTGAAAGATCCGGTGACCGGCAGCACCCAGCAACGGCGATTCGAAGTCGTGCGTGTCTCCGCCGAGCAACTGCGCGTCGTCCGCGACGAACACTTGCAGCAACAGCTGGCCAAGGAGACAGGCGGCACCTCCGTGGACCTCGCCTCCGCCGACCGCCTGCTGGACGCGATCAACGCGCGGCCCACCGTCGAGCCGATGTCCAGAGACCATCCGCTTTGGGCGACACCGCTGTGGTTCTCCTTGTTGATGACGTTGATGCTCGGCGAATGGCTGATTCGCAAATGGATTCACCTGACCTAATCTGAGCTAATCAAACAGGCAGTGGAACAACCCCACATGCCGGCAAGTGGATTGGACGTGCCCGATGGCGCCGCTTAGACAACTCGAACAAAAGCTGACCCGGCTGCGGTGGTACCGCTGGTCGGTCGCGGCGGGCGGGTCGCTGTGCGCCTTGGGAATCGCGCTGCTCTGGTCGCTGTTGTTTCTGGCCGCGCTGGACATCTCCTTTCAGCTGCCGGTGTCCCAACGGGTGGTCACGATCGGGATTGTGGCCGTAGTCGCGGCCGGATTGGTGTGGAAGCGAGTCGCAGCGGGAGTGTCTTGGCCCGCCGACCAGCAGACCACGGCGCTGCTTGTGGAGCGCAACCACCGCCTCGACACAGACCTGGTCGCCGCCTTGCAGTTTCAAGCCAGCGGGCTCGACGCCCGTCTGGGCTCGCCTCGCCTGAGGCAATCGGTGATCGAACGCGCCGCCAAGCTCGCCGAGTCGCTCGACTTCTTTCAAGGAATCGGAGCGGGCGCTTTGCCGGCTCGTGCCACAACTCTGTCACTGACCTTGGCCGCCACGGTCGGTCTGGCTCTTGCCTTCCCCGCTCATGCCGAGGTGTTCTGGAAGCGGCTGGCCCTCGGCAGCGAGCACTATCCAAGCCGAGTTCAGCTCGACCAAGTGCTGGTCAACGGCGCCGTCGTGCTGACTAGGGAGAGCCCGACATTCGGCCCCGGTCCCGCCAAGTGCGCCGAGGGTCGCCCCATTGAGTTGCTCGTCCGCTGCTCGGGGCTGCGCCCCGTCCAGGGAGACCTAACCGTCCGCAGCGGCGGTCAGGAAGTGCAGCTGCCACTACCCAAGCTATCACCGCGCGACCGGCTGCAGCGACTGCGCCGCGCGGAGGAAGCGTTGCGACGCGACCCGCCCGATCTGCCCGCCGCCGCCTACCTGGCAAAGCTCGACTGCGCCGAAGCGGCGGAGCTACTGCAACAGGAGCAGCCCGACACGATCGCGGCGGCCACTGCCTTGGCCGAACGGCTGGCGCAGGGCGAGACTGCCTTGGACTCCGACGTGGACTGGTACGCGGCCGAGTTGCCGCGACATGGCGCCGACCTGCGATACGATCTGCGGATCGGCGACGCTTGGACCGAGGAAGGCCGCATCGAAGTGCTCGCGTTGCCCACCATCGCGTTGCACGCCGTCGCCATGGCGCCGGAGTACGCGGGCTTGGGAGAAGTCGCCATGAGCCAAGGCGCGCGACAACTGCGGGTGCTCGAAGGCTCGCGGGTCGACCTGAGCATCGAATGCCTCAACCACAAGCCGCTCGAGTCCGCCTGGGCCATGCTCATGCGGGACGGCGAGACGCCTCAGCGAGTGCCACTGGTCATGGACGGCGAGCGGTGGCGGCTGCCGGCCGAAGGCACGCCACTTTGGCAAGTGCGCGAGCGAATCCAGTTCTCGCTGCACGTGCTCGACGAGGATGGACTCGAACTGCCCACGCCGATCACCGGGCAGATTCAAATGCGGCCCGACCGTCCGCCTTCGGGCTCCGCCACCGTGTTGCACCGCGTGGTGCTGCCCCAGGCAACTCCCCGCTTGTCGATCCGAGCGGCCGATGACTTCGGGCTTCGAGAGCTTCGCTTGCGACTGCTGGTGGAGCACCCACAGCAAGCGATCGAGACAGCGGCGCCCGGCGTCGACGCTGGCAATGAACCACCAGCCACCGAGCCGCCGGCCAGCCCCTCGGCAAGCGGAACCAGCGAGACGCTGATCCCGATCCGTCGCTTTGTCGATGGCGAAAATTCGCCGCTTCCGCTCGAGCTGGAACACCCTCTCTCGCTTGCCCCGCTTCAGCTTGCCAAAGGGGATCGCGTGAAGATAACCTTAGAAATCGTGGACAATCAGCGGCGGGATCCGGCCAGCGACCAGCCTTCGCAAGGCAACGTGTTTCGCGCCGACCCATTGGTGCTGGAGGTGTCCGACGAGGCCGGCGTGCTCGCCGCCGTGTCGGAGACCGATGAACAATCGGAACGGAAGCTCAATGAGCTCATACAACAGCAGCTCGGCATAGGAGATTCGGAATGACATTCCGGCGCCGTCGCAACCCCTTGCTTATCCCCGTCGCAGTTCCCGTGTGCGCGTTGCTGCTGTTCGCCGTCGGGGCTGGCGCCCTGTCGGGACAGGATCTGCGCAGCAAAGAGCAAGCTCAGGAGAAGGCTCGCGCGATGGCCGCGCAGCTGGTCACGGGCGTGCTCGACATTCAGCTGCGGCAGTTGGAGGAAAACGGGCTGCAGCAGGCCGAGATCTATCGGGACATTCGCGCCATGCGAGAGAATCTCGACGCCTTGGTGGACGGCGAGATGCAGGAAATCGTTGGGCTGTTGGTCACCGCGCAGGAAGGGACCGTCGACCAGCGGCGCGAAACCTTTCAGCAGGTCAGGCCCGCGATCCGCGAGGTCGTCGTGCGGTTGCTCGCCGAGCGTCAACGTTTGCAGAAGCGTCTGAAGACAGCCCGGCTGGCCGCTGAGGTGCAGCGGCTGCTGGAGCGTCAGAGCAACGTGTACGAAGACACGGGAGCGTCGATGGAACTGCCGACGGGAGTCCGCGACCGTCGCGCACTTGAGCTGGCTGAAGACCAGCGCGACGTCACCGCCGTCTATTATCAGATGCTCGGACTGCTGGAGGAGATGCGCAGCTGGAGCGGTCCTGTGGGCGTGGGCGCCGGACGCGGCATGACTTTGCTGCGGACGGCCAACGTCGAGCCCGAGTTGAAGGGGGCCGCGACGGCTTTGGAAAACGCCGGCTTCTCGGACGCCCTGACCAGCGAGCGCAAGGTGATTCGCGCCTTGCAGGCCCTGCTGGAGCAGATCGACGCCGCCCGCGGCATGGTCAGCTCGGACCGCGCCGAGCTGATTCGCCAGGTCGAGCAGCTCATGCGCGAGCAAGAGGAGACACGCGCCGAGACAGTCGCCGCCGACCTGCAGGACAGCCGCCAGCGCGACGCTTTGGAAGACCGGCAGCGCCGAGTCCACCGGGCGTTGGGCGAACTGACTGACATGGTTATGGCAGTCACGAAGTCGGACCCGATTCTGTTGGAACAGGCCAAACAAGCGGCGTTGGAAGGAGTCGACGCCTTGTTTGCGGGCGACGCGGATCAGGCGAATCGGGAGCAGTCGAAAGTGGTCGGCAATCTCGCGCAGCTGCGTGAGGAATTGCTGAAGCTCGCCGGCGCCGATCGCGCGGAGCGCAGCTCGGACGAGCTGCTGGCGGAAGAACTGGCCCTGGAGAAGGCGGAACGGACGCTGAACGACGCAGCGGCGAAGGAGAATGCCGCAGCCGCCGCGCTCGAATCTAATCCGGCCGCGGCTGCGGCGCAGGAGAAGGCCGCCGCCGAGCGTCTCGATGCGGCAGAAAAACAGCTCGACCCCAGCGACGTCTCGGCTCGCATCCAGGAGGCCAAGACCGCCGCCGAGCAGGCCGAGGCGGCCCTGCGCGATGAAGAGACGGACGTCGCCGAACGACGCGGCGCGGTGAACAACGCCAAGGAAGCGTTGGAGGCCGCGCAAAGCCAGCTCGCCGTCAGGAAGGACGACGTCAAACGACACCGGATGGCGGTCGAGGTCGGCGAACTGGCTCGCGCGGCCGAGACGCTCGAACGCGCCGCCGCGGCACAACGTCGCGCCCTCCAAAAGCTCGCCGACTCGAAGGAGGCCGCGGCCGACAATCCAGCCAAGCTGAACGCTGCCGAATTGCACGAGTTGGCGGAGCAACAACAGCAGGTCCGTGAGATCGCCGAAGATATTGCCAAGGGCGTACGCCGCACGGCGCCGAACGCCTTGGACGAGCTGTCCGCCGCGCAAGCCGAGGCGCGACGCGCCGAGCGCCCATTGCGTGAGATGACAGACGGCAACGACAAGCCCGCCACGCAAGACGCCGCCCAACAGGCGCTCGAAAAATCGGCCAACCAACTGGAGCAGGCGGCCGCCGAGATCCGCAAGCGGCAGGCCGAGACCGCAGAGCAGCTCGCCAATGAGGCTGGCAAGCAGTTGTCGAAAGTGTCGCCCGTTCGCGCGGCCGCCCAGGCACAGCTCGACAAGACGCAGCAGGCAACCTCGCCCGAGGAACTACTGCAACGAGCGCTCAACGAAGTGCGTCGGGCCGAGGAAAAGCAGCTCGAAGCGGAGGGACGCCAACAACTCGCCGCGGCGCAGCGACGCCAAGATCGGATTGCCGAGCTCAAGCAAGCGCAAGCCAACGCAGAACGAGCGGCCGACGACTACGCGAAGGGCAAGGTGAATTCGCCGTTGGAGGCGTCGGCGCGACAGAAGCAGGTGGCTGACCTCGCCAAAAAATTGGCCGACGCCATCGAGCAACAACGCAATGATCGCGACGACAACCTGGACGCGGACCTCGACTCGGAGGCCGCCGGAGCAGAAGCGGCCCAGCTAAAGCGAGTCGCGAGGCAGGCCGAAGAGGCGGCTCGCTCCGCGCTGCTCGACTCACCCGCGAAGATGAAAGAGGCGCAGACTCGCGTCGCACAGGCCCTTGAAGATGCCACGCAGCGCACCGCTAGTCAGGTCGAAGCGACGACCAATGCAGAGCCCGGCCAGCCTAACGCCGACGCGCAACAGCAGGTTGCCGACGCCGCCAGCCGCGCGGGCCGTCAAGTCGAGCAAACTCCCAACAGCGAGCCGGCGCGCGCCGCGCTGGCCAAAGCTCAACAGGCGGCCGAGGGCGCGCGACAACAGCTACAGGCTGGCGACCCCGATGCCGCCAAGCAGGCACAACAACAAACCAAGTCCTTCCTCGCGGATGCCAAGGACGCTCTGCAACAGTCGCTGGCACAAGTGCGGAACGAACAGCGCAAGGAACAGGCAGACCTCGCCGCCGAGTCGCGAAAACTCGCGCAGTCCGCAGCGGGACTCGACCCCGCCGCGGCACGCGCGTTGCGTCAGGCCGCGCAGCAAGCCCAACGTGCCGCGGACGGCGATCCAGAAGAGCATCCAGCGGCGCCTGCCGACGACGCGTCCGAGAGCAAACCGGGTGAGGCAGCCGAAGGCGACCCAACCGCCCCGGCGAGCGGAGAGGCAACGCCCGGTCAGCAGCGCTCCTTGGAGCGCGCTGTCGCCAGCCTCGCCGCCAGAGAGCAACAGATTCGACGCGACTTTGACATCGCCGCCGCGCTGTCGGACTTGGCTCGCGATCAACAACAAGCCAGGGACGAGATCGCCGACAAGGCGAAGCAGCTCAACGAACTCTCACAGCGCGCGGCCGATGCCAAGGAAAAGGGCGAAGCGGATCCGCACCTCGCCGATCGGCGCGAGGCGGCGCGCTCGCTCGAAGAAGCGACTCGACAATTCGCTGCCGCTGCCCAAGCCACGGGTCAAGGCGCCGTTCAGATCTCGGGACAAGCTGAGGTGGTCAACGAACCGATCCGACGCGGTTTGGAGAAAGCGTCCGAGTTGCCGCAAAACGAGCCGCTGCGTCCAGAAGGCAAGATGCAGCCCGCGCCGAACCAAGAGGGCGCCGATGCACAGCAAGCCGCCGCGGCCAAGGGCGACGCCAACTCCAATGCCCAAACGGCCGAAGCCGCTCCCGCCAACTCGAACCCGCCCGGTGAGAACGGCCAAGAAGCATCGACGGAAGAAGGAGGCCAGGCCTCCGAGGCGGGTCCTGGTGAGCCGGGTCAGAGCGAGAATCAGGCGGAAGGCCAAAGCGGCGCCGGCCAGGGCCAGCAGTCCGGTGAGGCGCAAAATCAAGTCGGCTCCGGACCGCAAGAACTGGGAACGAGCTTGGTGCCGCCCTCGGCGCAAGCGACGGCCAATCAAATCGCAGGCAACCAAGCGCTGCAACAGGCCAAGGAGGCGTTGGAGTCGCAACCTCCCGGCGAGGGCACGGCGGCCGACGGCAGCACATCGTCCCCCGGCGCCGAGACCCGCTCCAGCGAGTCTTCGCCCGACAAGAATGACGAACAGCCCGCCGCCGACTCGGCAGTCGGCTCGGAACGCGCCACCGCCACCGACAACGAAGACCGCAACATCGAGATGCGGCAGGTGGAGGGAGAGCCATGGTTCGCCAAACTGCCGCCCGCCCTGCAACAAGCGATCCGCGCTCGGGCCCGACAATCGGCGCCTCGCGGTTATGAGGAGCGGCTGCGTCGTTACTTCGAACGCGGCCAATGACCTCCACATATGAACGACAGCCAAACAAACGAGTCTCGAGAGCAACATGAGCAGCAGCGAACACTCCCTTCCCTCCGACGACTTGGCCGCCGTCGAAAAATGCAGCCAAGCGTATCGCGCCATGCGCGACGAACTCGGCAAAGTGATCGTGGGACAGGATACCGTCATTGAGCAGGTGCTGATCGCCATGCTGTCCTCGGGTCACGCCTTGCTTGAGGGCGTACCCGGATTGGCGAAGACCCTGTTGGTCAGCTCCTTGGCTCGCGCGTTGGACCTGTCCTTCAAACGCATTCAGTTCACTCCCGACCTGATGCCAAGCGATGTCACCGGCGCCGAAGTGATTCAAGAGGATCCCGAGACGCATCAGCGCGAGTATCGCTTTCTGCCGGGTCCGATTTTTGCGAACCTGCTGTTGGCCGACGAAATCAACCGAACACCGCCCAAAACGCAGGCCGCGATGCTCGAAGCGATGCAGGAGCGCCAAGTCAGCGCCGGCGGCAAGATGCACTCGCTGCCCGCCCCCTTCTTCGTGCTCGCCACACAAAACCCGCTGGAGCAGGAAGGCACGTACCCGCTGCCGGAAGCACAGCTGGACCGCTTTCTGCTGCACATCAAGGTCGACTATCCGACCGGCGCCGAGGAATGGGAGATCGCCCGACGCGTGACCTCAGGGCAGTCCGATGAAATTCGGTCCATCATGACCGGATCGCAAATCATTGAGATGCAAAGCCTGGTCCGCCGCGTGCCGGTGAGTGACCAGGTGTTGGGTTATGCCTGGGCGCTCGCGAGGGCGTCGCGGCCAAACACGGAGGAGGCGGCCGAGTTCGTCAACCGTTGGGTCAGCTGGGGGGCCGGGCCGCGCGGCGTGCTCACGCTGGTCACCTGCGCAAAGGCTCGCGCCGTGCTCTACGGCAAGCCGCACGCCACCGTGGAGGACGTCCGAGCGATCGCCACCTCGGCGCTGCGCCACCGCTTGGCGGCCAACTACACGGCACAGGCCAACGGCATGGGCAGCGAGCAGCTGATCGAAATGCTGCTCGAAGAAGTGCCAGCCGACAAAAAGTACGAGCAGCCCGTTTCCTAATTTCAAAGGGCAGTTGGAAAACATGGAAGAGGCGCTGCGATGACCACCCCCGTGCTCTCCCGCTATCTCGACCCGGCTGTGCTGAGCTACGTCGCGGAGCAGCCATTGCATCCGCAAGGGCTGGTGATCGGCAATCTCGCCGGCGCGCACAAGTCGCCCCTGTCGGGGTTTGCGGTCGAGTTCTCCGGGCACCGCGAGTACGTGCCCGGCGACGATCCGCGGCACATCGATTGGCGAGTCTACTTCGCGCGGGAAAAGTTCTTCCTGAAGCAATACGAACTCGAGACAAACTTCGTCTGCCACCTGCTGCTGGACGTCAGCGCCTCAATGCGCTATGGCGACGGCGACGAGCAAAAGCTGCTGTTCGCCGCGCGGGCGCTAACGACACTCGGCTACTCGGTGCTCCGCCAAAACGACAAGGTCTCGTTCGCGACGTTTGACAGCCACCTACACGAGCACGTGCCGCCGAGCAACTCGATGGGACAGATTCATCGGATGACGCGGCGACTCGACGAAACCGAGCCCGAGCACCGGACCGATGCGCCGGGCGCGATCAACGCGCTAGCGGCGCGCATCCAGCGGCGAGAGATCGTCGTCATCTTTAGCGACTTGCTGGGCGTTGACCTCGAGCAGTTGGAGGCGGCACTGCAGCGGCTGCGCTACGGCAGGCACGAGGTGGTGCTGTTCCATGTGCTCCATGCGCACGAATTACGTTTCGAGTTCGAAGGCATGGTGCGCTTTCTCGGACTGGAATCCGACGACCGGCTGTTAACTCAGACCGAAGACTTGCGTGACGCCTACCTAAAGGTCTTTCAGCAGTTTCGCAGCCAGGTGGAAGAGATAGCGCACCGCAACACCTGCGAGTATGTGATTGCGGAGACGCGAGGCGGGCTGAGAGATTTGTTTGTCGACTACCTTCATCGGCAGCGTTGAAACGGGACCGAGCCTCAAGATGGCTGCGGCTGGCATGAGCCCCATAAAGAGTGCGGAGCTCTCTCGATAGGTGCGGTCGCCCCACCGCATCCCATCATTCAATCAGAAAACTCGACCTGGACGCGGTCGCCCCACCGCATCCGATCATTCGTTTACTCGATCATTCGAAGCGAAACCGTCCCTTGGATGCGGTCGCCCCACCGCATCATCAGGGAGCTGCTTACGAGAGCATGCTCAAAGCTTCCAACGCTGCGCGAGCCTTGGCCACACTGCCAACTTCCTCGACCAGCCGTTTGGCCGCAAGGATCGATGCCAGCGAAATGTCTTCACTTTCAAGGGCCGGCAACGAAGTCGCTCTCCGCTTATGGAGGCTCTTGATCGTGCTCACATATTGAGCCGAAACCTCAATGCCCTTTTTGTTGAGTTCGCTTGCAACTTCCTTGGGCCCGGCCCCGGGATGCTCACGCATGTAATCCTTGATCTCTTGCGTCTTGTTCACCCCATCCTCACTCTTCGAGGCTCGAACTGAACGACGCACACTTTTCTTCTTGGCCACAAATTCTCTCCATGGTTGATGAGTCCCCTCGCCAAACCATTCACTCTTTTTGTCACTCAACTAATGCGAGTGTTGACCTAATCTATCTGTATTTGATTTTAAGGACTAGCCCGCGCGCTCCATGAATTCTTACCGTTGAACGACTGCCGGTTATGATGCGTTGCCGCCAATGGATATCAATGCACGAACTCAACACCTCCCCAAATGGTCGATGTGATCATCCCCAACAAAGGAGAGAAACGAGCAGGCAGCACCTAGGTGTCAGTCTCAATACCGGCACGGAGCGATTGAATTGCAAGTCGCGCAAGCCCCTATCGCGGGTGGGTTAACATTCGAGCGCAATGCCACGAAACATCCCGTGCGAACGGTTTACACATGTATTGTGCGCTCAATTGCAACGCTTGCTCACAAGTGCATGCAATGAATGGTGATGAACGTCGCTGCCACGCCATTGCTCGCATCTCGCGCCAAGCAAACACCACCTCCCAACTAGGCAAACACTGCTCGCCCTGGGGGAAAGCACCCCCCGAAACGCCGTGAGTGCGTGTCCCACGACACAACAATCCGTCGCCGAAACAGCACGAAGGACGTGCGCGAAAATCGAGAGGATTTTTAACAGGGTGTAACAACCGCCGTTGAAACACACCTATTCCGGCAATCGATTTGGCAGCTCCGCGCCATGCGAAGGCCGGTACGATTGCCAGTGGGGTGTTTTTCAACGGGCGTAACAACCACCGTTGAAACACACCTATTCCGGCAATCGATTTGGCAGCCCGCGCCATGCGAAGGCCAATACGATTGCCAGTGGGCTGTTAGCCCTGGCTGCCGGCGGTCTGAGCCGCGGAGACAATCTCTTCCAACGTGCGTCGCAGATCGTACTGGTAGCTCCAGCCGGGATAATGCTGCTGGAACTTGCGAGTGTCGCTGATGTACCAAATGTGGTCTCCGATGCGATTCTCGTCGGAGTACGTCACATTCATCTTGTTGCCCGTCAGTTCCTCGAGCAACGTGATCGCCTCTTGCATCGAGCAATTGGCGTGGCGACCTCCCCCGGCGTTGTAAACCTCGCCGCATCGCGGCTCGCGGTGAAAGTGCCAAAACATCTGCACCAAATCGTGCGAATGGATGTTGTCGCGAACTTGCTTTCCCTTGTAACCCAGCACCGTGTAGGGCAAGCCGGACACGGCGCACTTGGCCAAGTAGGAGAGGAAGCCGTGCAGCTTGGCCCCGGAGTGACCGGGGCCGGTCAGGCAGCCGCCGCGGAAGCAGGCCGTCCGCATGTTGAAGTAGCGTCCGTACTCCTGCACCAGCGCGTCGGCGGCCAACTTGGAGGCCCCGAACAAGGAGTGCTTGGTGTGATCGACCGACATCTGCTCGTCGATTCCGTGCGCGAAGTACGGATGGTCCTCGGCGATCTCCCATCGCGTCTCAAGCTCCACCAGCGGCAACAAGTTGGGGTTGTCCCCATACACCTTGTTGGTGGACGTAAAGATGAAAGACGCCTGCGGACAGGAGCGTCGCGTCGCCTCCAGCAATGTCAACGTGCCGTTGGCGTTGACCGTAAAGTCCGTGTGGGGGTCCCGAGCCGCCCAGTCATGCGAGGGCTGGGCCGCCGTGTGTATCACGACGGCAATGTCCGAGCCGTGCTTGGCGAACAGGGCCTCGACGTTTTCGCGGTCGCGAATGTCGAGTGACACATGCTCGTAGTTCTCCAGTGTCGACTCGAGTTGGCGACGGCTCCAGTCGGTCGATGCCTCATCGCCGAAAAACGAGCGACGCATATCGTTGTCCACACCCACGACCCGATACCCTTGGCCATGGAAGAACCTCGACGCCTCGGCGCCAATCAATCCCGCCGATCCAGTGACAATCGCAACGCTCATCGCCAAGTACTCGCAGTGTGAGGGGCCGGGGCCGTTCAGGCCCGGTGAGGCCAGTGAGGACGCTTTAAAATAGGGAGTCAGCCGGCAAGAGCCGCCGCTCGTTCGGATGTGTCGCCGTCAGGCATCCCGGCAGTCTGGCATCCTGGCCGTGCTGCAGTCAGTCAGGCCGGCAGGCCAACGCAGGGCGCGGATGCGGCGAGCACCTCCAAACGTAGCTCAAGCCTGTGGTTTTAACCCGAGCGGCCTCCCATCTACCGGACGCCAATCGGATTCTCTCTAATGGAGGGGCGGCAAAATCGGACTTCTCGGAATTCTCGAACTTCTCGGAATTCTCGCTGCCGTCCACAAGCCGCATTCATCTTTTTACCGCGCAATGGTGATTGGCGCCGTTGCGCAGAGTGGAGCACACGTTTCCGTTTTCTGCTGTCACCTTGAAGGGAATCACGATGCACACGCGAATCGCGTCGTTCGCCATCATTTGCCTGTTGCCGCTCATTGCCGCCGCCGAGTTGCCTCAAGTCGCCAGTGTGGAGGGCGTCACCCAATACGAATTGAAAAACGGCGCCAAAGTGCTGCTGATGCCCGACCCGTCCTCCTCCAGCGTCACGGTCAACATGACCGTCCTGGTCGGATCGCGGCACGAGGGCTACGGCGAAGCTGGCATGGCCCATCTGCTGGAGCACATGCTGTTTAAAGGCACTCCGCAACACCCGGACATTCCCAAAGTGTTGCAAGACCGCGGGGCCAGCTTCAACGGGACCACTTGGCTCGACCGCACCAACTACTACGAGACCTTGTCGGCCGATGAGGACCATGAGAACCTCGAGTTCGCCCTGAGTCTCGAGGCGGACCGGCTCGTGAACAGCTTTATCAAGGCCGAAGACCTCGCCTCCGAATTCAGCGTCGTCCGCAACGAATTCGAGCGAGGCGAAAATAGCCCGCAGCGCGTGCTCATGCAGCGGATGCAGGCGGCCACCTACGAATGGCACAACTACGGCCGCTCGACCATCGGCAACCGCAGCGACATCGAGCGTGTGCCAATCGTCAATCTCCGCGAGTTCTATCGCAAGCACTACCGCGTCGACAACATTGTCGTGATTGTGACCGGCAAGTTTAAAACCGATGCGGCGCTCAAGCTGATCGAAAAACACTTCGGCGCCCTCGACAAGCCGAGCGGCCAGCTCGACAAGACCTACACGATCGAGCCCGCGCAGGATGGCGAGCGAACGGTTGTGGTCCGTCGCGTTGGCGACGTGCAGCTGGTCGGCGCCTGCTACCACGTGCCGGCCGTGTCGCACGAGGACTTTCCGGCCGCTGACATCATCGCCAACATTCTCGGCACCGAGCCGGCCGGGCGAATGTACAAGCAACTGGTCGAGACCAAGAAGGCGACCGGTGTTTACGCCATGTCCTACGACACGCACGACCCGGGCTTGTTGTGGGTTCTCGCCGAGGCGCCACAATCCATGGACATCGAGGAGCTGCGGCGCAGCCTGTTGTCGTTGGTGGAGCAGATTGGCGAAGAAGGCGTCACCGACGCGGAGCTCGCTCGCGCCAAACAAGAGATTGGCGAGAACTTCGAGAAAGAGGCCGCCAACGCGGCCCGCATGGCATCCAGTCTCAGCGAATGGGCGGCGCGGGGCGATTGGCGGATGCGTTACCTGCATCGCGACCGCATCGCGAAAGTGACGCTCGAGGACGTTCAACGCGTTGCGAAGAATTATCTGGTCCGCAACAACCGGACGGTCGGCCTGTTCATTCCCACGGACGGCCCTCAACGAGCCGCCATCCCGGAAAGCCCCAACCTGTCCGCCGAACTTGCAGCGTACAAAGGCCGCGAAGCGGTCGAGGCGGGAGAGGCGTTCGACCCGTCGTTCGAAAACATCAAGCAGCGCACGGCGCGGACCAACCTCTCGCCGGGCGTCAAAGTTGCCATGCTGCCGAAGAAGTCGCGTGGCTCGCGGGTGCGCTTGAGCCTCGCGGTGCGCTACGGCGACGGGGACTCGCTCAAGGGCTTGGAGACAGCCACCGATTTGCTGCCCACCTTGATGACTCAAGGCACCAAGCAGCTTTCCTTCGAACAACTGCAAGACGAGCTCACCAAGTACAGCGCCGTGATCCACGGCAGCGGCGACGCGGGCGAGGCAAGTTTCACCGTCGAGACCAAGCGGGAGCATCTGGTCCCCGTGCTCGAGCTGCTGCGCCAAGTGCTGCGCGAGCCCGCGTTGGGCGAGAAGGAATTCGAAGTGCTGCGCAGTCAACAGATCACGCAGCTCGAAGCCTCAAAAACCGACCCCAACTCCCTGGCGTCCAATCGCATTCGTCGGGCCATGAGCGCTCACCCCAAAGGACACGTGCTTTACCTGCCGACCATCGAGGAGCAGTTGGAGCGCTGGAAGTCGGTCAAATTGGAGCAGGTCGAACGGCTGCATCGCGAGTTCCTGAGCGCCTCGCACATCGAGCTGGCGGTCGTCGGCGACTTCGATCCCGATGAGATCCACGAACCGCTTGCCAGCGCGTTCACCAATTGGGTCAGCGACAAGCCGTATGCGCGCATTCCGAATCCGGCGCCGCAAGGCGTTGAAGGCCGTATCGAAAAGATCAACACCCCCGACAAGGCCAATGCGATCTACTTGGCGTCGATGCGATTCCCGATGAACGATCGGCACGAGGACTACGAAGCGTTGGTGATCGGCAACTACATCCTCGGCGGCGGCTCGCTCAGCTCGCGTTTGGGCAATCGCGTTCGCCAACAGGAAGGCCTCTCCTATGGCGTCGGCTCGATTTTCCGGGCTAGCGCCGAGGACGAGAACGCGCAGTTCGCCATTCAGGCCATCATGAATCCCACCAAGACGGATCAGCTCACCAAGGTGATTCGCGAAGAGTTGGACAAGCTGCTTAAGGACGGCATCGACGCCGAGGAGCTCGATCGCGCCAAACAGGGCTACTTGAACTCGCGTCTGCTGTCCCGCTCTCAAGACTCCGGATTGCTCGGCATGCTGTCGAGCTACGTGCATCTCGATCGTGACACCAGCGACTCCAAAGAGCACGAGGAGAAGGTCGCCAAGCTCACGGTGGAGCAGGTCAACAACGCCCTCAAAAAGCACATCAATCCCGCCAAGCTGGTGATTGTGCTGGGTGGAGATTTCGCCGCAGCCGCCGCAGCCGCGGAGAATTAATTCGGTCCCGCAGGTTTTCGATGCTATCCGACGACTTTCTGAACGCCTTGGGCGAGATCTATCCGCGGGAACGGCTGCTGCGTTCCCGCGCGGAGCTCGCACCCTACGAGTCCGACGGGCTGACCGCGTTCCGGTCCCAGCCCGCCGCGGTGGTGCTCGCCGAGACCCAGCAAGAAGTGATCGACACCGTCAAGCTGTGCGCTCGGCATGAAGTCCCCTTCATGGCGCGCGGCAGCGGCACCAGCCTCAGCGGTGGCTCCGTGCCGGTGGAGCAAGGCGTTGTCATTGCGATGAATCGGCTCAAGCGAGTCGTTCGTTACGACCCGGTCGAGCGAGTCGCGGTTGTCGAGCCGGGCGTGATTAACACGACGGTCTCGACGCTCGCGGCCAAACACGGACTCTACTATGCGCCGGATCCCTCGAGCGGCCCGGTGTGCACCATCGGCGGCAACATCGCCTTCAACTCCGGCGGCGCCCACTGCCTGAAGTACGGCATGACCTCCAACCACGTGCTGGGCGTCAAGGTCGTGCTGCCCAGCGGCGAAGTGTGCGAGTTGGGCGGCGACAGTCTGGAGCCGGCCGGCGAGGATCTGACCGGCATGTTCGTCGGCAGCGAAGGACTGTTCGGCGTCGCGTTGGAGGTCACCCTGCGGTTGCTGGCCAAGCCCGAGTGCTTCTTCACGTTGCAGGCCGCTTACGACTCGTTGGAAAAGGCTGGCAACGCTGTCGCCTTGATCGTGGCCTCCGGGCTGTTGCCCGGCGCGCTCGAGATCATGGACCGACTGGCCATGGACGCCGCGGACGCCGCCGTGCAGGCCGGTTATCCTCGTGACGCCGAGGCGATGCTAATCGTCGAGCTCGAAGGTCCGGTCGAGGAAGTGGAGGCCGAGAA